>JAPLNF010000053.1 GCA_026692965.1 Planctomycetota bacterium
AGAAGTGCTTGATTTTCTTGAACGGGAAAATGTCCGCTCGCTTAATCTTTTGAAGATCGCTTTCAGGATGAAAGATAAAGCCTTTTTCGCAAGCATTATTAAGCTTTTGCAAGATAGGCATTTGTTTAATAATGATCTTTGGGCCTATGGCGTATTGCATGACGATGTGAATGCGATCAGGCAGTATCTTTTGAATTCCGCAAAAATCATAGCTGAATGCGCTGTCACCATCGATTGCAAGATACTTTCCTACAACCCTGTTGCTTCAGGGCAGTATGAACATCTTGAATACAAACCGTTGGTAAACGCCCGTGCTCATTCCCTAGGCCAAGCCAGACAAATTGTGAATGATCGGCTTTTGGAGCAATACCAGCACTTCCTTAAAACACTTTCTTATCGCACGAAGCTAAACGATACAGATTTGTTGGCTGCAACTTATTACCTGTTGCTGCAAGACAGAGTTGAAGAGGCGCTGGCTTATTTCAGTCAGGTTGATCCTGCGAAAATTGCAACCGCAATGCAATACGATTACTGCAGGGCTTACCTCGATTTTTACACGCAGGAATACCCAAGGGCGCGAACTGTAGCACTTAAGTACGCCAACCATCCGGTGGATCGTTGGAAAAACACCTTCGCCACTATTATCAACCAGCTTGATGAAGCAGAAGGCAAAGATGCCAAGGTTGTTGACCCTGAAAGTAAGGAACAAAAGCAGGCCCAACTTGCTGCGAGTGAATCCAGTTTCGATTTCAACATTGATGCCAAGAAAATTAATGTTAACTACCAGAACCTTGCTTCAGTAAAAGTTAACTACTACCTCATGGATGTAGAGCTTTTGTTCAGCAGAAATCCTTTTGTGGCACAATCAGGGAATCAGTTTGCATTCATTAAACCCAATGCTTCCCAAACTTTGGAGTTGATCAAAGGCCAGGCTAAAGCTTCGTTTGATCTCCCTAAAGAATTTGCTAGCAAGAATGTTCTTGTTGAAATTTCTGCAGGTGCGAAAACCATCGCACTTCCTTATTACGCAAACGCTATGTCTGTTCAGGTGATTGAAACCTATGGCCAAGTAAAAGTGGTAGACAGCATTACTTCCAAACCACTTGCAAAAGTTTATGTGAAAGTTTATTCCAAGACTGCCCAAGGGGTGAAATTCCACAAGGATGGTTACACCGATGTGCGTGGCAGATTTGATTACGCAACAGTTAGCACACCCGAGAAATCACCGATCGAAAAGTTTTCGATCCTGATTCTGAGTGAGCAAAGCGGCGCGATGATCAAAGAAGCGAACCCCCCACAGCAGTAAGAATCTGTAGGGGATTTGGTGTACTTACTTCGTGGGAAGTTTGAGTTGTAATTGAACTTCGTAGTAGCGCAGTTTCTCGGGCATGAATGGGCTGTTGTACCCCATGACCTTTAATTCCCCTTCGATTTCGTAAGCTTCTGGGGCGGTCTTGATTTTCTCGATTAGCCATCGTTTCGCAGATTCAATTGCTTCAGCAGTCGGTGAACCCTGCATACCGATACTAGCAACCATACATTCTTTGGTGTCAAGAACTGCGATATTGCCCTGCGGTCCGACTTTTCCCAAAGTTGTTTCCTGATAAAGAAAAGCCATCGATGACTCGGTGTACTTTCCATTTTTCTCCGCCATCGTCATTTCAACAGGTGCGGTCATCTCGATATTGTTTTTCTTGATGTGATTAAAGAGGGTGAAGAAGTTATTGCCTCCCCCAGTATTGTTAACTTTTGCCATGCGGTAAACAGGAAGCTTTTTAATTTCAACAACACCAACTGGGGTTGGAGCAGGGAATCCAGCGGGCACGGGGGCTTCAACTTTTGGCTTGAAGGTTAGGATAACCAATGCTTCCAATAGGCCAGCACGAAGGGTATCTGCTTGTTTCGCAATATCTTCGATTTTAGAAACATCCTTCGTTGCTTTTGAAAGTATATCTATAACCATCATGTTATCTTTGCACGATGCTAGGATTTTGTCCGATGCTGCTTTTAATAAATCGAGCCGTTGTTTTGGGTCTTTGATTTTGTTGGCTTCATCGATTGCGGTGCGAAGGTTTGCAGCTTCCAATGTTTGAGTTGGGTTTTCAAAAGCATAAGTGGGGTAACTGATGAACATTTGGACGAACATAATGATAGAAAGATAAATAAATCTAAAAATTCGCTTCATGACAAACCTCGAATATACAATTAATAATCAACTAACTCTATATTAGGGCAGATTCTGTTAAAAAGCAAAAAGGTGATTCTAGTGGGGGTGCTGTGTCCCTGACTTTTCAAGGTTGTGATGGGTGGTTACGATATCTGTAAGAGGCAGAAATCTGAAACCGAAAATCAGAAAAATGATAATCCAAAGTGCGATCATTTCCCTTAATCGGACTTTGAAAATATCAGACCATTCTATTTTCTTTCCGCAAAATAACTTGAAGTAAACCATGAGTAGGCTTATGGATATCAGTGCCTCAGAAAAGACGATGACCATTCCGAAAAAAGGCGATGATGGAATGATTTCATCTGCTAGCATTTCAAAACTGATGAAAGCGGATGTGCCAGGAAATCCAACACATCCAAGACCGCATACCAAGAATGCGATTCCCAACATGGGCGTAGATTCGTAAAACCCATGGTTTTGAAAGAGGGATAATCTGCCATGCCTGGCTTCGAGTGCCCGAACCACAATCGCCATCCCAATGAGGGCAACCCATAAGGAATTGCGCAGAGAAAAGGCTGCGGTAAGCTGTAGGGCTTCGTGAGAGCAAACTCCAAGCACGACCATTGCGGAAAGTGCTAGGCAAAGGTAAGTGAAGAAGTTACGAAGTGATCGTTGAACAAGAGTTAACCCTGCGAAATAAAAGATGCTTGAGATTGCAAACCAAGAAAGATAAAGGCTTACATGGGTGTCGTGGAGGAGTTGATTGTTTTTAAGAATGATAAGTATGGGTGCCATTGGGGTGATGAATAAAAGTGCGATGGTGAAGCTGCATTTTTCAGTCAAATAAACAATCCATGTGTGACCTGGGAATATTCCCATTCGAATGATAACCATTAAACTTATGAGGATTCCGGTTAATTCCATAGGCAGACTGTTTGCAAATGCAAGGGTTAATGCAATCAGCCATGTTGGAACCAAATGGATGAGGAAAATCTGGATGCGTTCGCCTCGTCTTATAAGGTCGATCAAAGGAATAAGAGGTTCCAAAGCCAGTAGCAGGAATAAGGTTGAGTTGTTGGATGATGAGCAGATTAAAAGAGAAAGAGTTTGTGAGAGTAGAAGTAGATTGGATGGGAAGGGTTTATCTGCACCGATGAATTTAGTGCGCGGTGTGCACAAAAGCACCACGAAATAAAGCAGGGATGAAAGTGCGGGTAAGGGAGCGTTAAATTCCGAAAGGGTGATATAGCCCTGGTAACTAAAATAAAACCCTAGGTAGGAAGCGAAGGCGCAGAGTGCGGAAAAAAAAGAGGAATAGATGGTGATGAAGCGGATTTTTTCCTGGGACTTTGCCAGGGAGGAGATTAACGCGCCCAGAAGACAAATGAGCATGCTTGCTTCCAGAAAGAGGAAATAGTTCATGATCTTTCCTCCTG
>JAPLNF010000054.1 GCA_026692965.1 Planctomycetota bacterium
GCTGCTTCATCGTATTGATCGAACTTCCACGCCTATGGGGGCACGATTGCTTTCCGACTGGCTGCTTTCCCCCCTTGCAAATATTAATCTCATCACCCAGCGACTTGCTGCGGTGGATATTTTCAAACGCGATTATGGGCTGCGTGCTGATCTGCGTAATGTTTTGTCGAAGGCTTATGATCTGCAAAGGCTTTCCGCACGAATTGGAACTGGGCGAGCAGGGCCTAGAGATCTTGGGTCTGTCGCTCGCACTCTGGTTTTGCTACCCGAGATACAATCGGTACTAGCACGCGGAAACAGCCCTTTGTTGCAATCGCTTTCGCAAAAAATCGCTCTCCTGCCCCACCTGCGAGATAAATTATTTGCAGCACTTGAAGAGCAGCTTCCCCTTTCTGCTAAAGAGGGTGGGATTATCAAGCAGGGTTATGATTTTGATCTGGATGAGTTGCGTAACATTTCAATTTCTGGGAAGGAGTGGATGGCAAACTTCCAAGCTCAGGAAATCGTACGCACCGGAATCTCCAGTCTTAAAGTCGGGTTCAATCAGGTTTTCGGATACTTCATTGAAGTCACCCACACCCATACAGCAAAGGTTCCTCCTGATTATCAGCGCAAGCAGACTTTGAAAAATGCAGAGAGATACATTACGCCTGAACTCAAAGAACAAGAAGAGAAAGTCCTTAACGCCCAAGAAAAACTCGAGAAGTGCGAATATGAATTATTCCTGCAACTCAGGGAGTTGGCTTCATCCCACACCTTGGAACTGATGGCAACTGCAGAAACTCTCGCAATTGCTGACGTTTTATGTTCCTTAGCGGAGCTTGCATCTGAAAGAGGTTGGACTCGGCCTGATATTGTTGAAAAGCCTATATTAGATATTGTGGATGGCAAGCATCCTGTTTTAGAGCAGACCATGCCTTCGGGTACTTTTGTTCCTAATAGTGCTTCGTTGCATCCAGAGCATGGCATGTTTTTGCTGATCACCGGACCCAACATGGGTGGAAAAAGTGTTTACATCAGGCAGGTCGCACTCATCACCCTGTTAGCGCATGTGGGTAGTTTTGTGCCAGCTTCCAGAGTGATAGTTGGTTTGACGGATCGCATTTTTACCCGTGTTGGTGCAAGCGATGAACTTGGGCGCTCGCAAAGCACCTTCATGGTTGAAATGACCGAAGCTGCCAACATTCTAAATAATGCCACCGCTTCAAGTTTGGTTATCCTTGATGAAATCGGAAGGGGAACCAGCACCTACGATGGCGTAAGTATTGCCTGGGCCATTACCGAACATTTGCACGACAAAGTTGGTTGTAGAACTCTCTTTGCAACGCATTACCATGAGTTGGCACAGCTTGAGGAATCTTTAAAGAAGTTTAAAAACCTGAGGGTTTGTGTGCGTGAAACTCCCACGGGGATTATTTTCCTGCACCGTATCGAAGCTGGAAGTGCAGACCAGAGCTATGGTATTCATGTAGCCCAAAGGGCTGGGGTACCAAGGCCTGTTCTTGATCGCGCAAAAATTATCCTCGCAGATTTGGAAGAACGGCATTTGCTTTCCAATGAACAAGAAGGCGCCCTTATCCGCAGACCGAAAATAATTCAAGGTAGCCTTTTTGCAAGCACCGACGATCCTATTCTTGCATCCCTTCGCGAACTTGATGTGGCTAAGTTTTCTTCTGATCAACTTCTTGATCTTATTATTCGTTGGCAAAAAGACCTCCGAAAAGGGTAGAATATTTTCTTATCCTTGTTTTATTTCTTTCGAGTGCCCCACGCATGGCGAATAATGCTGATTCTTTTTATCAGAAAACCAAAATCGCGGTTGAGGAAGGCCGGCTTGATGAGGCACTGCAATCTATTCGAGTGCAAAAATCGCCTATCAATTCTAAAACCCGCGAGCTTATCTCCACCCTCGCCAACGCACTTGCCCACAGAGCGGATCGGCATCTTACCCTTGATAACGAAGAAGCTGCCTGGATTGATCTGACTAGTGCGGAATCATTGCGTAGTAATCTGCCAAGAATTGAAAAACTTCGATCCACCCTTACTAAACTCATGGTTAGTAGGGCACAGAACTATCTTAAGGAAGGGGCCCTTAGGCAATGTGAGGAAGTGTTGGGCAAACTTCGCGATCGCAATGGAAGTTCTTCTGAACTTAGCACCTTGGTTGCCACGTGCGTAATGTGGATTGAGGGTAGGGAATTCGCGGAGACAGGCGAGTTTCAACCCGCAATGGCTTCTTTAGAAAGGGTCAGACGAAGGTTGACCGGCAGCGATAGTGGTGTAATTCGCGAAATAGAAATGCTTTCCAAAAAGAAGGATGAGTTTGAAGCACTGAAACCCGAATTTAATGATGCTGTTTCTAAACGCGAAGTCCCACGCATTATTGAACTTGCAAACCAGTTGCTGCTTATTGCCCCTAGAGAGCATACCATCAATAGGATTCGCAATGCCTCTCTGAGAGGTATCGAGGGAAATCCCAAAGCTATTTGGAGCATCGAAAAGCCTGAAACCATTGATCCACCAGTCCCTACAATCCTTGATGATTCTGCTTTCTTTCTTTGGATTGATGGCTTAGCTGGCTATTTGGTTCTGCTCGATGATAAAGTTTCGATTGGTCATGCGGGTTCCGAAAATTCGGTCAACCTTCCCTGGGTTGCTGATATTGGCAGGGTTCATGCCAGCCTCATCAGACAAAAAGAAGGCTTTGCTATTGAGCCACATTTGACTGTCGCAATTGATGGCAACAAAATTACGGGAACTTCCATTCTTGGTGAAGATACTATTATTAGCTTGGGTGATACTTGCGAAATTAATTTCAAGCTTCCCTATCGTGGTAGTCTTACAGCTTTTTTATTCCCTGTAAGCCATCATCGGCCGCCGGCTCCCGTCGATGCAATCATTCTTTTGTCCCAAACCTTGATACTCTGGGATAATGAAGCTTCACATATTAGGGTCCCGGGGCTTGATAAAAAGATTGTGATCTACCGTACTTCGCAAGGTCTTAATATTAAATCTGAAGGGATTACTGTCGTCGCAGGGAAAAAAATTACCGGTCCAAGTTTGTTGCCAAACAATGCTCCTGTGATTTCTGGCTCGGTCACTTTCTCTTTGGAACCTGCCCCCGCACGGCTTGGCATGTGAGGTAATCATGGGTTTTAGATATCAGTGTGGCGATAAGCCTTTGGAAGGGTATACGATAAAACGCGGCATTGGTAGCGGTGGGTTTGGTGATGTCTACCTTGCGGTGAGTGATGGGGGTAAAGATGTTGCGCTCAAATGTATTCGCTCCACGATGAATCGGGAAATTGAAAGACGGGGCGTTTCTCAATGTATTAATCTTAAACATCCATCCCTACTTACGCTCTATGACCTCCGCACCGATGATCGGCTTGAAACTTGGGTTGTCATGGAACTGCTGTTGGGCCAAAGCCTTGCTTTGCTTATTAATAAACATCCCAAGGGTATGCCACTTGATCAGGTTCGCATCATCATCACTCAGATTGCTCAAGCTATTCATCATCTTCATGATCATGGAATTGTTCACAGAGATTTAAAACCAGGCAATGTTTTTATTGAAAAAGATATTGTCAAAGTGGGGGATTACGGGCTTAGTAAAACCATTGGTGCAGGCGTTCATCGCGATAATACACAGCGAGTTGGGACGACCAATTACATGGCTCCCGAACTAATCACGGGCAATTACGACAAAAAAGTTGATATCTATGCTCTGGGCATTATTCTTTTCGAAATGCTTTCAGGTCAAAAACCTTTTTCAGCAAGTAATCATGATGAATTTTCCCGGAAGCAACTTCAGAATCGCATTGATTTTACATGCATTCCTAGCAAGGCTTTCATCCCAGTGCTTACTAAGGCCCTGGCAATTGATAAGAATGAAAGATACTCCAGTGTTCTGATCATGCTCGATGAATTTCATGCGGTTTGCGATCAGATTTTGAAGCCGGATTCTTCCGCTTTAGCTAGCAACCCTGCTCTTAGTGGAACCAGAGTTCAGCCTGTTGTAAGTGCGAAGTGGAAAAGTTTTTATCAAAAGTGGGCGGACAAACTCTTGATCCCTCTTTTGAAGTCTGCTTTGTTTTCATGCATTTGCTCACTTGCTTTTTCCTTCATGGGTTTGCTTCCTTCCCCTTTAGTAGGGCTCATGCTGGCAGGGATTACCTGGTTGATCGCTGGCGCTGTTCTGGTGTTTTCCCTTTTTTGGAAAGGCAAAACCAGAGAATCTGTTCCTTATCGTATGATTCAAGCTGGATTGGGATTAGTTGCAGGAGCCTTGGCGTATTGGATGGCTGGCACGGGTGAGGTTCTCGAAATTTCCATTTCCAACCCGGGAGTCATGATCGAAGTTCCCGTATGGGCAAGAGTTCTGCTTTTCTACATGGTGGCTATGTTTTTCCCGAAGTGGTGGAAGATGGCATGGCGTTATCGAAGAACCCGTATCGATTATGTTGCAACGCTGATTGCAATTGTTTGGGTTCTTCTTTTGGTTACTATTTTAAAGCTGCAATTAATACACGCACTTGCGTTTGCATTTGCGGTCATTATTGTTCAAGCGGTTGCGCTGAAAACAAAACGACTGCCCAAGTTGGGAAGGTAGAGACTATTTTCCGGGCCTTTCGCCTTGGATTTGAATACAGAAATGTTCAAATTCGATTGGTTCGATTTTCGAAATATCAGGGCCTATCTCCGCCCTTTCCAGCACTGCGCTGATCAACACCCATAATGATGCAGATTCGCCTGTGTGATCGTAACCATCCGCATCAACATCGCCTTCAATATGCCAGTACCAAAAACGCCTTTCCAGTCCAAGGTCAGCATCTTCCTGCCAACCTTTAAGCGAGCGAACGCAGGCATCAAGGGCAATTTTCCATGTTTTTAAATCGCGAATAGGAATGATCAGTTCGTCTTGCGCCTGTTCAAGTACTAAGCCTGGTATTTGTCTGATGTTTTCAAAGAGTTTGTTTTCTAATGCGCTGGCCCGCCAAGGCGAATAGAGGTGAACCACCACGCAGGGGGTTTCAAAAATCAGACCCATCAGGTTAATTTGCATTTAAATCACTCTGGTTCCAAAAGGCTTCACTATTAGATTCTTAGCAGGGAAGAGAGGGAAAGATAGCAAATAATCTAAGAAGGGGTGTCTGAAGTTTCGTTTACAGCCTGATTTTTAGGCACTGGTAGTGCAATGATAACGAGATAGGCACTAATACCAATGATCCACGTTACAAGCCTTTGCACCAGGGATGCCAGCACCCCCATTGCGCGATCGGTGCCAAACCACGAGTATAGTGCACCAAAACCAAATTCTCCAATTCCTGCACCACCCGGAAACATCGGGGTTGCCTGAATCACTAAGCCCAATGGCACAATTAAGAAATGTTCGAGAAGATTGGGTATTGATTGATCATCTCGCAGTACTTGGGCTGCACAGTAGAAAGATAATGTTAGGCATACATGCCCTGTCCAAGAAATCAAAAGGGATTGCATCACCACCA
>JAPLNF010000055.1 GCA_026692965.1 Planctomycetota bacterium
TCGAACTCATCGCACGCAGGGCGGGTGGCTCGATGCGAGATGCCCAATCGCTTTTAGATCATGCGTTATCCTTCTCCAACGGAAAAATCACCCGGGATGAAGTACACCGACTCATTGGCGCAGTTGATGAAAACCACATCATGGATCTTGCTGAGGCAATTTTAACGGGTGAATCTTCCAAGGTTCTTGAACTCATGGATCAAACCAATTCCAAAGGTTTGCAAATGGGAGAACTGATTGAGCAGATGATTTCATATTGGCGTGACCTAATGGTTTACGCTTCTTACAATCACATTCCGGTGGATGCAGGCATTGCAACTTCCCAGCATGATCGTTTCAAAAAAATGGCCGAGGGAATTTCTCTTGATACCCTGCTTGCTGGCCTCGACATTTTGTCACTTACAAAAATCCGTCTCAAAGCAACCCATCAACCAAGAATCATGGTGGAATTCGGACTCATCCGTCTTTCCAGACTGGGAAATTTAATCCCCTTGCAACAAATATTGCAACTCCTTCAAACAGGCGGCTTGCAAGCGCAAACGCAAACTACTGCAAGGCAAATAACCGCACCGCCCGAGGCCTTAAAAAAAAAGTTCCTGAGTGAAATAGATAGCCTGATTGAACCCCAAACAACATCTTCAGAAGTACGATTATCTTCCCAAAATATTTCTTCCATTTGGCCACAAGTCATTGATGCAATTGGACCTATGCTCGGCAACGAGGTGAAAAAATCAGGCCTTCCTGCAATTTCTGGGCCAAACGCTCTAGTTATTGAATTCCCTAGGCTGTACAATCAAGCCTTAGAGTATTGTTCTGACCCAGCCAGAATCATGAGAATTCAAACTGCCCTGAATAAAATTACGGGGCAAAGTTGGCAGGTAAGGGTTACTAGCAAGGTCATTACAGACCCTAATGAAATCGTCGAACTGGCACCCATTGAGATTGAACCCGTGGCTTCAAAGCCTAAAGTTAATCCCAAGGATGCTGCAGAAAAAGAACCGATTGTTCAAAGAGTTTTAGAAATTTTTAACGCTCAGATTGTACGGGTCGATGCAGGGTTCGGAGTTCTCCCTCCTGAATCTAAACCTAGTGCGGATGATGATAACGACGAGGCTTAACACCAATGTTTAAAGAAATGGGCCAGATTGCAAACCTGATGCGTAACCTTCCTAAAATGAAGGAGCAGATGGAGGAAATGCAATCGAAGCTCGATAAAATCCACACCGATGGCGAATCGGGTGCTGGTATGGTTCAGGTTCGAGCCAATGGAAAAATGGAAATTATTTCCATCGTTATTTCGAATGAAGCTTTCAAAATGCAAGACAAGCCCTACCTCGAAGAACTTATTCGCTCTGCATCTAATCAAGCACTTGCAAAAGCTAAGCTTGCGATTGCTGAAGAAACTGCAAAAATGACACAGTCACTTGGTTTACCCGGGGGCTTTCAACTTCCAGGATTTAGCTAAACCGATTTTCTTTTGGAGCCTAGGAATTTGACACTGTCTGATTCAAATCAACAACTGGGCATTATCGCTCGCCTGATCGAAGAACTCGGAAAACTTCCAGGCATTGGCCCGAAGTCTGCCGAACGATTGGCTCACTACATTTTGACCGCGGATAAAAAGCAGGTGCTATCTCTTGCAGAATGCCTTCGCTCGGTCAAAGAATCGATTAAACAATGTAAAGTCTGCTGCAACCCTACAGAAAATGAACTCTGCTTAATTTGCTCCGATCCTAGAAGAGATTCTTCCGTGGTTTGCATCGTCGAACAACCTAGGGATCTTTCTTCCATCGAACGCTCTGGGATGTTTCGTGGCCTTTACCATGTATTACACGGGAAACTTGCCCCCTTAGATAACATGGGCCCCGATAACCTAACCATCGACCAACTTATGCTCAGGGTTGAAAAAGGGGATATTCAAGAAATAATCATGGCAACTAATCCAACCATGGAAGGGGATGGAACTTCTCTTTACCTTTCCAGCTTATTGGGCCCTTCAGGAATCAAAGTAACGCGACTTGCACGCGGCATTCCTTCGGGCTCGGGTTTGGAATTTGCAAACTCTCAAATTCTGGCGGATGCACTTGAAGGACGTAGAGAACTTTGATTGCTCGACTTTCTATTATGATGCTATTTGGTCTTAAGGAAAACGAATGCGGCTAGAACATTCCATGGGCTTGAGGATGGGGCACGAACTGCATCTTGCACCTCGCATGATTCAGTCGATGGAGATACTCCAGCTACCTATCATGGCTTTGGAAGAAAAAATCCAACAGGAGCTTCAGGAAAATCCAGTTCTTGAACTCACCCAAGATTCAGAAAACGCAAATCCCAACGATGACTGGAATGACGACCAAAACGAACATGAATTTGAACCAAATACTTCCAAAGATACCTCTGATAAAACGCTGGTGATCGATACCAAAGGCCAAGCAGAAGCCGATTTCGAGCGTCTTGATGGCATGCCAGAAGAATGGAAAGAATCGCTTTACGATGATCACAGGCCTTCGCGTAATGCCATTGAAGAATTTTCCGAACGCAAGCACAATGCCATGCAAAACATGGTTTCTAGGCCGCAATCCCTCGAAGATTATCTCATCGATCAGCTTTCATTCTTTGATATTTCAAAAGAAGAAAGGCGCCTAGTAAACCTGGTGATCGCCAACCTTGATGATGGTGGGTATCTTAAATCGAGTGCAGAAGAAATTGCTAATTCGATTGATCCGCCTTGCACCCCTGATCAAATCAGACAAGCGATTTCCATCGTTCAAAGGCTGGATCCGCCTGGCATTTGCGCAAGAGATTTAGCTGAATACTCACCTCGGAAACGCCAAACCCCGATGCAGTTAAAAGCCTGATCACCAACCATTTAGAAAACATCAGGCACAACCGTATACCCGCAATTCAAAAAACCACAGGCCTTGACTTAGCCCAGATCAAGGAAGCAATCGAGGTTATTCGAAAACTAAATCCCAAACCCGCAGCCATCTTTAATTCCGAAAATATTCCCTATGTGGTGCCGGATATTGAAATATTCAAGTCGGAAGAGGGAGATTACCTCGTCCGCTTGGCAGACGAACTTTTACCCAATGTGCAAATCAATCAGACTTATGTTGCAGAGTGTAAAAATCGCGCCACCGATAAAAAAGTAAAAGAGTTTCTTAGGCCCAAAATTCAATCCGCACAATGGTTGCTCGAAGCAATCGAACAACGCAGGTCTACTCTAAAAAAAGTCACACAAGCAATCATCCAAAGGCAATTGAGCTTTTTAGAACTTGGCCCTGAACATATCGAACCGCTGAAAATGCTGCAAATTGCAGAAGTGGTTGGCGTGGATGTTTCAACCATCAGCAGGGCGGTTGATGATAAATGGGTTCAAACCCCGCGGGGAGTTTTTCCGCTAAAACGATTCTTTGGCGGGGGCACTCAGAGCGCAACTGGTGAAGATATCGCTTGGGAAAAAATCCGCAGAAAACTTCTTGAAGTGGTTGGCGCAGAAGATAAATCCAATCCGCTTTCCGATGAAGATCTGGTAAACAAACTTCAGGAAGAAGGCTACCCTGTGGCTCGTAGAACCATCACCAAGTATAGGAAAATCCTTAATATCCCATCGTCAAGGGAACGAAAAGATTGGACACCTTGATTATTCCGCAGCGGATTTAAACCCCGCAGGCACTTCTCCACCTACAAAATAAACATCTCTATCCGGCCTGCACCCAGGCGCATGAATATCTAGCATCTCTAAACCGTTAGGCCCAGCCCTAAATGCATGCTTTGTACCAGGAGGCAATCGCAAAAATACTCCCACCTTCAACTCATGTTCCACCCCATCCAAAATTGCAACCCCCTCACCCGCAAGCACATAATAAAGCTCTTCAGCAATTTGATGATAACTGGTGCTTGTGCTAGATTCCGCTTGCACTTTAACCCTGTAAACAGTGGTTCGAATTTCCTCGTCCACCATGATCAGAGTTTCAATTCCGTAAGGGCCGAGTTGCTTTAATGCGTCTTCATTTCCCGCAGTTCTAACAATAATTTCTGAACTACCCATTAAATTCCCTTTTGCAGCTTGAAAGATCCTTACGGCTAGCTGTTAAAGATATCTTCAAGTGCCTTGCGCATCACCTTGGGATCGGGATCGATACCCGCCCAATGCTTGATACCTATAACCCCTTGGTTAACGAGCATCCCAAGTCCATCAATCACTTTACAACCTTTACCCCGGGCATCTTTTACTAATCTGGTTTCAGGAGGATTAGGGATAACATCTGCAACCACCATCGAAGGTTTCAAAGTGGAAACATCAAGTTCAAGCCTAGCTTCACGATCAGGATATAGCCCGATAGAAGTGGCATTGATCACTACATCGGTGCCCTCGGGAATTTTGAAATCACCCTTCCATTGAACAAATTCAACCTTTGCATTTACTTTTCCCCGAAGCAACTTGGCCAACTCTTCACCCCGGGTAACACTACGATTTACCAGGGTAAAGTGGCTGGCGCCCGCAAGCGCAAGCTCTACGGTGATAGCCCTTGCAGCACCGCCTGCGCCAAAAATCACAACGCGCTTCCCCTTGGGATCGGTCAACTCTTTTAACGATTCAAGGAAACCCTTGCCATCGGTATTTTCACCAATCAGATTTTCACCCCTGCGCACAACACAGTTAACCGCACCCATGACCGATGCTGATTCACCCAACCCATCCAAGTGAGCAATGACTGCAACCTTGTGCGGAATAGTGCAATTAAACCCTACAAAACCCATGGCACGAGCGCCCTTTACTGCTTCACTCAAATGGCTCGGTGCAACCTCAATCGTCAGGTAGCGCCAATCCAATCCATGATGCTTATAGGCTGCTTCGATCATCGCCTGGGTCGGATTTTCACTAACAGGCTGACCAAAACATGCAGTAAGTTCTTGCTTGAAATTTAAAACCTTAGTCATCGTTTCATCCTTATTTAAGTTCGGGGTCTTTCATTGCATCAGCTTTTTTATACAAGCCCGTAGGAATCAAAACTTCTTTAGGTGGAGTCTTGCCATCAAAATAATCCAGCATTGCAGCAACAGTTTGCTGACCAATTTTATCCGGGAATTGCAACGAGTCTGCAAAAATCTTCCCTTCCTTGATCGCTTGCTTACCATCAGGCTGACCATCAAACCCGATAATTTTCACAGCATC
>JAPLNF010000056.1:0-9248 GCA_026692965.1 Planctomycetota bacterium
CCCCCATCAAGGTTCAATCATTTGCTAAAAAAAATTGCGTTACTTTGCTGCCCGATTTTTCTTGAAATGGTTAATCAAACCATTCGTGGAAGAATCATGGCTGGCAATAACTTTATCGCCCGCAAGTTCAGGAAGAATAGCTTTGGCAAGCTGCTTGCCAAGTTCAACGCCCCACTGATCAAAGCTATTAATGCCCCAGATAACGCCTTGGGTAAAGATCTTATGTTCGTACATAGCTACCAAGGAACCGAGAGTTCTGGGTGTAATCTTTTGCAGGAAGAAAGAGTTGGTAGGTTTGTTGCCTTGAAACATTTTCTGTGGCACAAGCTTTTCAAGTTCTTCCTTTGAGAGCTTCGAATCGACTAGTTCCTTACGAACTTCTGCTTCATTCTTTCCCTTCATCAAGGCTTCGGGTTGAGCAAAGAAGTTGGATAGAAGAATGGGGTGATGTTCGCCAAGGGGATTATGAGTTTCGATTGGAGCGATAAAATCGCAAGGGATTAATTTAGTTCCCTGATGAATGAGTTGGTAAAAAGCGTGTTGGCCATTGGTACCAGGTTCGCCCCAGATAACAGGGCCTGTAGACCAGGTGCAGGTTTCGCCATCTTTGGTAACACTTTTTCCATCGGATTCCATATCGCCTTGTTGGAAATAGGCGCTGAAACGATGCATGTATTGATCGTAAGGAAGAATGGCATGAGTTTGAGCACCAAAAAAGTTATTATACCAAACGCCCACTAGGCCCATGATGACAGGAATATTTTTCTCGAAAGGAGTGTTAAGGAAATATTCATCAACGAGGTGACCACCCATGAGAAGTTCTTCGAAATTATCCATTCCGATAGAAAGAACGATTGAAAGGCCGATAGCAGACCAGAATGAATAACGACCACCGACCCAATCCCAGAATCCGAACATGTTTTTAGTATCAATTCCAAACTTAGAAACTTCTACAGAATTGGTAGAAAGCGCAACAAAGTGCTTGGCAACATGAGCAGCATCCTTGGCGGTCTTCAAGAACCATTCTTTAGCGGAAAGAGCGTTGGTGATAGTTTCCTGGGTGGTAAAAGTTTTGGAAGCAACGATGAATAAGGTTGTTTCAGGAGAAAGGTTTTTAAGAGTTTCCGAGATATGGGTGCCATCAATATTGGAAACAAAATGAACATGGAGATCGCGCTTTGAATAAGGCTTGAGGGCTTCAGTAACCATGACAGGGCCGAGGTCGGAACCACCAATGCCGATATTAACAACATCGGTAATGGTTTTACCTGTGTAACCTTTCCAAGCACCAGAGCGAACAGCGTTGCTGAACTCTTTCATATGAGCAAGCACTGCATTTACTTCGGGCATTACATCTTTGCCATCAACCATAATTGGCCTGTTGGAACGATTACGCAAAGCGATGTGTAAAACAGCACGATCTTCGGTGGTGTTAATTTTTTCGCCATTGAACATTTGCTTGGCCACGCCATGAACATTGGCTTCTCGTGCGAGTTCAAAAAGAAGGGCCATGGTTTTTTCGGTAATACGATTTTTAGAGTAGTCGAGAAGGATGGATTGGAATTCTAGGTGAAACTTATCGAAGCGAGCAGGATCAGCAGCAAAGAGATCCCTCATTTGCACATTTTCCATTTCCTTTTTGTGACTTTCAAGAGCTTTCCAAGATGCTAATTTAGTAGGGTTACCCATCGCAAGATTCCTTATCTGGAAGATATTTTTTTAATCAATCAATGGGCATTATAAACATCTTTGGGGTGAGATCATCACCTAGAAAATAGAAAAATCATCAAAATTTCGCAAAGGCATTGGACAGCCCCAAAGGTCGCTAAGAACGAAGACTGGAGAGAAAATAGGTGGTTTAGCAAAGAAAAGGCACTTTTTGTTAAACTAATACTTAATAATTTCGCTAAAACGAGTGTTGTTTCCATCATATGAGTTGCAGAAAAGGCAAGTTAAAGGTCGATAAAGAGATGTGAGAATTTTTAGTTTAAGAGCGAAAGAACATGTACGGATTTTTAGCCTTTCTCATTCTGATTTCAAACCAATCCGGACCCGCAGCAGGGTCAGGCAACACAACCGCGCCGTTTACTGCACGAATCATACTTCCCAATGCAGAGGTTCGATCTGGGCCGGGAAGTGATTCAAAACTATATGGCACCAATAACCTAAAAGCAGGGGATATTATAACCGTTGTGCAAGAGCGAGCCGATGGCTGGCTGGCGATCCGCCCACCAGATGGATCTTTTTCTTGGGTACAAAGCAAGTACCTACAGCGGATAGTTCCGAACCAACCAAACTATCTTGTACAAACAAATGATGGCAATAAAATTCCTGTATACATTGGCAGTGCAGTATTAAACACTAAGCCGACTCTTGAAAGTGCAAGATTAGCAAGAGGAAGCCAGGTAAAATCGCTTGGGGCAGAGCAATCCGATGGCAAAGAAAACTGGATACCGATCGTGCCACCGGAAAATGAGTTACGCTATATACGATGCGAGGCGATAGGAAAACAAGCCGTTCAAGCTAATCCTGTACCAGCAATAGTGCCCGCAGCGCCCAGGAATCCTGTGAGCTCAAATACCATCGTAAATGCAAATTCCGCTGTGCCGAATTGTGATGCGAATCAACGCTGGAGCCAAGCGATAAGTGCTGAAACAGCAGGCCAATCAACTGAAGCAATAAGGTTATACACGCAAATCGGTCAAGATTTCGCTTGTAGCCAACCGGTGTTTGCAAGCCAAGCTTACGGCAGAGCAGTCTGGTTACGCGATTGTGCATCAAAAGGAAAAACAAATACGGTACAAGCATGTGCACCCGGGCAACCCAAGCTAACCAACAAAGCTTTGGTTCAAGCGGTATCGAACTCCCAAAACAATGCGCCAACAGCGCCTATTGCATCTGCGCCCACAGCAAACATGGTACCTCAATCGAATGGGCCAACCCCAACACCAGTGAAATCAATCAACTCTGGTTCCGGTTCAGGAGTGGGGCCTGGTTTTCTTCGTAAAGCAGGCAGACCCCAAAGTTACGAGCCATCGTATTTCATTGAATCACAGCAAGGCAGACCGTTGATCTACTTGGTGCCTGCACCAGGGCAAAACTTAGATGTGTTTTTAAATCAACGGGTTGAAGTATCTGGGCCAACAAGTTACCGCAGCGATATGCGTGCTTATGTGATGACTGTTTATCAAATCCAACCGAAGTAGAATCAGCAAGCTTCCTTAAAAGCAAGCGGCATCAAGGCAGATTTTGCGTTGATTCCCAATGCTTTTTGATACGCGGAATAAGTATTCAATGCACATTGCTTCCAAGAAAAAAGGCTAGCCTTTTCAACCGCGCCTTTGCGCAAGTTTCTGTGCAATTCATCATCCCAGGCAATTTGCAGCAGGGCATCACGCCAAGCGTCCTTATCTTCGGGGTTAAAATAAGAAGCGGTTGGGCCGCAAACTTCTTGATGGGCCCCGATTTTAGATGCAAGAACAGCGCCGCCACAATCCATCATTTCAACAGGAGGAAGGCCAAAGCCCTCGTAATGAGAAGGGGCAAGAAGAGCCCGTGCGCAATTGTAAACCGCAGAAATCTTGTCATCCGGAATATATCCTGAGAGAATCACATTATGATGCTTAGCTGTTTCTTGATAAAAGGCGGCTTCTTTTTCGGCATTCCAACCCCAACCCCCGACTAGCAACAAGGGGTATTGTTCGCGAACTCGCAAGGGAAGATCACAATAAACCTGCATCAAGAAAAGAAGATTCTTTCTGGGTTCGATGGTTCCCAAATGGAGGAAATACTTTTGGGGGAGGTTTAATTCTTTGAGAATAGCCCTTGCTTCGGGAATGGGCAAAGGGGAAAGCCCCGAACGGATTCCCAAGGGGGTTGCAGTTATTTTTTCGATGGGGACATTGAATTGGGAAATCAGTTCTTGTTTCACAAACTCTAAATCGGTGAGAAAATGGGTGCAATGAGAAATTGCTTTTTCAAATCGTTTTTCAAATTCGTGAACCCTATCTTTAGGGTGCCATTGCGGATAACGAATAACGGAAAGATCATGAATGGTAGAAATAGTTGGAGCATCAACATGAAAGGGCAGGAAATTGGGTTCGTGGTATAAATCGCAACCAATCCTACGCACCCGATCTGCAAACAAATAATCCAAGCCGTTTCTCGCAATGCTTTTAATCTGATTTTTAATAATCGAAGTGGCGGAATTATTCTGCTGTTGGGATTTAACAGCCACACTGGGTTTACTAGGCTTGAGTTTAGCCATCGCGCCCTTGATTAGCGGTTCCCAAGTGGGGTGAGGAAACAAATCTAATTCCAGGGGGCGTTGCAATGAATGTAAAGCAGCGCAAATTTCAGCAGTGTAATGGCCTACACCGCTGCGCTGTTTCAGGGCAGGAAGATAATTAACCAAGATTCGCATTCGAACAACACCTTAAACCAATTAAATTACACTGCTTTTTACCTTGGATTAGTATTTTTACGCAAGTTCAATATGTGGGTGTTTCTGCTGCGGATTGGCCGTTAAAAGCCCATTAATAAGCCCACCCATGGCGCCGTATACGTAAAATCCTGCCAATCGCATGGATGTTAATGTGGTTGATGCCAGCTTGTATTAATCTAAGTTTTTAAAAACAGGCAATTGAATTCGGAATGTAGTACCCTCACCAAAAATACTTTGAACCGTGATGGTACCGTTATGTTTTTCGATTACCCCTTTGCATATGGCAAGGCCGAGACCACTACCACCCGAAAGACGGGATCGAGCCTTATCAACGCGGTAAAACCTTTCGAAAAGAAATGGGAGATGTTCTTCAGGAATTCCAACCCCGGTATCCTTGATTTCCAGTACAGCTTTATCATCATGGATTCTAATTGTGATAAAAACCTTACCACCGGGCTTATTGTAAATGATCGCATTGGTAATTAAATTATCGATCATTCGGGAAAGGCTTTCAGAATTGCCAAATATTTGAACAGAGTGCAGATCAGCAATTAGTCCGACCTTTCTTTCTGAAGCCATCGCCCCTAACAATCCTATGGATTCAGATACAACATCATTAAAACTGATTAGCTGTAAATTGAAGTCTGCATTTGAAGAGTCAAGCCTTGCGAGTGCAAGTAAACCATTTACCAAATTAGTCATTCGTTCAGCGGCCTTGAGGGAAACCTCAATGGTTTCTTGATATTCAGTGGGCGACCTAACTTGTGAAAGTGCAAGTTCAGAAACCGAGCGAATGACTGTAAGTGGGGTCCGAAGCTCATGGGAAGCATCTGCGGTGAACTGCCTTTGCCTAGAAAAAGAAGCCTCAAGTCTGGAAAACAAGCGGTTCAGGACTTCCGCTAGCCCAGCTAACTCTGAATCTACATGATTAAGGTCGAGCCGTTTGCTCATATCTTTTTCGGATAGGAGCTCCGCGGTGACAGACATTTGAGTAATAGGGCGCACCATTCTGTAGGCAATTGCAAAAGAGATCCCAACACCCAAGACAAGAAAAGCAAGGCCTATCGCAGTGAATTGAATGGCAATATTTCGCAGTTGAATGGTTTCGCGTCGAAGAGACTTTCCGACAATAATTTTAGATCCACTTGGACCGATCATCCGCACTTCCCGAAGTTTATTTTCCAACATGGTCAAAGTAGGTTGAGGATAAAACTGCTCGGCCAAACTCTGGGCTTCAGAATAACCAAGCGGCACAAATTCTTTTTTAAGCAACATATCATTAGAAGTCATCACCAAGAAGTAGGGTTGATCATCGGGATTAACCTCACCGGGGAAGTTAGAATCTTGAGGTAATCTAAGTTCTTCAAGAAACTGTTCTTTGGAACGGCGAGGCCTTGGAGGAGGCGGGGCGGTACCGTCTGGTCTTAACGGTGGCGGTAGCATGGGCGGTGCTTCAAGCCCCTGCTGAATGGGCGGGGGAAAAGAACGAAGCGTAACATCGAGATACAGCGCTGAGGCTTCAAGTCTGCGATCGACCTCCGCAAAGGTTGAACGCCATACCTGATAATAAAAAACGGATCCACTGCAAATAATAACCGTGGCCAGCAGGGTGGAATAAAAGAACTGTAGTTTCCAGCGTAGGGATTTAAACACTGATGATGTATCCCAGACCACGCCTAGTTTCGATGATATCTACTTCGAGTTTTTTCCTGATATTCGAAATATGAACATCCACCAGATTGCTCATTGAATCTTCATTGACATCATAAACATGTTCAAAGATATCCGAACGGCTCATTACTCTGTTTTTTTTCAGGACCAAGAGTTCGATGATTGAAAACTCCTTGGCAGTAAGTTCAACTTTGCGTCTACCCACACTAACAAGTTTTGAACCAAAATTTATGGTAACCCCCTGAATGGTCACGATGTTATCACCTGTACCCAAAGAGCGTCTGATCAAAGCCTGCAGCCTTGCAAAAAGCTCGACCATTGCAAAGGGCTTGGTCAGGTAATCATCTGCACCAAGGTTTAGCCCATCAACCCTGTTTTCAACCGTATCGCGGGCACTTAGAATTAAGACCGGGGTTCTATACAATTTTCTAAACTTAGCGAGAAATTGAGCCCCATCCATCACAGGCATCATCATATCCAGAATGATAGCATCATATCTACTGATTGCAGCGCATGAAAGGCCCTCGCTGCCATCCGTTGCTTCATCCACTGCATAGCCGTTTTCACGCAACGCCTTGGCAATTGTGCGCAGCAAATCAGGTTCATCTTCAACAACAAGTATTCGCATAAGGTTTTCACTAACAAGCTTATTTACTGCTATTTTTTGCGCGGGAACGTTCGCGGGCGCTTAACTCTTGCTTATCAGTCACTGGTAATTTGGTTTCCCAAAAAACCCCTTTTTGATGCCCTTGCTGCACATGATTCCAAAAGCTTAACTCAGGCCATTTACCTTTGCCCACCCCTTGGCTTAATGTTTCCTTTAACTGCAATGTTGAAACCTCTGCTGTTTGAAAAAGCACTTCGCCCTTTAATCCGAAGCTATCAGGCTGAACCACCAAAATCTGAGATTCCTTTTCAGCTCCATTCACCAACTCTAATTCTTTTTGATCCCGGACTTTCACATAAATAAACTTTCCTAGAAACTCACTCGACCAAGCAATAGCAGATATCTTTTTTTCAAGCTCCAAGGCATCACCGTTTGCAGCCGGATTAACAATTACAAGTGGTTGTTTGTCACACCCAGCAACATTTAAAGCCAAACGCAAATCAGCAACGTAGGGAACACCTGGTATTTTTTCGACCTCTGACGCCACGCCAGGGTACTGCAATGCAATTTCAGCCATGCTTTTTGCCATATTTTTAGGAACCCCATAGACTTGACCAGTTCCTCGGGAAGCACGAGAAAGCCGTTGCTTGGCATCAGGCGAGAGGATACAGAAAACGGTATTTTCCACATCGCCATTTCGGCCCACATTGAAGGTTTTTAAAAACGCAGCTTCCTCCTTGTTCTCGTAGCTAAGAAGGCGGATACAGACAAATTTTCTGGAAGCAGCAATTACATCGGGATCAGACAAGAAACTCTTGTCCATCTCGGATTTCCCTGGTCACCAAGTACCAGAAACACCAGCGCAATGAGGTGCAGCGGAAAGAAGCAAAATAGGAAGCCCGGTTCGTTGGGCTTCTTTCAAGCCTCCATCCAAAGAAGCAAACCATTGGATTTGAGCAGGCTTCTGGAGTTTGGAATCCATGGCTGGCCTAGGCTGTGAGCTCTTTTTATCGGGGGCAGCACCTTCCTTACCTTTATCACCTTTGCCATCTTTTCCCTTACCATCTTTGCCCTTGCCATCTTTATCCTTGCCTTCTTTGCCATCCATTTTTCCAAGGCCTTTAGAGGCTTCTACCTTTTTAATTTGCCCGTCGGTTAAGATCTTGGTGAGCTTAGATTTGACATCTTTTTCAAGGTCTGCAATTTGTTTCAACTGATCTTCTGAAAGTTCAAGAGTGTCTGCGATGTGGGGTGGTAGAACTTTGCCAAGTTCAAAACCCATCGGTGGTCCTTTTTTATCACCACCAGGCCCTTTTTTAAAATCTTTGCCGCCGTCTTTTCCGGGCCCACCCTTGCCATCCTGAGGCTGGGACCAAACACTTAATCCCATGAAACAAATCAATCCAAGGGTTGCGATTCCAGCAAGATATTTCTGCATTATTATATGCCTCCAAATTAAACGTAGTAATCCAAGAATAGTTAACACTATAATCGAAGCAAGGTTAAGGGAGCATTAAGATGGGGAGGAATTCTGGAATATTCAAAAAAAATGCCCCTGACTGGATTCGAACCAGTGACCGACGGATTAGAAATCCGTTGCTCTATCCAACTGAGCTACAAGGGCATGAAAAAATCATTATATTCAATAAACGGCAGTTGCCCAAGGTGTTACTTTAGATCATTTTAAGATTCTCTTTACCGTCCCAATGCCAAGTAAGGGATTGGATATTCTGAGTAGCCAAAAAAGCAGCAGCTCCCATGAAGCCCATGCCCGGTTCAAGATGCAAAACAGTCCAACGGCCAGCCTCATTGGGGCAGCCATCGACTAATCTAATTCTAGGGGTCTCATTGCGCCCCAAAGAGACTTCAACGCGATCTAGCCCAAACCCCAGACCATGACCATTAGCCTTTAAAAATGCTTCTTTTCGAGTCCAAGCCTGAAAAAAGATGGATTGCATCTCGGGGCCTGGTTGTTGGGAAAGGGTATGGGATTCCCAAGGCGAAAAGAACCGTTCAGCAAGAAATAAGCTATTCTCGATCAACCTGACTTTTTCGACATCGACGCCAATTTCCACAGAATTCGAAAGGGCGATCAACCCTAAACCATGGGAATGAGAAAGATTAAAATAAAGGCCCTGATGGCTTGCAAGAATGGGCTTACCCATGCCCGTACTTGCAAAAATGATGGCTTGGGGCTCGCAGCCCAAATACCCTGCAAGAAAAATTCGTAGCACCGCTCTGCCAACAATCGCCTGCTCGCGAACTTCGAGCGAACGCATACGCATGGCACGATTTATTTCGTCTTTATGCAATAACTTTGATAATAATTCGACTTCTTTAGAAGGCCTAGAAGTATGAAAAGACCAGATATGAACAGTGCCCGGCTCAAGGGGTATCAAATTATTGCTGATAGGCCAAGTAGGCTTAACGGGATAAGGCAAAGTAATCCCCTTTTAAATCATTCAGCCTTTGCACGAACAACCCTGCGTGCGCCAACTCGAACGATTAGTTCACCCTCAATAGTGA
>JAPLNF010000056.1:9277-9807 GCA_026692965.1 Planctomycetota bacterium
AATAGTGATGACCTGATTTGGATCAATGATTTTAGTTTTATCAGGGCCAATCGTAACGCCACCGCCTTGGATTAATCTTCGTGCATCATTATTGCTTTTGGCAAAATCAAGGAATACAAGCAACTTGGTTACGGTGCAGCCTGCAAGTTGGGTAGCATTCAAAACAACCACTGGAATATCGGTAGGGTCTTGACGCTGCGAAAAGCGTTTAACCCATTCCTCTGCAGCTTCGTTGGCAACACTTTCGCCATGATAAAAACCAACAATATTCTTGCCCAATGTTTTCTTGGCTTCAAGCGGGTGGGTTTTGGAAGCATCAAGAAGATCGTTAATTTCAAGAGAAGAAAGGTTGGTAAGCAGAGCAAACCATTCCTTCATAAGTTCATCAGGTATGCTCATGATCTTGGCAAATTGATCGTAGGAAGAATCGCCAACGCCAACATAATTACCAAGGCTTTTGCCCATGCGTTTGATGCCATCCAAACCGCGAAGGATGGGAAGAGTAATGCAAACCTGAGGTTCTTGCCCCG
>JAPLNF010000057.1 GCA_026692965.1 Planctomycetota bacterium
TAGGCGGACGAAGCATGCCATATTTATCTAGTTCTACTGTGGGCCGGGGCACAAACAGGGGCGGGTACAAATCCATCTGGAACGAAATTGGCCTGCCACTCACCAACACCATGCGCACATTTTTCCAATCCTCATCCGTGGTATTTTCCACCGAGGCATATCCTTGCAATCTGCCTTTGCCATTGCCTAGCAAGGTAAGACGATAACTGCTTTTCCAAATGGGATTTTCAGCAACATAACCAACTTTCACCTCGCGCTTGCCCTCACCTTTAAATTGTAGCGTAACAGTTTTTTTCATTTGATCATGACTGGTTGCGACAACTTCTAACGCTCTGCGTAACTCTTCGTTCAAGGTTGGATTGATGAATTTCATGCGCTTAATATCTGTAAGTTTAATTCCTCGGATCCCATCAGGCCCGACCAGATTTAATTGGTGCACTTCCACTAACGTGTCCTTAGGGCCCGGTTGCATTTGTGATTCCATGCCAAGGATTACGCCTGTTTCTGGGGTGGTGTTTGAATTGAGTACGATCTCGATTTTTTCACCACGGGCCTGCTGCAGCAACTGGCCTAGAGTCGGGTTCATCGTAAGATCTAAAGCAAAACTTCGCAGGGTTTTCTCCACGGGGTCTTGCCCATCGTAACTGATGGCACTGATTTTCCCGCCCTTATCATCCTCTAAAATCATGCTTTTCAATAGATCATTGACATCAGCGGCACTAAACCGAAGTTCAATCGTAGCATTCCCCTCGATAGGCCCTTGGCGCTGAAAATACCCAACACCGCTGGAAAACAAAACTACCTGGGAAAGCGGTAATTGCGAGCGATCTGCGCCGCCCACCTGCTTTACTGTTGTTCCCTCATCGGCAAATGCTGCCCCTTTCAAATCCCCGGAAGTTCGTGCAGTTTTCTGGGCATCTTGCTTGGTTGCTCCCATAAAAATCAGATAGATTATTGCACCAACAACCATACCCGAAGCACCCAATAGATATTTGACTTTCATACTTCACCTTCGCAAGTAGTTTTTGACAATGACGATTAAGCTTCCATTGCTTAGACGGATTATCCCCCCATTCCTTTCATCAGGAAAGTAAAAAGAATTGGGATTTATTATAATAGAAGGGTTTTGGGGTCATCATTCACCACGCCATGGCTGATACGCTTGGCAATTTTGCGACCTATTTGACAACAGAGTTGCAAAGTCAAACACACTCAAACTTAACTAAACAACTTGAATTCAATTAATTACGATGATGGGAGAGAAGATTTTATTTGCACCGTTCCAGAATCATTTGCCATTCTTCTTTAACGCCCAACTTTATCGCCCATTCATTAATGTAAGGATAGTCAAGATTTTCTCGCAGCAACTTTAGCATGCCAGAAATATCTCGAATATGTTTTTCACTACCACCTAATTGGTAGTAGGTAAGCTTGTTTAAAATCACCCCCTCGGGTGAGCCAAACCATGCTGAATATTCGCCATCACTGGTGATGCGCTTTCCCCGACCCATTTCGGATCGAGAAAAATCCGTGTCTGGTGGAAGAAAGAAATCAACCTTTAAACCTGAAGCAGGATGAATTATGTTGAACTGAAACTTATGCAAAATGGCATCCTTGGCCGCCTGTTCGGAAAAGTAATATTCAGGCCCCGTAAAAGCTTTAAACAAATCCGAAACCTTGCTCATTGGCAAATCTACAACTATATCGATATCGTTGGTAAAGCGCGGTTCTCCATAAACCATGCTCGCAATCGATCCAACAACTCTGTAATTGATCTGGTGCTCTTCAAAAAAATCAGCAAAGATTTGCATTAACTCATGGGGTAATAATTCACCGGGGGGCATCATTCACCACGCCATGGCTGATACGCTTGGCAATTTCTCGGTTGACTTGATCCGCATTCCAATCGGGATATTCAGTGCGAATGGCACCCCGTAGAAACACCCTCGCTGATTGCCACATTCGCCCGGCAATGCGCAATTTTTCGAATGCGGTTTTTTGGCGCAGGATATCTGCCATGGCATCATCCATGACTTCAATAACCAGTTTCTTTGGTGCCATCCCAAGAACTCCACGCCAAATAGAAAAGAAGATTAGTTCCAATGTTTTACAATTCCATCCTACGATAGAAATCCCTACCTTGCAACCTTGGTGAAATAAAAGGCTCCCGTAAACCAACCCAGATTGTTTAAAACAGGCACTTCTTTTCCCAAATCAAAACAAAACTGGACAAACAAGGTTACTCCATGCATAATCATGCCAATATTAGAATCAACTGCTTTCACACACCTGAGTATTGATATGAAACGCATTTTAATTTTATCCCTGCTTCTTGTTTCAACCTCAATTCTTTTTGCAGAAGATACATTCAAGCCTGCTCCTAGAAACAAGGATTATGGGTGGATGAGCATTACTTTATGGAAACAAAAGCATGAGAAAAATCTGGCCCGTGCAAAGCAGGGCAATGCTGATGTGGTGTTCTTCGGAGATTCCATCACCGAGGGTTGGGGCAATAATGCAGCATGGAAAAAATACTTCGAACCCCTCAAGAGCGTCAACTTTGGCATCGGGGGCGATACCACGCAGAATGTACTTTGGAGAATCACCAACGGCGAACTCGAAGGTATCACACCCAAGGTTTTTGTCGTGATGATAGGCACCAACAACTTTGGTTTACATAACGATAAACCCGCAGATGTAGCAAATGGCGTAAAAGCGATTGTAGAAACACTGCAGAAAAAAGTGCCTAACGCAAAGATACTTTTACTTGGGGTTTTCCCAAGAGGCCATAAATCTGAAAACCATTTCCGTAAGAGTATCACAACTCTTAACGAAGAAATATCCAAGCTTCAAGATAGCAATAAAATTGTATATATGGATATCAAAGATACATTCTTAGATAAAAATGGGACCCTATCCAAAGAACTCATGCCCGACTATTTGCATCTATCCGAAAAAGGATATTTTCTTTGGGCCGAAGCAATTGAACCCACCGTGAGGAAAATGCTCGCAGATTAATGCACACTAAAGGGGATGATTATTTCCCCTCGATTAATCGCCAGACTTCAAGTGCGCATTCTTCGGGGCTTTTAGTGCTGGTATCGATCACCATCTCTGGGTTTTCGGGTACTTCGTATGGGCTATCTATGCCAGTGAAGTTTTTCAGTTCGCCCTTGCGTGCTTTGGCATACAAGCCTTTAACATCGCGCTTTTCGCACTCCGCAATCGGGGTGCTCACATGAATTTCAACAAATTCTTCGGGGGCAAATAAATCCCTCGCAGCACGCCTTTCAGCACGAAAAGGCGAAATAAAACTCACGATTACAATCAGGCCGGCCTCTACCATCAACTTGGCAACCTCTGCAACCCTGCGTAGATTTTCAACCCGATCTGCATCAGTAAAGCCAAGATCGCGATTTAGCCCATGACGAACATTGTCGCCATCCAGCATGTAGGTATGCCTGCCCTCTGCATGCAGCCTTTTTTCCAATTGATTTGCAACCGTCGATTTTCCTGAGCCAGATAACCCCGTAAGCCAAATACATCGCGGGGTCTGGTTCTTCAAAAGCGCACGCTGAGCCTTGCCCACTTCCAGCGATTGCCAGTGTATATTGGTGGATCGCCTGAGCGCAAATTCGATCATCCCTGCGCCAACCGTTGCGCAACTTAGTTTGTCGATAAATACAAAACCGCCCAGCGTTCGGTTCACCGTGTATGGCTCAAACGCAACCGGATGTGTGGTACTTATAGTGACCACTGCTATTTCATTAAGATTTAAAACCTTGGCGGCAAGATGAGAACCTGTGTTGATATCTTCACGATGCTTGATTTCCATCACCGTCGCGCTGACTTCCTTGGCGTGAACCTTCAGCCAATACGATCGGCCCGGCACCAGTGGTTCTTCTGACAGCCAAAGTAATTTTACCTGAAACTGATCCGCAACTTCTGGCGGATGATCCGTGGTAACAATAAGGTCGCCACGGCTAACATCCACTTCATCGTTTAAAGTAAGAGTGATGGAAGCGCCAGCCTCGGCTTCGGGAAGTTGATCTTCGAAAAAGTCGATGCTCTTTACCGTGGTGGTTTTACCTGAAGGCAAGACCCTTACTGCATCACCTGTTTTAACACTTCCTTCAGCGATTCGACCGCAGAAACCGCGGTAGTTGAGATTGGGCCTGCTAACCCATTGCACCGGCATGCGAAATGCAGCACGGGTTGCAACTTCCGTTACGGTCACTGTATCCATGTGATCAAAAAGAGTCGGCCCCTTATACCAAGGCGTATTCTCGCTGCGCTTTAAAACATTATCGCCTGATACCGCAGCAAGTGGAATCGCCTGCAGCGTCGTCAAGTTTGCATCCTTGGCAAACTCGCGATAATCAGCTTCAATGCGATCAAATACACTTTGCTCGAAGCCCATCAGATCCATCTTGTTAACAGCAAGCACAATGTGGCGAATGCCCATCATGGTTACAATGCGATGGTGCCTACGGGTTTGGGGAAGAATCCCTTTTCGAGAATCGATAAGTAAAACAGCCATTTGCGCGGTGGATGCGCCTGTTGCCATGTTTCGTGTGTATTGTTCATGGCCTGGGGTATCGGCAACGATGTATCTACGGCGATCTGTAGAGAAAAATCGGTAGGCAACATCGATGGTAATGCCTTGTTCTCGCTCGGCTTCAAGACCATCCACAAGAAGGGCAAAGTCTATTTTTTCGCCCTGAGTGCCATAGCGCTTGGATTCAGTTTCAAGGGCTTTTAGCTGGTCATCAAAGATGCATTTGGATTCGTAAAGAAGCCTGCCTATGAGAGTGCTTTTGCCATCGTCCACACTGCCACATGTGATGAAACGAAGGGTTTCTTTCTGCCGTTGTTCTTCGAGATATTCAACGATGTTTTTCGCGTGCAGTTCTGCCATTAGAAATAACCTTCCTGTTTTTTCTTTTCCATGGAGCCCGGCTGATCGCTATCGATAAGGCGGCCCTGGCGTTCAGAACTAACGGTGTTAAATGTTTCTGCGATGATTTCTTCCATGGTGGTTGCAGGGCTATCGATAGCAGCAGTTAGCGGGTAGCAACCTAGTGTGCGGAAACGAATCATGCGCATTTGCGGTTTTTCGCCCGGTTCGATTGGAATACGATTATCATCCACCATGATCAACTGACCATTGCGAATAACAACGGGCCTTTCCTTGGCGAAATAGAGTGGCACAATTGGAATCTTTTCCACATGCAAGTACTGCCAGATATCTAGTTCGGTCCAGTTAGAAAGGGGGAATACACGAATGGTTTCGCCTGGGCGCATGCGGGTGTTGTAAAGGTTCCAAAGTTCGGGGCGTTGCAATTTAGGATCCCAACGATGCCCTGCGCTTCGAAACGAGAAAATTCTTTCCTTGGCACGCGACTTTTCTTCATCCCGCCTAGCGCCACCAAATACCACATCAAAACCATGGTGATCCAGCGCCTGACGCAAACCTTGGGTTTTCATTACATCCGTGTAATAGCTCGAGCCATGGGTAAACGGATTAATTCCGGCTTTCTTACCTTCTTGATTGGTATGGACGATCAGTTCCATGCCAGATTCTTCTGCCATCTTTTTGCGATGGGCATACATTTCCTGAAATTTCCAGGTGGTATCGATATGAAGAAGGGGGAAAGGCGGGGGCGCAGGGTAAAACGCCTTCCTCGCCAAGTGCAGCATTACTGAAGAATCCTTGCCGATCGAATACATCATCACAGGCTTGCGCGAGCCGGCAACGGCTTCCCGGATGATTTCGATGGCTTCTGCTTCCAACTGTTTATAATGGTTCATAATTTCTATTCTAGGTAATAGTTACTAAGGATTTTATAGCAATTATGCCGGATTAGACCAATACCAGAAGCCCCAGAATGAGGGCAGGCTTTGCATGGGCTACTTCATCAATTTACTAAGCTTTCATAGGTACTTTGAATAGTTCCATGAGAAATTTACCCTAGCAACCTTGGGTGAAACTTTTCGACCGTTTTCATGAACTTTTCAACCTGTAAAATTGAAGCTTCCCAGACTCTGACTCTAGGTGAAAAATTGCCAGACCCAATAATATATTTTTACACCACCCACACGAAGAATGCGTAATTCTTAGAAATGCTGGAAAAGATTTGTTTGCAAAAGAATGCTAATAAAATAAAGTAAAATCATTTTACTGGGGTAGAACTTTGGAAGGATTGGAGATGTTTCTTCATGGCTGACAGCCCAAGAATCTTCATATATCAAATTTTTTATGATGATTTGACAAAATCGAAGTTAGACAAGGGATTCATTCCTTTGGATAACACCGAAAATTTGCGCCCAGATTGGGCGGAATATTGGCCCATAAGAAATGTCTTGTTGAACCAGAATTTTAACTCCAACGATTACATCGGTTTTCTTTCCTCCAAGTTTTATGAAAAAACCTGGTGCTCCTCCGAGGTTGTGCTTGATACCATCGCCAGCAGAAAACACGATTTTTATAGTATATCACCCTATTTTGATCAAATGGCGCTCTATTTAAACAGTTTTGAGCAAGGAGAAAGCTACCACCCAGGCATTAAGAATTTGACCAACGCCTTTTTGCGTCAAATTGGAATCGATTACGATGTGAGCAATTTTGTTTCAGATGTTTCAACCTGCATCTACTGTAATTACTTCGTAGCGAAATACGAGTTCTGGAAAATATGGCTGGAATATGCTGAGCAATTATTCCAAATCGTTGAAAACAAAGAAAGTGATCTGGGAAGACTGTTTACCAATTTCACTGAATACAGGGAAAAAAAATGATATCTTTCATATGAAAGTTTTTTTGTTGGAACGACTAGTATCGTTGGTTTTGAAATTTCAAAATCTTTCTGCTTTTCATATATTGGATGTTAGGAAGGCCCCGTTTGACCTTCATAATGTTTCCAACTTCCTCGGTGATTTGCTTACTTGCGATGCACTCAAGGGCCAATACTTAAAAACGAACTCCTTGTGCTATCTACAGGAATTTGCCAAGGTTCGAAATAAGGTGTTTAGTAATCTTAAATCAATCGCCCAAAACAAAACTAATTCTGGAGTAATAAATGCACCATAGCGCACTTGCTAATTGCAAATGGTTTTATGATTCTTACCTTACCAAGCCAAATACCAATAATCTGAAAATCGCAGAGATTGGGTCTCAAGATGTGAATGGCAGTCTAAGAAGCATATTTCCTGCAAACCATGAGTACAAAGGAATTGATTTTGTCGCAGGCAAAGGCGTGGACATCATTCTGGATGACCCTTACAAACTGCCTTTCGCAGACGACTCCTTTGATGTTGTTTTATCCAGTTCGTGCTTTGAACATTCAGACATGTTTTGGTTATTATTCAACGAAATAATGCGTATTCTAAAGCCTGATGGCCTTTTTTACCTTAACATTCCCTCCAACGGCATTTTCCACAGATGGCCTGTGGACTCCTGGCGTTTCTATCCAGATAGCGGCCACTCTTTGGTTAAATGGGCGCGTAGGTCTGGCATTCCCGCAGTCTTACTGGAATCCTACATTTCAAGACAAGTTCCAGCCAGAGAAGATGATGGTTTTTGGAATGATTTTGTCGGTGTCTTTCTTAAAGACGAGCGTTTTGTCAAGGATCATCCTCAAAGAATCCTCGACAAGAATCTCGAATATATGAATGGATATGTTTATGGAACGGATACGGTAAAAAACTTTTCGACCATGAATGAAGACCTTATGAGAATAACTGTGGCAAGGAAAATCCTTCAAGGTACCCTTCGCGTGAACACCTAAAAAGTGATTCGACAACTTATCAACAGCTTCAACAAGAAAAACCTTAGCGTGTTTCAATTGCTTTAAGCATTTTCGCAAGCGATTCATCATCCGCAAGTCGGTGATCATTGCCCACAACCCAAAGTGTATCCGCACTTAATCCACTTTTAGATACAAGCTCTTCTGAATTAACATAAGGGATTACTTCATCATTACGGGAATGCAGGACCACGCTCCCTTTTTTTAGAGTCGTAACCTTGCCCCAGTTTTTCCAAGCAGGGCACAACAAAACCAAGGGCGTATCGCCAGAATTAATATTCAGGGCAACTGCACCTCCTCGAGAGGAACCAACCACTACATCGGGTTTGTGTTTATCAAATTCGGATTGGCCAACTGCAACAGCCATCGCAAAAATA
>JAPLNF010000058.1 GCA_026692965.1 Planctomycetota bacterium
GGCATGAAACCTGGTGAACAATCCGGTTTTTTTTTCTATTTGTGTTTTCATGGTAATATTTTCCTAGCGCCAGCGCCTGCTTTCAAGGCTTCGAACAGTAAGGAACAGACAGAAAAACGCAGTGCTGACATAGAGGATGATAGGTCTGGTATCAAAAATACCGCGGGTGAAAGATCGTTCGAAATGCAAAGGTACACTAAAGAAATAAAGGGTGCGATAAAACAACCCGCCATCTTGTTCTGGGCGCCAAAACCCTGCGACTAAAAATAGCAAGCTTAAGCCCATCGCAATAAGAGCGGAAACCATTTGGTCTTTTACAAGGCTACTGACAAGAATGCCAATGGAAAGAAACATCGCACCCGCTAGGAACATTCCGAGATAGGTGGACAGCACAGGAAAGGGATCAATTTCTGATTGAAAATCAATGAGGTGTGGCACATCCGATTGAAAATGATTCATGCCGCCAACAATGCCAATCACCAAACCTGCAACAATCATGAGCAGGCCTGAAAGCCTCCAGAATGGTTCAAGATTAATTGGAAACTGAAGCACAACACCTGCGAGAAAAACGATCAATCCGAAAATAAAAACAAAGGAAGCAAAGCCTGAAGGAGCATGCAATTCGAAAGCATGCCAACCTAGAAGAGCGGGAAGATAACAGAGCGTGGGGAGCCAAAGGACAACATAAAAAGCTAGGCATCCAAGGTATTTGCATAGCACTACCTGCCAATCGAGGAGTGGTGCGGTCATCAGCATTTCCAAGGTACCAGCGCTGCGTTCTTCAGCAAAAAGCCTCATGGTAAGGATTGGTGGAATGAAGAGAAACACAAGCCAGAAACGTTCATCAGCAAACATGGCTTGCATGGGAAATTCTGTTCCCTTTGGGCCAGCGGTTGTTAAAAGATCGAAGGTTCGATGGAAAAGGTAGCCAGTGACTGCAAGGAAAACAACAAACAAAACATAAGCGATAGGGGAAAGAAAGTAAGCGCTGAAGTCTCTGCGTAAAAGAGTTCTGGCACTATAAAGCCCACGGACAAGGTAGCTTGCAATGAAAAAGATGACAGCACCAAGCGCAATCGCTATAACCTTTGCAAGTACACTAGTCTGGGTTGATTCAATTAAAGCAATTTCCTGCATGATAAAATCTCCAACAGAGAAAATCATCTACCTGCCAAGGCGGATTCTTCCCTATCTACAAGTTTGATGAACATTTCTTCCAAGGTTTGATTCTTGGAGCGCAAGTCTTCGAGAGGGCCTGCAAGTGCAACTTTACCTCGATTGATGATGATGGCCTGATCGCAGGTCATCTCCACTTCGGAAAGGATATGGGTGGAAAGCAGAATGGTATGTCTGGAACCAAGTTCACGAATAAGTTTACGGGTTTCGCGAATCTGGGTAGGGTCGAGCCCTGCAGTAGGTTCATCCAGAATTAGCACTGCGGGGTCTGCTAGTAAAGAATCAGCTAACCCAACACGTTGCCTATACCCTTTGGAAAGAGTTCCAATAATCTGGCTCCGAACTTCACCAAGCCAACAACGATTCAAGCATTCATCAACGCGCTTGGCTCGAAAACTACCATGGATACCTTTGATGCCTGCCCTGAAGGTAAGGTATTCAACGACGCGCATTTCTGGGTATAGAGGGCAACTTTCAGGCATATAGCCAATGCGTTTACGGACAGCAACGGGATCCCAAAAAACATCAATGCCATCGATGGTAACCTGACCCGAGGTAGCGGTGAGAAAGCCAGCAAGGATGCGCATGGTGGTAGATTTGCCTGCGCCATTGGGGCCAAGGAATCCTACAACCTGACCTTTCAGAACGTCGAAGGATACACCACCCACTGCGAGAAAATCGCCATAGTACTTGGTGAGATTTTTAACATGAATCATAACGCATCACCTTCCAGTCAACAAAAAGCCGGTTATCAAGTGGCCAACTTCTTTAAAATTAATCGATCTTGATTGATAGATCAAGGAGTTCGCACCAGAGAAGCAAATGATAAACATGGAAATATGTTATTCTGCAGGAACAAAAGTTCTGTTACCAGCAGAATAGCTTCTTTTTTTGGCAATGAATTGCGACTGGAGTTCTTTAAGATCTGCGGCTAATAGATTGGAATCATTCTTGGAAAAGTCGGCTTGTCCGAATCGGATTGCATAAAGCGTGCGGGCAATTTTTTCGGGAATCATCACTAACCGAGGTTCCAATTGCAAGTGGAGCAACTCCATTTGCAACTTAGCTGCAAACTCGAGAGGGGTCTCGCCGGGTTCGGGAGACATACGCAGATGCATCAATGCGAAAACTTTCAGCTTATCATAGGTGATACTTACAGGATTTTGGCCCACATATCTTAACGAACCGATTCCAGCTATTAGCCTAGGAATGCCCAAAACCAATCCCACTCCTGCAAAAAGGGTAAACCCGATCCCGAGAAAAATTTTGGGAAGGGATGCGATCAACTTTTGCAGATTGGCGTTGCTCATTTCAGGAAAAAGCCTGTACCAGAACTCGGCTTGTTGATCGGCATTATAATCAACGATCATATCACGCCAGAAAGCCTTAGCACGGTCGACCCATTCAGCAATCATCCGCAAGAATGAAAATTTCTGATTTTCAAGGAGTTCGGTATCAGGGGTTGGGTCGAGAGTGAGCCAGTCAAAAATCGGTCTGCCTGAAACTAAATCTTGCCTGAAAGTACCATCAGCGGAAAGTTGGGGAACAAGAACTTCGACCCAGCTATGAGCCTGATTATTACGAATAACGTATGAACCATTCTCGGAATAATTACAACCACGAAACCCTTTGATAACCCGTGAAGGAATTCCAAGGGAACGAAGCATCAAAACCAATCCAGACGCATAGCGTTCGCAATGCCCTTTTTTAACATTTAGAAGAAAATCGACGACAGGATCAACATTAGGATTAACGCGTTTAATTTCGAGGGTATAAGTAAAATCACCACTTTGAGAAAGGTAGCTGGATAGGGCTCGTGCAACCACTTCGCGATAAGTACTTTCAATCGAAGGCCTGCCCTGCTCACGAACAGAACCTTTGGGGAAAGTAACCTTTTGCAATCCATAACGAGGGTTGTCCTTGATGGATCCGAGAACACCGAGAGTCCACTCTTCAAGTGAACCAATCCTAGGGGTGATAAGGTCTCCGAGAAATTCGTTATCGAGGGTAGCAACGCTTCGTTCGCCTTGGTTTTTGGAAGGGACAACCTGCTTGTACCCTATGGGTTGCCTAATTTTGGAAACAGCCATTGAATATTGAACAGTACTGCCTTGCTCGTAAAAAAAAGACAGATCTTGATAAGGAGGGTCAACAATCACAGGTAGACGTGTATCAAGTTCACTGTAATTAATGCGAATTGGATCAGCAAGGAACAATCCACCGACTTTTCTTGGGGTTAGTTCATAATGAAAGATCAGTTGCTCTGGGCCAAAGTAAGGTAACTTTTTCTGAATTACTTTTGGAACGGGTTTTCGCATGACCCTTCGATTCCAAACACCGTTATCGTAATGCTCAAGCACCGCACCGCGCCAGCGCTGATCAACGGCTAATCCGGAAAAGGGTTTATCATCCATATCGGTTACCGAAACCGTCATTGCGATATCTTCATTAAGTTCGATTTCGCCCGTCTTATTTAAATTCATTTGCTCTGCAAAACCAGTGACCCCTGCGCCCCCTACACTCCGGATTTGGCCAAACCTAAGCAACGGATTCCAAGAGGCTGAATCGGTTCTAGGTGTGACGAGAAAAATTCCAACACTAGAAACACCAAGTACTAAAGTCCAACCAATGCTTGGAAACAAACCCATGCTTCGAAGCGAAGGCCTAGATTCCAAAGGGTTGGTAGAAAGTTCCACCTCGCCCCTAGTGGCTTGATAGCGCTTTAGTATCCATACCAGTGAGAAAAGGTAAGAGGAAAAAAGGAACGCAAAAATAGTGCCCGTAGTTAAAACACAAGCAAGGCTGACTTGCAACATACCCATACCCTGAAGAATCCAAAAATCTCTTCTGCCCTTGGGGCCGAAAAGCCTGAGCATAACTAAAAAAGCAAGAATGGGACCAACGAAAGGAACCAGAGCAGTAGGCATGGGCAACGCTTGCGGAGTGCCAGCATCTCTTGAGATCTTGGAAAAGACCCAAATACAGCCCAGCACAGAAATAAGAACGCCCAAAATATTAGAGATTGAAGTCGCTAAAATCCTACGCCCCTTGCTTACATACGAAATCCAAAGGAAGGCATAAAACAAAGGTAAAAACATAATCAAGCCAGGCACAAAAGCCACTTCGGATTCCAACAAGCAAGTTGTGGAAAGGGCCAAGGCAAGATGGCCCAGAAAATGCAACTGAGGGTCCAACTCTGAATAAGACTTTTCATCAAGGGTATTAATATCCATGATTAGGCTTCCCCCGTAAGGGAAGGAGGTTCGTAGAAACCTTTTTCACGAGCCGTTTTTGCATCAAGAGATGGCGCCAATCTATCTTTCAATGGCTCAAATGAATCTGAATTATTAATTCGCCTTAGAGCCAAAGTTGCAGGGGGCAGGGTTAAATTTTCTATCTCGATTGCGGCCTTGGTACAAGCATTGCGATATTCCAACACGCTTCTGCAAGCGTTAGCCGGTGCGAGATGCTGCAACACTTTTACACCAAAGGCATAATCTGCCCGCTCATCAAAAAGAGCAACTTCTTCAGCCAGCACCAACACCACCAATCTGTTTCCACGAACTCTGCAATAATCATGCACCACTGTTGCTGCAAAACTAATAAAGGATTCAAGCTCGTCGTTGTTGCCTATGCCAAGATCAAGTACAAGAAGTAAATCATCACCGGGAAAATCTTCTAATTCGCGAACCATGAGTTCGCCCCGCCTAGCAGAGGTGCGCCAATGAATTGCACGCGGACTATCCCCTTGCCTGTAAACCCTTAAGCCGTGAAATTCTTCCTGCGCAAGTGGATGGAATCGTGCAATATTACCCGTATCATCAAGGGCGGAAAGCTTAGCGATGAAATTTTCCAATGAACTCGGCCTGGATAAGCCCAGTTTAGGAAGAACGAGAACTTCATCATTTTGCTCGGCCCAGATGCGCTTTTGCACCAAACCAAACGGGTAACTCCCCCTTAATTCTAACTTAACAAGTTTCAGATTACCCCGATGCAAGGGAAGCATTCGGGATTGCAGATAATACCTTGCATACGCCCCAAGCGAAGGAATGGCCCAACCCTTTCCACGATCGCTCGAAGCATCAAGGAGATACCAAGGGGGAATTATCTTGTTTTTAACATTGTTGACTTCGATCTGGTAAATACCAGGAACCCCAGCATAAAGCTGATCCGGGAAATAGCGCTTGACGGTGACATACTTAAGGCGCCTAGAGGCAAACACCGCATTAAAAAAGAGCGCAAGTAATAAAAAATAGCCCATCAAAGATAGAAGGTTGATGCTTTTATAGACACCAATAAAAACCACCAAAGCAGAAAAGAGGGAGAATATTTTGCCTAGAGGCAAAAGAGCCCTCTTGCGCGGTTTGATCTCTTTAACCAATGCGTTTCTATCTTGCTCAAAAGAAACAGTGGTTGAATCCACCATGATTTATTCCGGAACTATCAAACGATCAAGGATATCGCCCAAAATCTGCTCAGCAACCCGGATCGCTCCGGAACCACCCGCAGACCTTGGCATGATTCGATGCGCCAACACATGCTTTGCCAGATTTTTAACATCGTCTGGAACCACAAAGCCCCTGCCTCGCATTAGAGCAATCGCTTGTGATGCACGATAAAGACCCAGAGCAGACCGAGTGCTGGCCCCCAGCAAAATATCCGCATGCCTGCGGGTAGCGTCAATCAAACTCAAAAGATAATCTGCTATGCTATCTTCCACTACAACCTTAGAAACCATGCCTTGGATAGCAACAAGGTCTTCACTAGAAAGCACGGATTTTAAAGCATCGACGGGTTCGCCACTACGATGCCCAACCAAAATTCTCTTTTCAGAAGCCCTGTCAGGATAACCAACAGAAAGCCGGATCATGAAACGATCCATCTGGCTTTCAGGCAAGGGATAGGTGCCTTCAAACTCGCGAGGGTTTTGAGTAGCGAGCACAAAAAAAGGTGGCCCTAATGGGCGAGTTTTCCCATCAATTGATACCTGACGATCACTCATCGCTTCAAGTAATGCGGACTGGGTTCGGGGACTTGATCGGTTGATTTCATCCGCAAGAATGATTTGCGAAAATATAGGGCCCGGTTGAAATACGAAAGCTCCGGTGCTTTGCTGATACACACTGGTTCCTAATAAATCACTGGGCAACAAATCGGGAGTGAATTGAATACGATTAAAAGAACAAGAAAGGCTTTTAGCGATCGCCCGCGCAAGAAGTGTTTTACCAATGCCCGGCACATCCTCCACCAGCAAGTGGCCTTCCGCAAGAAGGGCAACCATTGCCAGCTGAACAACCTCTGATTTCCCCAGCAAAGCAGAGGAAACATTTTCGCAAACGCGGTTGATTGAATCTAAAACACCAGAATCAACCTCAAAAGGCTGCATCGGCTGTTTTTTTTCTCTGCTCTCCATTGCTTCCTTTACCGCTATATTCATCAAATAATCCTAAGTTCTTTCGGAATGGATCCATTTTGATTAGTAGACATCACTCCTTCAAAAATTGATACTAAAAAGCAGATAATTGATGATTCTTCATAATTCGTTAACGACAAGCAAAGTAGTAAACCTGACCCGAATCCAAAAGCGCAAACTCCGGCTTATCCATCAAAGCAGGATCAGAAACACCCTCCAACCTGATTACCCGTGCCTGAAAAAGCTTTTTTAAACCATCATGAAAGGATGGGCAATCTAAATAAGAATAAGCATTCTGTAACATTTCAAATAACTCTGGAAGCGGGCATTTCCCAGAATCCAACTCGCCCCTGCGCCATTGCAAATATCGCACTACCTCGATCGACCAAGGAACTTCTTTCAGCAAACCCGGGGGCACCAAAGGGCCAGCTTGTTCGAGCCGGTCCAACGCATCTAGAATTCGCTTTTCAAGCGATTCAATTTTTAGAGTCCATTGACTAGCCTCTTGCAAAAGTTTTTCAGATATTTCCTCAAGCCTTTCCTGCATCCGCACCACCCCAACCGCAGTGGCTTCTTTTTCCTTCTTCAGCAAACTCAACGCCTCATCCAAAGCGCGCACCGGGGATTCTCTTTCATGCAGGAAACGAATGCCTTTTGCGGTAATTTTCACCCACTGGCATAATTTTTTCCCCTCTCCTTCACTACGCACCAACTCGATGAATTGCCTATCCAAAGCACTCTGGGCAACTTCTCCTGCAAGCCCCGCCTTCGATGCAAACAAGCCTTCCTGCTTAGAAACCTTGAACAATAAATGTTCCCCACCAGAAGCTACAACTTTTCTCAAAGCTGCGACCAACATATCTGTTTCGTGATTCATCAATTACCTCTGGCTTCGAAATACCTACGCCATAAATATTCAAGAAAACGAGCCAAAACTGTCTCTGAACATTAAACTAATTCTTTATACACCATAAGGAGCCCCGTCATGAGCATTAATCAGCCAAAAAAACGCATACTCAGTGGCGTTCAACCCTCGGGTAAACTTCATCTGGGAAATTACTTTGGCGCAGTTAGGCAGCATATCGAGCTCCATCATAGCGCAGAATGCTTCCTTTTTATTGCGGATTATCACTCTCTTACGACCATTCATGACGCCAAAACCCTCCGGGAAAACACTTCGGATGTCGCACTTGATTATCTGGCACTAGGATTGAATCCTGAGAAAGCAATCTTTTTCAGGCAATCCGATGTTCCCGAAGTTACAGAGCTGGCTTGGATTTTTTCCACGGTCACCAACATGGGCCTTTTGGAACGAGCTGTTTCCTTCAAAGAAAAAATCGAAAAAGGGATCGATGCCAGCGTCGGATTGTTTTACTACCCCATCCTGATGGCAGCTGATATTCTAATTTATCGTTCGACCTTGGTTCCCGTAGGAAAAGATCAAATTCAGCATGTGGAAATGACCCAAGACATCGCAGGAAAGTTCAACCGTACCTACGCCAATATTTTTCCGATCCCAGAATATAAGCTCGATAAAGAATCGAAAGTCCCGGGCATTGATGGGCAGAAAATGAGTAAATCGTATGGCAACACCATCGAAATATTCGCAGAAGGAAAGGCTCTGGAAAAAAAAGTGATGAGCATCGTCACCGATAGCACGCCGGTCGCAGACCCGAAGGATCACCAGAAGTGCAATGTGTATACCCTTTACTCACTCTTTGCATCGGAAGAAGAAAAAAAACAGCTTGCTGAAAAATATCAAGCGGGCGGAATGGGGTATGGCGAAGCGAAGAAATCACTGCTCGCCAAGATCAATACCTATTTCGAAACAGCCCGAATCAAGCGCAAAGAATTAGCAGCAAACCCCGGTTTTGTAGAGGAAATCCTGAGGGAGGGGGCTAGAAAAGCAAGAGCAGAGGCTCGCGCTACCATCGACCTCGTGCGTGACGCTGTAGGCATGAAGAACTACTAACATGCTTAATATCTTAGATTGTATTTCTTTAAAAATTTAAAATTGAATGCTTGCATTGTTTGACGAAGCGTATTACATAAGTTCAATCGAAATAATTAAGGCATTGGTTTTAACATCCCGAAAACCAACGAGTGCTTTTTAGTATTGCAAGTGCCTTGGCAAGGAAGCTAATAAGGGGTAGGATGCCCCACTTTGTTATTGGCTCACTTTAAGCTTTGCCTGCGCTGTATTCCAATCCCCGACAACAGCATTAACTTCTCTTGAAACTCTTTCACGCCAGATTCTTAATTTAATCGTCTTACCCTGATCCATGGAACTAACAACATTAATGAAGTGGTTTTCATTACGAATCACGACATTATCAATTTGCAAGACTACGTCCCCTTTTCGGATTCCAGCAAGCGCAGCGGGGGTTTCAGGATAAATAGACTCAACCAAAGCGCCCTGCAATCTTTCTAACCCAAGCTTTTGAGCATCTGCAGATTCAAAAGAAGGCGCAACTTGAAGACCAAGGTATCCCCGGGAAACTACACCTTTATCCAAAAGGTTCCGAACCACTTTCTTAACCATGTTGATGGGGATACTAAAGGCAACCCCACTATTGTTGCCACTATGCGATGCGATCGCAGTGTTCAACCCGATGATTTCGCCATCAATATTTGCAAGAGGGCCACCGCTCGAACCCGGATTGATAGCTGCATCAGTTTGCAGAAAATCCTTGATGCGGATGGTGTTTCCCAAACTGACCTGACCGCGCTCGCGGGCGCTGATAATTCCATGCGTTACCGTTTGGTGCAAACCAAATGGGCTACCAAAAGCAAGCACCCATTGCCCGACTTTTACCTGCTCGCTATCACCCAAAGGCGCAGTCACAAGCGATTCAATATCTTCAAGCTTAAGTAATCCGATATCGGATTCAGGATCAGACCAAACCTGAACTGGATGAAGAATTCGGTTGTCATGAAGAGTGATGGTAATCTGCTGGGGCTGGGATTGTGAAATAACATGGTTATTGGTGATGACAAAAACGCCTGCCTGACCAGGTACACGAATAAGCACGCCCGACCCTGACTCATCAACTGATTTGCCTTTTTTCCCAGGCTTCAGAGCTTCAACAGAAACCACTGCGGGAGAAATTTTACGTGAAACCGTTTCAAATCGTTCGCCTAGTCTTACCGATTCACCAGGGGGAACTGCAGCCTTATTATCGCCATCAGCATGAAGATCAGCGCCGTTCTGGAATCTGGCTCCAACAATCCCACCACAAAACGCACAAGCACCCAAGAAAAGGGCCAACATGACTGATTTCATAATAGTCCCCAAGTTTCGAAGCGAAGGCGAAAGGTTGGAATTCAAAATCCCGAATGGGAAAAGAACCCTGTAAAGTAACTGTTCAATTCTAACGCTGAATTTAAGAAAGATTGCAAAAGTGAGCGGTTTTCAGGAAAGTTCCTGCCCTACCTATTCGTTATAAAACGAACTTGGCTCAGGAAATTATTCCCAAGCCAGGAAAATTCATCAAAGTTCCAACCGAGAACCTTAAGATTCATAATCTGCCAAGTTCACCGATTCCATGCTATCCACCAATCCTAATGCGCGATCAGAAATCTTCGCCCAACCTGCATTGCTGTTGCTGCTTTGTGTATCCCAGCCATGACCTTCTTCCATTTCTTTTTTGCAAGAAATACAAAAAGTGCTGTAAGGAAGAGCTTGCAAACGGCCTACTGGAATTTTCTTACTGCAAGATTCGCATGTCCCGTAACTTCCTTTTTTTAACTTTTCCAAAGCTCGTTCAATCTGAGACAACTCATCCGATTCAAGCTCTGCAAGTTGGCAGTTGACTTCTTCATTGCCTGCATCAAAAGCCTCATCAGCGCTGTCACGCCCATCGCTAAAATGCAAGGAATCAAGATCACCCAGCAACTTGGCGCGCAAGTCTGCGCGTCGAGCTATTAATACTTTGTGCAATTGTAATAGTGCGTCTACTCTAGCCATGATCCACCTCTATTTCTTAAAGTCTCTCAAAAGAAACCAATGTAAATTATAATTGAGCCAGAGAAAAATCTTTGACTTTGGGCCACGCTTTGTTCTTATGCTAATTTAAATCCTAGCATTCAAAGAAGAGAGCAAAAACCTTGTCAGAGATGAGGTTCTAACCTGCGTTAGAAAGTGTTTTTCCCTGCCGTCAAAAGTATATACGTCACAAACAGGGAAAGAGTTCGCACAAACAACAAAACTTTAGACTAATTTTAAAAATTAAAGTTTCAGAAAGACAAAAGTAACAATAATAGGGATTTTAATGAATGTAAAGGGCATGAAAAAGCCTCCCCAAAAGCAGGGGAGGCTCATCATAAATCGAATGGTTTGATCAAATAAATAAGTGGACTCTTGGTAATCGGCTTACGGGTTGGCAAGAATCGAAGAGATGCCCGAAAGCTCGGACCCCGGTGCCAAATACCAGAGCCTAGGCATTAAAGCATCAGGAAGGTTGGCAAAGTTAAAGGAAGCTTGCGGGGAATTTTTACCCGAACGAATTTCCAAAAACAAATCAGTGAAAGACTTGGGTTTTTCGTAACGGATCGCTTTATTATCTTCAGAAAGGCCAGCAAGCTTGCGAGCTTCAGCAACTGCATCTTCAAGGGTCCCGATCTGATCAATCAAACCATACTTAAGGGCTTGATCGCCTGTGAAAATACCGCCATCAGCACGATAACGCGTGTAGGTCTTGCCTTCAACCTTAGGGCCAGGGCCAGCTTGCAACGGATCGATGGTGATCTTTTCGAGAAATTTATTTTTAAGTTCCGGCCTGCCATCTTCCACGATTTTTATGAACAGGTTGTAAGATTGATCAACCATATCCTGCCAAACCTGCCTTTCCTTGGCCCCCATCTCTTTAAAAGGCGACCCACTATCTTTAATTTCGCCCTGCTTGATGGTAATCATCCCAGCACCAATCTGCTTGCTTAGGCCTTCCATATTGGGAAAGGATGCATAAACACCAATAGAACCGGTCATGGTAGTACGCTCTGCAAAGATTTTTGAAGCAGGCATTGCAACGTAATACCCACCCGATGCCGCCAAACTTCCCATGGAAACCACAAGATGGGGCATAGCATGAAGTTTTTTTGCATCGTTACCCTGTTTTAATTCAACAAGCCTACGGTGCAAATCGTCACTTGCGGTGATACTACCACCCGGGCTGTTAACCCGAAGAACAACCGCCTTAACATTTTTATCTTTGGAAGCTTGAGAAATCTGCTTATGAACAAAGCCCAGCGTGCCTTCCATAATAACGCCTTCAAGGTTGATGATTGCAACTTTATCCTTGGAAGTGGTACTGCCCGAATGGTGGGTTTCAGAAAGTTGGGTAGACGTGGAAAAATCAGTGGAAGTTCCACCCCCTACCGCGGCTGCCCCCAAACAAGCAAGAAAGGCAAATCCGCCTAGCAAAACATTCATAACCAGAGAAATGGCAAGCAAGCAACCAACAAGGGAAGAACGCTGCTGTGGTGCAGGATAATAAGGGGGAAAAGGGGAAGGGTTATTAAAATCAGACTGGCTCATATTGAATCATCCCTATGTAATTAAAATTTATCTATCACAATGATAAATGTTTATTTTAGGGTTGAAAGGAAATACCTGCCAAGCTTGCGAAAATAGTTTTATGCGTTAGCTTATAAATTCAAAGCCTAGGAAGGCAAGGAATTATAGGAGATAAAACATGAAGTTACGCTGCAGGATGGATGGCCTAATCGTACCCGCAAGGGTGGAATCAAGCCGCCTTTTGGCATGGGATGGCGAAGAAAGCTTCGAATTGGGAAAAATGGAGGCAAGTTTTTATGAAATTGTGGAAGCAAGCCAGTCAGAATGGCAGGAATTGGCTAGAAAAGGCTACAGAATTTTAAGGTGGGCTTCCGATTTTAAGCCCTCAAAACCCATAATTTACCCCACAAACCACTAATACTAGTTGCCACAAGGCAATAAATGTCCTAATAAATCAACGTTGGCTTATTTTGGGGACGTAGCTCAACTGGTTAGAGCACCGGCCTGTCGAGCCGGATGTTGCGGGTTCGAGTCCCGTCGTCCTCGCTCCAAACTAAAGCCTTCATAAGAACCCCGGGAATTATTGTTCCTAGGGTTCTTTTTTTATGCCCTGCTCATCTCCCAAAAACTCTTATGAACTAGGCACCGGCCCTCCTAAGGGTTCCCCACACAAAAATTCTGTGCCGGAAACAATTTAAAACACATCAACAAAAAAGAACATTAAAGACGATTTATATGAATATATTGCTTCCTAGTTAGTATGCACCAACTTTCACAAAAACAACCAAGATGAAACTCCATACTTGAACACTGCCTGAATCGGGCTTCACGAAATCCTCGTGATTTACTTGCTTGCTCCACGGCCATCGATCTGCTAATTTGCCACCTGGGTTTATATACTAAACCTAAGCTCGAATTTACGAGTATATCTATAGATCGAATTACGGAATTTCAGGAACCATCCATGATCGAATTCAAGAACCGTGTTTTATTTGTTGGCTTTGGAGCTGTAGCCCGTTGCTCCATTCCCGTGCTAATGGACCATGTTAAAATCCCAACCAAGAATATCACCATCATGGATTTTGATTCCAACGATGAAGCCCTGCGCCCGTGGATCGAAAAAGGCATCACCTTTGTCAAAAACCGAGTAACCCGCGAAAACATGGGCACCCTTCTTGCGCAGTATGTTTCCAAAGGCGATGTCATCATCGATCTCGCTTGGAATATCGATTGCTGCGAAATTCTGACTTGGTGCCATGAGCATGGCGTACTCTACATTAATACCTCGGTGGAAGTCTGGGACCCTTACGAAAACGCAGAAAAACTGCACCCTACCGAACGCACTCTTTATCACAGGCACATGAAACTGCGCAAACTGATTGCGTCGTGGAAGCAACCTTCCGTTACCGCGGTATTAGAGCACGGTGCAAACCCAGGCCTCATCAGCCATTTCACCAAACATGGACTTTTGGATATCGCAAGCCATGCACTTGCAGACAAACTTTTCAAGGGCGCACAAGCCGAACTTATTGCAGAACATGCAAAGAAACAAGAATTCAACCACCTTGCACACCAACTGGGCGTTAAGGTAATCCACTGCAGCGAACGTGATACGCAAATCACCGATCAACCAAAATTAGTGAACGAATTCTTGAACACTTGGAGTGTTGAAGGATTTCGGGAAGAAGGCACGACAACAGCGGAAATGGGCTGGGGCACTCACGAAAAAGAACTTCCCGCTTTTGCCTACGAACACAAGGACGGCCCAGGAAGTCAAATCTGCCTCGCACGCATGGGCATCAATACCTATGTAAACAGCTGGGTTCCCAACTACAGTATTGTTGGAATGGTGGTAAGGCATGGCGAAGCTTTCAGCATCACCGAAAAGCTTACCGTGCGCGAAGGAGACAAAGCCATTTACAGGCCTACCGTTCACTACGCCTACTGCCCTTGTGATGCAGCAATCGCATCTTTGAACGAATTAAAGAGCAACCGTTACAATCTTCAACCAAAAATTCGCATCATGACGGATGAGATTACTTCTGGCGAAGATATTCTTGGCGCCTTGATTATGGGCCATCCTTACAAATCTTGGTGGTGCGGTTCAGATCTTTCCATCGAAGAATCCCGCAGGAAAGTTCCACACCAAAACGCAACCACACTTCAGGTCGCTATCTCTGTGGTCGCTGCCTTCATGTGGA
>JAPLNF010000059.1 GCA_026692965.1 Planctomycetota bacterium
TGGTTTTACGCGCATGGATTCAAATGCATTTTTAGGAATCAAAAACACATCAGCAAACTTGCCCGAAGTTGCAAAGTAAGATTTATCCCCATCCATTTTCCCAACCAAAAGCTTCTGGCTTTCTTTTTCACCTTGGATTTTGAATTCAACTTGTAGGGCACCCTTAGCAAGATCAAGTTCCTGTTCAGCTTTCACCCCTGCACTAAAGGATACAAACTTTTCAGCTTTCAAAGTCGCAAGCGCAGTTGCAAGAACTTCCGCTTTAACAGGATCCAATTTAAATTCAGCAGGAGCCTTTGCTATCCAAGATTTGTCCTTGCGCTCGAGTTCAATTGTAAAAGGTGAACCCAACAAGGATTGCCAACCTATTAGCTTGATGGATTCAATTTTTGCAGGATCGAGTTTGGGGAACACCACCAGATCCTGAAGCTCTGCTTCAAGCGCATTGGTGACAAAGCGATCGGTTATGAATACAAAATCGCGCCAAGCTTGTCGGGCGTAAATGCCAGTCTTATCTGGTGATTCCTTACCGAAACCATATTCAAAAGTCTTGGCATCTTTATCTTTACCCAAGGTGACAACCGCTTTGATACTCGCGGGGTTCAAACCATACTCACGGGTAAGTTCGCCTTCCGGGGCCTTTTCTGCAACCAACTTGTTGGCTTTAAGATTATTCAGCGCACCGAGGGCATTCATGACAAGGCCGGCATCAGCATTCTTGCCTGCTTGCTCGGGGGGCAAAACAATCTTCCAAGGGTCTTCTTTTTTATCCCTGCTAACTTCGAAAATTTTACCCGCACGGGAAATCGAAAGCTTCGTTACATTTTCGCTCAGATCCATCGATTCGTTAAACTTGGGAACAAATGTATCCAAGTACGCCAATGGGCTTTCTTTTAATTTGTCTAATAAGATTTCAGGTACTCTGCCATAAGTAGTTTCTTTATCAGCGATGCGTTTGAAGACCACGAGGCCATTTTCCCGCTTGCCAAAAAGAACCTTCACCTTCGGGTCGCCTGGCTTCAACGAAGGTTTTACTTCCTTCTTGATCTCTTTCTTTTCGTCCTTGGCTTTATCGTCTTTTTTAGCTTCGTCTTTCTTCTCTTCTTTTGGTTCTTCTTTTTTGGGAGTCTTATCAATGCCATCGATATAAATCGAAAGCTCTGAAAGGGGTTTATCAAGTTCGAGTTCAGAATCCTTGGCGGGCGAATCAATGAAGGATTTAATCTGACCCTTCTGACCAAAGACTGAAATCAAGTTGGTGACCGAAACTTCATTAATCGCATCAGGAACATCCTTACCCGGCCTGTAGAACATCCAAGGCTTGGCAGGATCGATGCGTTGAAATTCAAGGGTTCCATAGCTGTTTTTCAAAGTAATGGCATCGGGTTTATCAAGAGCGCCTGCTTTTACGAGCGTGCGATCGCGCAATCCTTCTGGGTCTGCAGCAAGCCTTAACAACGGTTCAACCGAGGCAACGCTAATGCGCACGATTTCTTTTTTGCCATCATCGAGCATTGCGTAAAACTTATCTTTGGTCTCGCCCACTTTTTCACCCACTGCAACGATGAGTTTGGGGCTGCTGGTTTTATTACCTTCTTCAATCCGCTCGATCGATAATTGCAAGACCTTATCCTTCGCAACATCCAGCTTGTACTTAGCAAGGTCGGGGCTCTCATCAGAAACAAAGTCGTTATTTTTTTCGTCTTTGTATTCCACCTTAAGGTTGGAGATATTCATGAGCAAGCCACGAACGCCTCCGGAAACTTTAAGGGGGTCATTGTTTTCGCCACCATCAAAGTCTGCTTCGCCATAAGTCGCAGGCTCGGCATAACGCCATTTGCTTTCGCCAGTCATTGCAACTGCGACAGATTTTTTGCCTGTTTCTTCAAGCTTGAAGGATTTGATGTCGGAAACACTGGGGCTCAAAAGATCTTTCTCTCTGAAAGCAACCTGAGGCTTGAACAAGCCATCGATCAGGGATTTTTTGACAGCAATAGGGCTCTTGGGATTATCAGAAGAGAGCAGATAAACCACTGCGCTTGATTCGCCCGGACTAGTATTCCCAACTTTTAGGCTGATGGTATGTTCGGAATCTTTTTTCTTAAGGGTGATTATTGCAGAAGGATCATCCAAGCCCCACTGGGCCAAGTTGGAAGGGCGATCAGCTTCGGTATCGGGTTTAGCTTCGCGAAGTTGGCGCACTATTTCTTGAATCGCAAACTTGTCGGTTCTGGTAGATCGTGGAGCGGTCATGCTCCAACGCTTGGTTGCAGGATCGAGTTCGAACACGAGTTTCTCTGCAACAGGTTTCTTTCGATCCACTTCCACTCGATCCACTTCATCCACTTGGATGGTGTTTTTCCCGGATCGCATCGAAGGGAAGATAAAGGCAGCAGAATCCACTGCGCCCGGATCCATGAACAATGCAAAAGCGAGGAGGATAAAAACTCCTGCAAGGAACCCAAACAAAATGTAAGTCGTCTTAAAATTCATCGTAAAAACCTCAAATTCAAACTAGCGCCTGCGAACAATCCAGATAGCTCCGCCCAAACCAATCACTGAAAGAAGCATCATTGCAAGCGGAAGAAACTTCAGCCTGGTAACAGCATCTTCAGCAACATTAAACTTATAATCTTTGCGTTCCTGCCCCTTGGGTTTAGCCCCAAGATCTGATCGATCTCTTAACCAAGAAATACTGGTGTTGAAAAGGGAAAGGCTACTTTCGCCAAACCTGCCATTGATGCCTTCATTACTTGCCCAAGATGCATCCCCAAAAACAACCATTCTAGGTTTGTCTTCGGTCGGAGCCATGCCTTCGTGGCCTGGGATTTGAGCCAGTGGATCTGCTGCGCCTTTTTCCATCACTGCAACAGCAACGGGTAATTGGCCGCCTTGCAGTTTTTGTTGAGCCTTCTTTTCATCCTTGCGCAACTCAGCAATTATTTCTTGCGGATTAGCACCCATATCTGTTTCAGCCCATACTGGAATACGAGGATCAGTAAGCAGAATCTCATCTGCACTAATTGGATTGGGTGGTGCATTTGGAACCCGCGCCAATGGTTTAACCGTTCGAATGCCATCGAAAAGGAAAAGAGTTGCAGAACGGCCCTTTAAGAAAGCCTTGGCAATAGGGTTGTTGCTCTTATCGGAAGCCATGATAGTCATGATGGAAGGCTTGCGTTCGTTAAGCGGGTTGTAGATTTGGTCATCTGCAACATCAACTTGAAATTCGCGCAAAAGCACTTTCAGGTTGGGCATGGGGATGACTTGCTTCTTACCTGCAACTTGTTCCACTTCGACATCAAGAAGCAAAAGCAAACGGCCTTTTTTGCCATCAGTGCCACGAAGATAATTGCGGAGGGCGTCGATCGCTTGTGGGGGCGGATCGAACCTAGGTCGTGCCATCACCACCACATCTGCTTCTTGGGGGATTTTTTTGGTGTTTCGATCAAGCGTGATTTTATCAAGCTTGAAGTTACCCTTTGCAGTTTCATCCCAAAGGGTGCCAATGCCCGCAACCGAGCCTGGGTTTTTATCATCGATGCTAAGTTCGCCATTGCCTTGGGTGAAGAACACACCCGCTTGGGATTTGCCTTCGGAAAGGAAGGTAATTGTTTTGATGAGTTGGGCTTCGCCAAGGAATTGGAAACTTCCACTATCAGCATTGGGGTTGCGAGGGTCTTGTTGTGGGATGGAGTAAAGATCGGGATACTTGATGAAGTCATAAACAGGTTTTTGATCACTACCATAAACCACGAGCAAGCCAAGGGAATCAGGGATCTGATATTTTTCCTGCAGTTTAGCTAGTTCCTGAGCATCGAGATCGCGAGAAACTGAAGACCAAGAGATATTTTTGGTATGCGTCTTGAAGGTTTCAAGCAAGGTTTCAGTTTCAACCGTGATAAGGTTATTACTGGGAAGAAGTACATAAACCTTGACGGGTTCCTTAAGATTGGAGAGGAAATTTTGGGTGCTCTCACTAATAGAATAAAGGCCGGAAGCAGTAAAATCAAACGTGCGGTTGAAGAAGTCCAGCTTACCCATGGGAACATAAGCAAGAACATTGACAACGCCAAGTACGGTAAGAAGAAGCATACCGGTAAGGAAGGCATTGGTGCCATAAAGAAGTCTTCGAAGCCCGACGCTGGATTTTTCAAAGTTTTTGGCGAGCATGACGCTACCAAACATAAGAGCAAGGCCGCCAAAAAGAAGGCCGGCACAAAGAAGAACCGTGTTTGGGTTTTTGCGCCATTGTGCAAGGCCACCACCAAAGATATCGCTGTATTCCATCAGTGGAAGAAAGAGGCCAAGGATAGCGGTGGCGAAACCGCTGCCGCCGCCGAGGAATATTAGCCCGATTCGGAGTGCGTTTTCTGGGGAGGTTTCATTACGGTTTCGGTTAGCTAAAACAAAGCCAACGCCTGCGCTGAAAACAGCAAGCGAGCCCGACCAGATAATATAAGCCATTGCGGGGCGGCCCAGCCTCCAGGAAATAATCCCACAGGTAAGGGCAAAAATCGCAGCCATTAAGAATGCGCCAAAATTCATCACTATCGGGTTTTTAGATAACCCACTGATCAATCCATTATTCATGTTATTTGACTCGCTCATGTTTACTCTAAAATCCCTTACTTCCATTTGCGCGATTCCAGCACCTTCGTTGTTAAGAAGAGCCAGAACACAGCCGAGGATGCATTGGTATTCCAAACATCCAGATATGAAATATGCATAAGAACCTGATACCAAGGGCTTGCAGGGTTCTGGCCAAAAATTCGTTCACGAATGATTGCCACGATGAAAAGCCCAAGCATGCCTGCAAAGGTCAAAACGCCACTGATGATCTGATTTTTACTGAGACTGCTAAAGAACAATCCCATGGAAATGAATGCTGCGCCCGTAACACACAATCCCACAAAGAAACTGATCAACGGCCTATAATCGAATGCAGGCGCACCCGACAAAGGCAACGCCAAAAGGTATAATCCAAAGGGCGACCAGACCACCAAATACATGACAAACCCAGCAAAAAACTTACTTAATACTATGGTGTATTCATCTACAGGAGCGGTTAGCAAAACCTCGATGGTTCCAGACCGTTGCTCTTCGCTTAATAACCTCATGGTGATTGCGGGAACAATAAAAATGATCGCAAGCACAGGAACCAGATCGATCACATAGTTTCGAACAATCGGTTCAATGTTGTTGCGGGATACGCTCAAGCGGTTGATGAAATCTACATACCCAAACCAGCCAGCCACCACAAACCCCAGCAGCACAAAGTATGCAATTGGCGAAAAGAACATCGAGCCTAATTCTCTTTGCGTGAGCACTGCCAACTTGCTATCCGAGGAAACGAGTGCAGCAGTGACAAAATAAAGAGTACCAAGCACCATTAAGAGAAATCCACCTGGGATTAAAAATTCCGCAGGTCGAACTTTGATATAGCCAAACGAATATAAAAATGGGGGCAAAGCAGAACGAAGTAGGGCGTAAATGAGAAGGAGTAGTCCGCCCCAAAGAGCCAAGCGTGCAACCTTATACGTAAAGTCGTCACTCATTCCCCTGCTACCCAGATAAGAAGCTAGGAAGAGCATGCCAAACAAACCTGCAACGAAGAATTCAGGAAGAAAAGGGGAAGATCGCAGATTTTCAGGCCCAATCAAGCAACCTGTAATTCCCACCACCGCACTTATCGATCCTACAAATCCTAGTGCAGCTTTTGCCATTCCTGCAATCATGGCATCTGTTTCATGCCGTAAAAAAGCCATGATAAATAGTAGAGCCATGATAAAAGCCAAACAACCCAAACCAAACAAGCCTGGTTTGCCAAACAAAGGCAGAAGAAAACAGAGTGAGCCCATCAGCAAAAGCATGTAACCGAAAAGCATGTAGGCCCTTCGGAACTGAACTTCATAATCAAAAGCTGCATGAAAAAGCAGTCCTGAAATACCAATAGCTATATTAAAAGCAGCCCAGCCAGAGCCGACAGTTGCAAACTTACCAGAAAGATTAAGTGCCATTGCCAAGCCGCCGAAAACCGTCAAGGCAGCGCCTAAGCTTCCTATAATTCTGGCCAAAGTAGGCTGATCTGCCACCATTTCGGATGGCCCGTAATCTGCACTTACCTCGTTTTTATATTGCACCAATGGATCCATCTCCTACCTCCAGACAAACCTGTCGACTAAATGTATTAAGGTTGCAAAACGCCTGCGCAACCTGTGGATTTTATTACTTAGACCCCGCATGAGACTGAAGGGCACTTTCATCTTGATTGTTGATTTCGTTCCATTTGTCCTGCAGATTTTTTCGCCTTTGGTCAAGCTTACGAAGCGACCAACCACTCTGCGAAATCCGTTGATACACAGCTTCGCGAATATCATGGCTTTCTGCGCATCGAACATCAAACGAATTAAAACCCTCACCCAATGATTTATGGGCGACGTGGATAACACCTTCAAGCGAACGAAGGCTGTTTGCAATTTGATCTTCGGGGCCTCGCGCTTCGATTTGAACAATCGTTGCAGCTTCCATTTCGGAAATCTTGCCAGAGAAAGCAAGCCTTCCCCTGCGCATGATCAACACACGCTGAACAATCGTCTCAACTTCAGAAAGCAAGTGGGATGAAAACACAATGGTATGATTTTGCCCAAGCTCTTTGAGCATTTTTAAAGTTTGAACCTTTTGTTCGGGATCCAAGCCGTCCGTAGGTTCATCTAAAATCAAGAGTTGCGGATCAGAAAGAAGAGCATCTGCGAGCCCGACTCGCTGCCTATAGCCTTTGGAAAGAGTTCCTAAAAGCCTTCTGCGAACTTCCAAAACCCTGCATTTTTCAAGTACTTTATCAATTTGGGCAGTACGAATTCTTCGATCAACGCCTTTTAATCTTGCCCTGAAGCTTAAATATTCCTCAACCCTCATCTCGGGGTAAAGCGGAATGCTTTCAGGCAGATAGCCAATCCTTTTTCGCACTTCCAAGGAATCATTCATGACATCGAAGCCTTCGACCCTTGCTGTGCCGTTTGTTGCGGGCAGAAAGGTAGTAAGGATGCGCATGAGGGTGGTTTTCCCTGCGCCGTTACTGCAAACACAGGGCCAAAATATTTTGAGAGGTTTTCTACTTCGATCATCATTGAACCAGTTACTCCGAACCTAAGCCTAGAGTTAAATCCTTTAAGGACGACATCGTAAAGGAGAACTATTGCAATAGCGACGCAATTCTTCTTTATCGAATAATAGGTAACTAACTCCCAATCATAATTCAAGTATTTTACCAAGTAAAACACTTAAAAGCATGCTAATCAAATGTTTTATAGAAAGCCCTATCTTTCGTCCGCAATTGCATGATAGAGCACCTGCAACTCATGCTGATCAACCACTTCCGACAACTTTCGTTTCATTTGCAGCATTTTACCTGCCAACTCCTTCTCAAACTTTCTTAGCTCCGCCTGCTTGAATTCATAAGTATGCAATAGATCATGATCTAAAAGAACCAATCTGGCCCTTACAACTTCTTGTTCTTTGGGAATCAAATTGCAATTGAGCAAAGCAAGTGCGTAAAGCTTCATCTGGAATTGATGATGCTCGATGGATTTTTTGGTAGGGCCCGCATCCGTTTTCCAATCGATGATCTCAACCACCCCACCCTGATTCAGCAACTTATCAATTCTACCTTGAATCACATATCCCTCTATAGGAAGAAGAAACTCGATCTCCACTTTTCCCTCTGCAATGACCAAAGGTTTGATCTCGCTACCCTTTGCAGTCTCAAGAAGTTTAACCGCCTGAGCTTTGATTTTTTGAATTTCATCTGCCCCTAGAACCAAAGCTTGCTCTTCGCCCAGCTCTGCTAGCGCCAAACCTATCTCTGCATCCACCATATTGTGAATCCAAACAAGCTGCTCATCTTTTTTTGAATTGAGCCATTCCCCATGCCTTTCGAGAGAACGATGGACCGTATTCCCAATCAAGGCACCTATGTATTTACGGATATCATCTTCGGGTTCGGTATCGAATCTGGGTAGAGAATAGAAACTTAAAACATGATGCGTGTTTCGAAGTTTCCACTCTGCGGGCTTTTCTTCAAACATCTTAAGTTCATCTTCAATACGTGTGACGGAAAGTGTAACCATCTTTGGGGTCTCGGAAAACCGCCTAAGATCTTCGATTGCTTCCTCTTCCATGCCCGTATTTTCATTTTCCAATTGCCCACCGTCACTTTTAGATCTACATCGAACGCGCAAATTGCCTTTTTCCCAATAGCCTTTTTCAAAATCAGAGATTTGCAAATCGAGTGCTTTATAAATCCAACGGCGCCAAGAAAGGCACTCTCTAAAAGGCTTATGCCCTGCAAGCACCAGAACTTCTTCAGCCCTGGTGGTCCCGACATAAAATAGCCTTCTGCTTTCGGCAAGTTCTCTGCTATCGATATCTTTTTTGATGAGCTCGAATTTTGAATCTGGGAGAATTTTCCGAGGGTTTGCAGGGTGACGGATTTTTAGACCAACCTCGCCCTCCGAACTTGCAATGATGTTTTCTGTTTTATTTCGAACGATCATTCTTTGCATATTGGCAACCACAACCAAAGGAAATTGCAATCCCTTTGATGCATGGATGGTCATGATTTGCACTGCATCAATACCATGGCCGCCCGGGTTCGCCTGAGAATCTCTATTACTTGCCTCCACCCTTTCCTCGAGGGCATGAGCAACTTTTGCCAAGCTTGAACCAGGCTTGGACTCTTCATTTCGCAGGAACTCAAAGAATTTCTGAAGGTTCGCTAGCACTTGTTCACCATCGGGCAGAGATGCATAAATCGCATAAGCCGCTGTCTGCTCCATGCAATGCTGCAAAAGATCGGCATGCGAAACCCTATCAACAAGAAGCCTCCATTCACCAACTAACCCGATCGACTTCGATGCCCGCACCAACCGGCTTCTATCCTCATCAGAAAAACCAGTCCAAGCTTCTTCAAGATTCTGCCTGTCCTCAGGTTTAAGATGGTGTAGTTTCCCATTGCAAGCACGCTCAAGATTAGCGTCATTCGAAACGAGAATAGATAAACCACGGGGCATTCTGCCACCACCTAAGCAATGATAAAAATACAAGTCCGCATCGTTACATCGCAGGCACGGGCCACGTAACACCCCAAGCAATGCCAGATCGTTTCCAGGCTGCGACAACGATTGACATAACTGCATCATGTCGAGCACTTCCTGCCTTTGCCAAAACCCCACTCCACCATGAAGCAAATAAGGAATACCCAACGAGCGCAAATGTTCTTCGAGTTTACGAAGCGTATCGTTTCTGCTTGGAACAAGAATGGCCATGTCTTTCCAAGAGAAAACCTTAGGCAGATTATCTTCACCAAGCTTGGATCTGGGCGCACCCTTGAAACGAATAAGCTCTTCAACAATCATCCTGACCTGACCCATGGAAATGCCATCGGAATCTTCATCGGTTGCATTAACTTGGTAATCGATGTAAACCACTTCGCCTTTGGATTCATTATCCAAGCCTGGAATCAACTCTTGGAATTTCACTTCATAACTTTTCGAAGAATCGATCGAGTGCGTTACAGGGTCAAAAACATAGTTAAACAGATGGTTAAATAAGCCAAGAGGAGAGATGGCAAGAGTGCGGAAGTTTTCGCTTAACTTCACATCGCCCGCCCGCACCTCTGGGGATGCAATCTCCGTAGAATGTCGTTCATGCAAAGTCTGAACCTGATGAAGTTGATTGGTCTTATTGCCCTTGGTGATTTTCTGAATCACCTCGCTGAACACTGCAACATCGGCCTGACGAAAGCCATAAATCGATTGTTGGGGGTCGCCAACAATGAAGAGCCGATCGTTATCAAGAGGCTGCTCAGGATCTGGCCCACCGCCAACGAGGTAAGAAAGGATTTCCCATTGCAATCTGCTGGTATCTTGAAACTCATCCACTTGGATAAAGCGATATCGTTTCTTAAGGTCCAAAATAATCGTGGGAGATCGCTCGAAAATCCTGAGAACCCCGCGAGCCACGGTATCAAAGTCATACGTGTTTTTTTGCAGGCAGAGTGCCCTATATTTTTGATCGACCTCTGCAAGTATAAGCATCAAATGATTGCGTGCCAACGCTGCTTGTTTTTCTAATGCGAAATCAACCCTCTTTGCAGCCAAGGGCCCTGCCCATGATTCATGCAACGCGTCGATTTCATCCCTTACCGGGGTACAGCCTGTAAACTTTCTTGGCTGCCCGCCCGTCAGCAACATACCCTCTAGAAATTCGAGAATATCAACTTCCCTGCCTGCAACATCCTCTTGAAGTATTTGCAATGCTTCTCTTGCTTGTTGAACTAATTTGAAAAGATTTTTTAATGAAGGAGACTCCTGCCCGCCTTTTGTTTGCAGAGTATTAAGCATTTGTAAAAGTGCATTCTTTTCTTTCTGCAATTTAACAAAAGCAGGGTCGGTATTAACTTTTGCAACAGCTTCAGCCTCAGGATCAACCTGCGGGTTTCTTCGAAGCACAGCCTTCACTCCTGCAGAATTGCCTAGCAACTTCTTCAAGTTTTCCTCGAGCACATCGGCACCATCGAGATTCTTCCACCAAGCCAAGGCTGCTGCTAACTGCGGGTGCATTTCATCAACCGATTCCAGAACCGAGCGTACCGCAATGCCTTGCAGTTCCTGCGCATCATACGGGTCCATCAATTCAAAATCTGGTTCGATACGATCCTCGGAATCATCCATCAAGGCATATTCTCTAAGAATGCTGCCAAAGAAACTATCGATGGTTCCAATGGGTGCATCTTCTAATTTTTCGATTTGTGTGGCCCACCACTTTTTAACATGGCCTACACTTTGGACCTCAAGTTCTTGAAGCAACTTCATCAACCTGGCTTTCAATTCACCCGCAGCTTTCTTGGTGAAAGTGATAGAAACAATATTTTCGATTGAAAAAGCAGGCATTGGGCCAGGTGTAAATTCGTTGTCATCCGCAGGACGGTTCTGCTCTAGAATCTGAATGATCCTATCCACAAGCACGCTAGTTTTTCCGCTACCTGCATTAGCCCGAACCCCGAGGTTACGGCTGCTATCAAGCGCATGTTTCTGCGGGGTGGTAAATTTAGAATTGGCTGAAGTTTTAATCATAATGGGCGATTCCTAATTGAAGGCTCTTTGTAATCCTGCAGGCTGCCTACATGCATGCCCGAACGAACAATAACTCATACACTCGGGTGTTTTACTATTTCGATGCATCGATAGGGAAAATCTCCCCCGTCTAATTCCATCTGCGTTAGCAATCGCAATTTCCCTGGCATGCTCCATACTTTTTTCATCGAGGGGGACTTCGATTTCATTTGGCGAACTTGACTCGGTATCAGCAAGATGCAAATACTTAGCAGATGCAACATGAATCTCTCCTTTTTGATTTTGCATGAGTTCATTGATCGTGGTGATGGCATAAAGAGGCAGTTGCAATAATCTACCATCCGCAGTTTGGGCAACCACCTTATCCTTGTTTGGTTTTCCAGTTTTGAAATCGACCAATGCAAGGTTAGAAGGATCGGTTCGGTCGCCATCAATGCGGTCGGCCCTGCCTGCCAAAAGTATGGGAACCCCATTGGTATCAAACCCAATTTCAGTGCCTGCAAAATCTCTTTCTCCCGTGATGAAACCAAATTTTTCTTCGTAGTTTTCGAGCCATTCCAACAACACATCCAACACCCCATTGGGCACAAGCAGAAGATTCAATCGATGAATGCGGATCATGCCCGCGAATTCTTCATTCGCATCCTGCCAAAGCCTTCTACATTCAATTTCTAAAAGTACTCGATCAATCTTTTTATCAAGGGCAGGCAAAGGCGAGTTGGCAGGCAGATTCAAACTTTCCCGCTTGTTGTTGTAAACGGTAAACAACGCCTTGTGCACAAGCTTTCCCAAAAGAGTTGCTTCATTATCTTCGAAGGGCAGCAGGCGCATTAAATTGTTTGCAAAGAACCTGAATGCACATTTTGAATACGCTTCAAGCGAACTGGGGCTGAAGGGCTTTGTACCCGGAAAAGATCGCTGTAAAATCTGGGCAAGGCCTTCGGGTAATTTTACGCCACCTTCCTCTAACAACCTAGATTTAGGCCAGTTCTTCAGCTCGTTTAAATCCTGGGCATCCATACCAATCGGATCCTGACCCGTTTTTAGTTTTCTCCCAAACTCCGTATGTTTTTCGCTGCTACATGTTATTGCAGGTTGCATGGATGGAACCAAAGCACGAGCTTCAAAAGGCTTGATAAACAAACTCGGAATCAACTCTTTCTCTTCATCATGCACTGGGTAGGAGAGAATAAGATTTTTCGATGCAGCTTCAAACAACTGAGTGAAGAGGTATTTTTCTTCCCTATGCTTGGCTTGCATCCAGACTTTTAGGACGTCATGGTTTTGCCTTAGGCGCGCAAGATAAGACTTCCCTTTAGTTGAAGGAACTTTCCCCGACACCAAGCCAAGAGCAAACACGGTTTCAAATTCTAGACCTTGAATTTCACGACCTTCAAAAACCTGCACCCCCGCATCATCGTCATTCGTTACCTGATAATGCCTGTCTGCTAGCAAGGTTTGCAGTAGCTGCAAAGTTCCTTGTGCATAAGCTGCAGGGCTTTTAGCATTCGTAATCGCAGCGGGCAACCAACGGTCGCCCAGTAAAAGCACCTCTTTTAAAATATCCCGAAGCTTTGAAAATGATTTTTGATCTTTTTCAATTTCCGTCCAAGGAACGATGGTTGAATCTTTGTTGATGTTTCCCTTTGCGCCAAGCCATGTATCCATTTTGATAATCGGGAAAATCGCAAACAAACCCCGGATGACATTCGCTATCTCTCCGGTGCCAAGCTCTGTTTCAAGATTTTCTACAGGCTTTAAAATAACTTCCAAGGAAGCAACAAACGATTGGAATTTACCCCCCAAAGATTCAGATCTTTCTTTAAGCTTAAGAGCATGCCTAGCGATAGCCTCACGCCAAATTTTAAGTGAAGCGGGAGAAGACACCGGCAACCTAAGTACTTCCTCCACAAAGTATGGCCTGTTCAAAGTTTTCAAAACGAAGGGAAGATGCAAAAAGCCTGAAAGTTCTTCCCTAGTCCATGAGCTCTGGATTAAATCAAGCGCTGCCTGAAGAACCCGAACCGGCCTCGATTCAGCAAGTTGAAACCCTTTCCCCGCAAGGTTGAAAGGAATTCCAGACCGGGTGAAAACTTCTCGCACCAAACTGCCATAAGGCTCGCCTGGAATCACCACTGCAATTTTTCGGAACTCCGCGTTATCGCGTGGGGCATTGCGTTTCAACCAACGAACCAAAGCCTCAACCTCAGCAAGTGCACTGCCACATTTAAAAACCTGTAACCCTTCAGCTTCTACGGGGTCATGAATCGGGCCAGTTTCCTGAAACAACTGATTTCCCAGTGCAGCAATGGGATTTGTCTTAGGAGGAAAATAATCCTCAAGAGAAGACATTGCGCCATTTTCTTGGAAAATTTCGACCGCTTCTTGAACATTATGCGCAGGGGCAGCATCAAGGTTTGCAACCAGCCAAAGAACAACATCAGCATGTCGAGCAACCTGCTGGATCAATTTTAATTCCAAAGGTTGAAACAGGTGAAACCCTTCGAGAAGGAACCAAGGCTTTTGAGTTTTGAGCCAATTGGTAGGCCCTTGATTTTTTGCAAGGGCATCATGCAAAATCATTACCTGGGTGTTACGATCTGCAAAATTTTCTGATTTAAGAAGTGCAAGATAGTTCTTGAAACAGTTGAAAATAGCGGGATCTTTATTTTCATCGGGTAAAGAATTCGTGCCAAGAAAGTCGCGAAAGATACGATCGATATCGGTAAGAAAAGCAGCGCCCGCTTCCTTCCCCGTCGTTTGATGCCAAGCCTTTGCTAAAACCAAATGCCTTTGTGTTTCAGTCATCATGGTCAACTCGCCCAGCAAACCTTGGGCAGAAAGTTCGTTGATCCATTGATCTAAAGTAATGATCTGAGGAATAATCTTGGCGCTTTGGGCGAGGTGTCTGGTAAGGAATTTTCGTCGTCGGGAAGTGGGGACAATCCTATAAATCCTATTACTTGCGTTAAGTGGGTCTGCAAGTTTTTGATGGATATCCTCAAGCCAAGCTGGGGAATTAGCAGGAATGGTTTGGGGTATTGAGTTACAATTTGAGCGAACGATATTAAGCATGATAAAATTCCCTGCTGCCAAGCTTGTAATGTCACCAGATATAACAGATGATTATTCGAACCTAAATAAAGATTATTTCCAGCCCAGTCGTAAAAATTTATTTCACTGGGACTTCTGGAAATGTTTATGGAAATATTTTCTAGGTCGCAACGAATAAAGAATAACAGACTTTTTAGCCCAGAGGTTTTATTATGATCCGATTCATCCATGCCGCAGATATCCACCTTGATAGCCCGCTAAAAGGATTAGCCAATCGACATAACCTTCCAACCGACAAGATATTAGCTGCAACCCGTGATGCCCTTGTAAATTTAGTAACCCTTGAGATTGAAGAAAAAGTGGATTTTGTTCTCCTTGCGGGTGATATTTACGATGGCGACCCGGAAGATCTTAAAGCTAATTTTCATTTCAATCAACAAATCGGAAGGCTGAATCAGAAAAACATTAAAGTAGTCATGATCACGGGAAACCATGATGCCAAATCAAAAATCTCGAAGCCCCTATCCCCCCCCAAAAATCTGGCAATCCTTTCTGCCCACCAACCCGAATCATGCGAAATAACCAAAGAAGGCGAAGTAATAGCCATCATTCATGGGCAAGGTTTTCTTAACCAGGCTGAAACTCGAAACCTTGCAAGCACCTACCCCGCACCCGTTGCAGGCAAATTAAACATCGGAATATTGCATACCTCGCTTGATGGCAGAGAAGGGCATGCCAATTACGCCCCGACCACAACCAATGAACTCATCAATAAAGGATATTCCTACTGGGCCCTGGGCCATGTTCATACCCGTGAAGTTGTTAATGAAAAACCCTACATTATTTTCCCAGGGAACATTCAAGGCAGACATATCCGCGAAACAGGCGCTAAGGGTTGCTACCTTGTTACTTTTAATGACAATCGTGAAGCGCAGTTGGAATTTAAACCACTCGATGTTTTCCGCTGGGAAGCAATCACCGTAAATCTGGATGGTATCGAAGAAGAATCAGACTTCGAAGGAAGATTAGCGGAAACAGTTGAATCCAAAAAGCTCCCATTCAATGAAATCCCACATGGGATACGAATTATTTTAAAAGGAAACACAAGCCTTCACTCCTGGCTAATCTGTAGCCAAAATCGCATATCTGAAAACATCCAAGGCATATTCGATGGCATAAGCGCAGGCACTTTATTTCTAGAACAAATCAAGGTTGAAACATCCGACGAAAGCACCGCCCCTAAAAATGAGGCCCTGGGTGAAGATGCCCTTTCAATCCTTAAACAAGAAATAGATAAATTAAAAAAGAATCCAAAAGATTTAGAAAAACTTTTGAAAGAAACACCTCTGGCAAAATTGAACAAAGAAATCCCCGGCGATTGGAAAGCAAAAGATGATACCACTGCGATTCAACCAATGAACGCAGGATGGCTTGACGAAATTTTTAATGAACTTGTACCCATGATTCAAACTATTGCCAAGAACGAGGATAAAAAGTAATGAAGTTTTCAAAAATACGATTTGAAAAGATTGGGCCCTTTGATGACACCACCCTAGATTTTTCCAAGGGAAATCCGGGATTACATATTGTGTATGGTTCAAACGAAGCGGGAAAAAGCTCTGCGTTAAAATACATTGAATGGTTTCTCTTTGGCATTCCACCTCAAAATGATGACAACTTTAAGCACGCATTTGGAGATTTTTTGATCGAATCCACCATCTTGGATTCCAATAGTAAACCCCATCTCCTCAAACGAAAAAAAGCAACCAAAGGAAAAACATTTTTAGATGCAAATAATGTAGATGCGACCCCGATGTTAGAGCCGTTGCTGGGCGGCTTGGTTCGAGAAACTTTTTCCATGCAATTTGGCATAAGTCACGCTCAGCTAAGGTCGGGTGGTCGCGAAATTCTTGAAGGTGAGGGAGATTTAGGCACAATGATTTTCGAAGCGGGAACGGGGCTCGCCAACCTTCGTAAGATACTTCAAAAACTAGAAGAAAGAGCTGCCGAAATCTATCCGTCCAAGAACAGCAAATTATCTTTAACCTTGAAAGAAGCAAAGGAAAATCAGGACGCCATCGAACAGGCAAAATTGAGCTTAAACACTTGGCAAAACGCAAGTGATCTGGTTGCAAGCTTGCAAAAAAAAGTTGAAGAATTAGGCGATGAGAAAAAAGCCTGGGCATCAAAACAAGCTGAATGCGAAAGCATTCTCAGAGCGCTGCCCCAGCTTACCAAATACAAAACCGCAGAAAGCACCCTTAGCGAAGTAGATAAAATTCCAGCAGTAGAAAATGCAACTTTAATCAAGTATCAAGACGCTGAAAAATTTCTAACGAGTTCGAATGCTTTACTTGAACAACAGAAAAAAAGAATCTCGGAGATCAGTACCAAGCTTGAAAATCTAAACCCCAACGGACAAATTCTAACTGTCCGAAGCGAAATAGAGGCTTTGAATCAAAGTTCCGAACTCCTCCTCAAAAACCTAGTAGATATTGGCAATAGGCACAAAGAAAAAGATGCAAAAGAAGAACAAATTAGAGTTTTACTAAAGGATTACTTCACTAACACCGGCTTTGATGAATCGCGAGATTTGTTCATCGACCAGAAAACACAGATACAAATCAATGAACTCAGTAGCCTTATCAAATCTGAAAAAACACGAATTGAAGAAAAAGAAAAAAGCTTTGCAACTTTACTCAAGAAGATCAAGGATTTAAAACAAGAAGAGATAAATCAGACCCCCCTCGCTTCTTTAGAAGAAGTCACATCCCTAGTTCAAACCATCAAGGCGAAAAAGCTTTCCCCATCCGACCTTGAAAAACTTAAATCAGATATTCCTGCCCAGAAATCTACCCTTGAAATTAAATTAAGCACTCTGCCGAATTCTTCGATTTCTTGGGATGCTTTTCTTAAATTGCGGCTTCCCTCCAGCGAAGAAATCAATAATTTTTCCAACCTTTTTCGAACCAATCATTCAATAGAGCAAAATCTTAAAACTGAAATCAAAGGAAAGAAAGAGGCTTTAAATTCAAAACAAAAGGATCTTGCAGTACTGCAAAATAAAGGCGTACTTTTAACACGCGAAGAACTTGCCCGATTACGAGACCTTCGCAAACTTACTTGGACCGTGATTGAAAATCTACTTGATGGTAAATCAGGAACATTACCTGAAAAAGTGACTGCAATCGTTGGGCCCAACTCTAGTGCAAAAAATGACTTCCTTAACATCCAGCATCAATTAGATCAATTCGCTGACAAGTTATTTTCCGAAGCAGATCAGGTGGGGCGGGGTAATCAACTAACCCAAGACATGGCAGGTCTCGAAAAAGAAATCGTAGAATTCGAGCAAAACCTTTTGGAGACAAACGCTGCAAAAACGGAGTTGGAAAAAGATTGGCAAAAACTCTGGGCAGGCATAGCCCTGACAGTAATAAACACTCCCGAACATATGCTAGCTTGGCGAACCCAAGCACACTTATTGCAGCAATCCATCATTGAATTAGTGCCTAAACTAGAAAACATTGAATCTAAACAAAAGGCACAGTCGGTTGCATTTGAAAAACTTCTGCAATTAACTGCTACGGGCGAAATTGAAACTGCATGGATTAAAGCAGAAGAAATCATCAGCAATGCTGCAAGGTTTGAAGTATCAAAAGCCAACAACAAAAAACAATTGGATAGCTTGGTTGATGAACAAAGCGATTTGCAATCAGAATTGCAAACGCTGCAAGATAACCAAAAAGCAAATCATCAAACTTGGTCCGACCTAATGGCTAATCTCAAGCTTCCACCTGAAGCTAGCACTAATAATGCTAACCAGCATGTGAATGCGATTACCAATATTCATCAGCATCATAAAGATGCAAAGGATTTAGAAATCCGAATCAGAAAGATGGAATCTGACAATAAGGAAATTCTAGGGAAACTGACAAAGGTATTAGAAGCTCTTTCAATCAAGGAATGCCCTACCGAAGCTGCAGATATAAAGAAAATGATTGCAGATCTTGGGCAAAAAGCATCAGATGCTAAGCAAGAGGAAGTTTCACAAAAATCGTTGAAGGCTGATTTGAAGATAGCTGAGGCCGCACTAGATAAAATCAAAGAAGATGCATCAACTCATAAAACCATCCTGAAACCTTTGGGGGACATGCCGCTCGAAGATCTTTCAAAATATTTTGAAGAGATTAGAAAAAAAACCAAAGCTATCAAGGATTGTGATGATGCAAAAAATGCTCTTATTTTAGAAGCTTCTGGAGAAGATATTCCCTCCCTTGCAAAAAAGTTGGCGAACAAAAACTCAGCCATAATTACTGGTGAACTTGAAGATTTTAAATCCAAAATGGAAGAGTGCTCTAAAGCCCGTGACAAAGAAATAGAGGAGTTTGCAAACGCAAAAAAAAACCTCGAAAGACTTGAGAAACAACCAGGCTCGCATATCCTTAGTGCGGAAAGGGAATTGCTTAAAGCCCAATGCTCGGAACAGGCAAAAGAATTTGCAATGCTGACACTAGCAAAATCAGTTCTAGAAACCACCATCAAGGAATATCGTAAAAATAATCAAGACCCACTGCTTATGAATGCTAACTCCTACTTAAAAACCCTTACCAATAACTCCTTGGCTGCAATCGTTCCTACCGATTCTGATGGTAAAAAATCACTGCAACTGCAAAGAATTGAATCAGAGGAAAAATACGCCATCAACTTTGAAGCAGAACATATTGAGGCTGGCGAAGGTACAGCCTTCCTAAGCGATGGTACCGCGGATCAACTATTTCTAGCCCTGCGACTTGCTGGAATTGAAAATAACCTGGAAAAACTTGAAGAGCCCCTGCCCGTTATTCTCGATGATATCCTTATTAACTTTGATGATGCTCGTGCGCTATCCACACTGCGATGCCTTGCGGAGTTTTCAAGCAAAACTCAGGTAATATTGTTTACTCATCATCAGCATATTCTGAAATTAGTCTCAGGGTCTGATTTTGCTGATAAGGTTTTCACCCACCAACTAGGTTGATCTAATCCGCCGGTGTTGCTGCGCGTTTTAAGCGGTCCCTGATGGCGAGCCATTGGGGGGTATCGGGTGGCAATGCGATGACTATGCGATCCAAGCCCATTGCATCTAAATCGTGTAAAACAGCATAAAGCGCAGAGGCATAACCCACCGGATTCTCGGGCAAGCAGATTGCGTCTTGCATTATCTGAAAACCCAACAGCCTAACTTTGAACCCTTCTTTTTTTAGTTTTTCCAACTCCTCAACTCCCGAACCTTCAACATTGATCACAGGTGTTTTTGGCGCATAGTGCCTTGCCATCATTCCAGGGGAAGGAAAAGCCCCGCTTTGTAAATGCTGTTGTTGAAACTGTTTGATCGGGCCTATTATTTTTTCGATCATCTGAACGGTAACCAAGCCTGGCCTAAGAAGCGTGGGCGGATTCGATCGAACATCAAGCACCGTGGATTCAATGCCACCCGAGGCTGGACCTGCATCAAGGATCATTTCAATTCTACCCTCGAGATCTTTAAGCACATGGCTTGCAGTGGTAGGGGAAATTGCTCCTGAAATGTTAGCACTGGGTGCAGCAAGTGGCACCCCTGCAATTTCAATTAATTTGCGGGTGACAAACAGTTTGGGAATGCGAAGCGCAACGCTTGAAGCACACGCTGTTACACAATCAGGCACCAGATCTTTTTTATCGAGCACCATGGTAAAAGGGCCTGGCCAAAATGCCTCTGCAAGTTTCTGGGCGCTTTCATTCCAGTTTAATACCAGGCTTTTAGCCTGTTCCACCGAATGCACATGAACAATAAGAGGGTTGTTTCCCGGCCTACCCTTGGCGGTATAAATTTTCGCAACTGCAGATGCGTCAAAGATATTTGCAGCTAAGCCGTAAACGGTTTCTGTTGGAATTGCAACTAAGCCCCCTTGCTTAATAATCAAAGCGGCTTTATGAAGAACTTCAAGGTCTGGATTATCCGGATCTAATTTAAGAAGCTGAGTGTGCATTCTTTGTAGCTTTCAGATGCTGTAATGTAGGCCGGTATCTTTGCTAGCTGGGCCCTTCATGCGTAGCACTGGTTTTTCGAGTGCAACCACATTACCAGGAGCAACGCTTTGCGTAAGCCAAACATTCGAGCCAATTACCGTGCCCTTGCCAACGATGGTGTCACCCCCAAGAATGGTGGCATTGGCATACACAACCACATCATCCTCCAAGGTGGGATGGCGCTTCTTGCCTCGGATAATATTGCCCGAAGCATCTTTTGGGAATGAAAGTGCGCCTAGAGTAACACCTTGGTAAAGCTTGACATTAACCCCGATGTCGCAGGTCTCGCCAATGACCACACCCGTACCATGATCGATGAAAAAGCGTGGTCCGATCCGAGCACCCGGATGAATATCAATCCCTGTTTTGCTATGTGCATATTCAGTCATCATTCTGGGAATGAGAGGAATACCAAGAAGCAATAATTGATGAGCCAGCCTGTAAATGGAAATAGCTTCGATGCCTGGGTAGCAGAAAATAATTTCGTGATGGCCCTTGGCAGCGGGATCGCCTTCAAAAGCGGCCTGCACATCATGCTCAAGCACCATGCGGATTTCGGGAAGTTTTTTAAGGAAGTCGAGTGTGCGTTGTTGAGCTATTGCTTCGAGATCCTGTTTATTGATTTCTGGGGATGCCTGATTTTCCTGTTCATGGCGTAAAGCCCGGGTGATTTGCACGATCAATTTATCATGCAATCCATCGATAAGGTCGCCCACATAATATTCAACATTGGCAATGTGAAGGTTTTGCCTACGGAAATACCCTGGGAAGAGGATATCCAAGAGGTCTGCAAGCATGGCGTTGACAGCTTCCCTGCTGGGCAATGGTTTGTGACCCAAATGACTGGTCATGTTGCACTCTGTATAAGTTGCAACAATTGCCTCAGTAATTTCGGGCAGGATCTCTTTCAATCGAAAATCAGTAGCCATGGGTAACCTCAAGTAGCCAAACATCAGTCAAAAAGCATGGTAGGGGCAAAAGTAGACAAGGTCTAGTGCCCCTCCTCACTAAAATCGGAAGGAATGCAACCAAGATAGAATAAAAGAAAGGGAAGTTTCAAAGTAATAACCCTTGAAGTAGTCATTTTGCTTACTTATTACCTCGCTTCACTAGATTTCCAAAGCTGAAAACCAAAGCAGACTTGCTTAAAAAACGGGCACAGGTTGCTTTGGCTAGCAGATTCGGCNNNGGCACAGCTATCAACAAAATTAAAACACCATAAGTGATTACTAAAATTAGGCTTACATCAATAATTTTAATTTTTCTGGGTTACTGATTAATAATTGGCCCGGCTTTTGCACTAGGAGTATTGTGCGCTTGCGGAGGCGCCCCGACCAGAACCAGCCGACCCGCGCTGGCTATTGGAGAGATAGAACAGCGGGTTGGTTGGGCTGGAATAAAGGAACCTGTGTTAGTCCTTCTTGGCCTTCGGGTTGTCAACCATTGGGAGAGGTGGTTGGCAATCTGAAGGCCTCTTTTATTTGATATTATGTTAATCATTTCTTAAAACTCCATTACAATATAAGTAAGTGAAAAGATACGCTTTCAAAACATGAGGTTTGACCGTGGAGCAATCTTCAACGCATCGAGTAGAAGAATCTACCAAGCATGACGCTGGCAAACTGGAATCGCTAAACCGTACAGATCGGTTTGGAACCCAGTGGAAAAATCAATTAGTATCGTGGTTTGGTTCGCCTTGGGATAGAAGGTTGGCATATGCAGCATTGCAGGTGCCAAAAATCCGCCATTGGGAATCCGAATTCGACAAACTCACCGATTTTGAAATACTCGAAATATCCAAGAAAATGAAAGGCCGTGCCCGTGGCGGCGAATCCCTCGACAAAATGCTTCCAGAAGCTTTTGGCCTCGCTTCTGTCGCAAGTAAACGTATTTTAGGCATGCGCCCATTTGATGTGCAGTTGGTTGCTGGTGCAGTCATTCATGGCGGGGCACTTGCAGAACTTGCAACTGGCGAAGGAAAAACCCTAGTCGCAAGCCTTCCTGCTTTTTTAAATGGCTTGGCAGGAAAAGGCGTTCATGTTGCTAGCGTTAACGATTATCTTTCACGCCGCGATGGCGAATGGCTTAAACCCGTATACGCAGCTTTAGGTATGACCACCGGTATTCTGCAACAGCAAATGTCGGATGTCGATCGCCAAAATGCTTACAAGTGCGATATCACTTACGCCACTGCCAGCGAATATGGCTTCGATTTTTTACGCGATCGCCTGAAAATAGCCGATGGCAAAGGTGCGGAAACTCCGTTCTGGTCTCCTTGGCTGGCAGGAAACGCAACCCCTGCATCCAACTTTGTCCAACGGGGCCACCACTTCGCTCTTGTTGCCGAAGCTGATAATATTTTTATCGCTGAAGCCAGAACCCCTCTTATCATCAGCGGGCAAGTTCGACCTGCAACCCCTGAAGAACAAGTGGTTTACCTCTGGGCAGATGATCTAGTTCAGAGAATGGAAGCCGGTCAGCATTTCATCTTTAATCCGCAATTGCAAAAACTTGAACTCACCGCATTGGGCAAGCACCTTGTCCGCTATTCAAACCCACCTTCGGGGCCGCATGGCGATGCCCTCGACAAGTTGCACGAAGCCATGGAACAGGCTATTCAAGCGCATTATCGGTTTAAATTAAACCAGCATTACCTTGTTGATAAAAACAAGATCGTGATCATTGATGAATTTACGGGAAGAAGAATGCCCGATAGGCATTGGCGTGATGGGCTTCATCAAGCAGTGGAAGCCAAGGAAAAAATACCGGTTACTCATAGTGATGAACATGCAGCACAAATAACCTTTCAAAGTTATTTCAGGCTTTACAAGAAGCTGGGTGGCATGACAGGTACCGCATTGCAAAACCGGATGGAAATCCGAAGGGTCTATAAAATTTGGGTGGTGTGTGTTCCCACAAACAAACCCATTCTAAGACAATTATGGCCCGACAAAGTTTACCCCAATGAAAATGCTAAATTCGATGCAATCGTGGATGAAATTCAAAAGCTGAGAACCGAAGGCCGCTCCGTCCTTATCGGAACCAGAAGCGTTGACAAATCGGAAATTCTCAGCCAGAAACTTCATGATGCAGGATTGATCCACCAGGTTCTTAACGCCAAGAATCATGAACTCGAAGCAAAGATTATCGAACAAGCGGGGCAGCTTGGAAGGATCACCATTGCAACCAATATGGCTGGGAGAGGAACAGATATCAAGCCATGCAAGGAAGTAATCGCTGCAGGTGGTTTGCATGTATTAGGAACAGAAAGGCACGAATCAATTCGAATCGATCGCCAGTTGGCGGGGCGTGCTGGGCGTCAGGGAGATCCAGGGAGTGCTCAATTTTTCCTGTCGTTGGATGATGAATTATTGGAAGGGTTGGGCCAAGGCAGGCAGATGAAACTAAAAAATCTAGGAATCTCAGGCACCATTCGTGAATGGAACAAATATCTTTCCATGTTTAAGCTGGCGCAACATCGGGTGGAAAGAAGACATTATCTTTCACGCGTTGATTTGCTGGTTCATGAAAAGCAAAGGCAGGAAATCCTCAAGGATTTGGGCGCAGACCCTTATGTAGATTAAAAAAGAATGGGTTGCAACCGTAACAAGATGTTTAACGACCTTGCTCGCTCTAGGTAGCAACCCGGGGGAAGTGCAAACTTAAAAACTCAACTAGGAAATTTTAAGGCATCAATAAGCTTGATACCTTATGCCTATATTGTAAATGCGATTTCGATGAATTAAAATGACAAAATTTACGAATTTTTTAAGAACTATTTTTAAAACCACCCAGACCACCCAAACTAATAAAGTTTCGCCTATAAAGGGATGCGCATAAGCCCTCTGGTTTTCAGACAAAACGACCAAAACGTCCTATTTTAAGCCCAAATTCGACTAACCTTAAACTCTAAATTTTCGTGATAGCTGAAACAGCTCTTAAACAAACTATTAATCTTTTCGATTCAAAATATAGACCGCTATCCGGAAATATCTACCCAGTTTCACAATCCTTAATCAAAACTTAATAATTATAACCTATCATAAAAATATGGGTTGCAACCGTAACGAGATGATTACCCTCTATTCATTCTTGTTTCGCTCTTGATTTGCAACCTACAGACCTTGGCAACATCACTTTAAAGTTCACAAACAAACCACCTTCAACATAATCAAAAGTATTCTTGCAGCATCGGTATCTATTGAAATAGTTTTCTTCGAAAATGTTATTAACTTAATCTTCCCTTAATATCGATGGGCTATGATTATTAGGGGATGGTGGTTTTCAATTTTAATCAAAATTGAATCAGATCCAGCCACTAAATCCTGCTTTCGCAGTATCTTTAAGGAAATTGTTAAAATGGTTGATCATAAAAACCAACTCGTCATAGGGTCGGCTCTACTTGCTTTTACATTGGTAATGACTGCTTCTTACTCGAGATCCTCAAACCCTCAGAGTAATAATTCGGTAACCACCTTGAACCCATCTGCGACCACATCAGACTTTAAACCAACGCAAGCCCAGCAATTATGGTTGGCCATGGATGAAGCCGAAAAGAATGGCCGTTATGATGAGGCCCTTGCATCTAATCATGCAATTCAAGCAGCTTATGGAAACCTGTACCTGATTAATTACAGAGCGGGCCGTTTATACTCTTTGAAAGAGAATCATGCCGCTGCCCTAGAATCCTACCAAAAGGCTAGCGCCCTTGCCCCCGGAGCAATGGCACCGCTAAACGCAATGGCAGCATCTTATATCGCTCTTGAAAAACCAGATCTGGCAATCAAAACAAGCTTGGCTGTTCTAGTGATTGACCCAATGAACCAAATCGCTAATCGTCGCTTGGCAGAGTTATATGTTCTTTCAAAGCAATACTTGATGGCAGAACCTTATTACCTAAAAATGCTAGCGTTGACCCCCGAAGATCTTGATATTGGAGCCCAATATGCATGGTGCCTTTATTATCAAGGTAGGGTGGATCAGGCAGGGAAAGTATTTGGCACCATTTTAACCGCAGCCCCTTCGCACACCTCTGCACTTCTTGGTTGGAATCTATGCGACTCCGCTAAACAGGGGACGAAAAAAGGTACAAAATCATGAAACAATACACAAAACTTTTCTCTCTTCAAATTGATGATAATGGCTTCGTATTTGATCCCGCAAAAGGAATTTCTTACACCTTAAACGAAACTGCGCTGCGAGTAATTACTCTGCTTAAAAATGGATGCCACGAAGAAAACTTGCATATTAAGATTGCAGAAGAATATGCAATCTCACTACCAAGCGCGGAATTCGATATAGAAAACCTTCTCAATACTATGAAAAAATATCAACTAATATGAATACCCCCATGGTTGCAATAACTGGAATGAACCGAGGCGAAAACCCGCAGCCCGGATATGCTGTGGCTTGTAGCCTACGCAGAAAATTCCCTGATATGAAAATAGTTGGGCTCATTTATGATGCCATGGAATCGGGGATATTTGCACCAGATGGCCCGGATTGGGCATACACCATTCCCTACCCAACAGCGGGTTCCAAGGCATTTCTTGAACGGTTAGATTTTATCAAACAACGGCATAACTTCAGCATTTTGATTCCCACGCTAGATACTGAAATAGAATTAATGATCCGTCTTCAGCCCGAGCTAGAGAGTCGCGGTATCCAATGCTTTCTGCCCACCCTTGAATCGTTTCAAAATCGTGCAAAATCTCAATTACCCAAGTTGTGCGAAGCCTGTGATTGCCAGACTCCTCTGACAAAACTCACCCGCGATTTAAACGAAGCAAAAGATGCCGCAGATGCCATCGAATATCCCGTAATGATAAAAGGGCAATTCTACGATGCAAGAAAAGTGCAAAACGAATCCGAGCTTACCCGTGCCTTCCAAGAAACCATTCACGATTGGGGCACCCCGGTATTAGTTCAAGAATCCATTTCAGGTGCGGAACTAAATGTACTTGGAGTTGGCGACGGTTTAGGAGGAGTGACAGGCTTATGCTCTGTACGAAAAACAATTCTCTCTAGCAAAGGCAAAGGTATCAGCGCAATCATTGTTCAAGAGCCACGCTTGGAATCAATTGCAAATCGAATCATTGCAGAGTTGCGATGGCGCGGGCCCTTCGAACTTGAATTCATTCATGATGAATCATCGGACTCATATAAACTAATTGAAATGAACCCCCGCTTTCCAGCATGGGTGGATTTCCCATCCGCACTTGGGCTCAACTTCCCCGCACAAATTATTTCTTTACTGACCCAAGGCAATTCAGAGCCATTTAACCCACTTACTCCCGGTTGGTTTTACCTCAGGCATCAAGTAGAAACCATTGGCTCGTTATCTGAACTCAGTCAGCTAATGACC
>JAPLNF010000060.1 GCA_026692965.1 Planctomycetota bacterium
ACCGCACAGGCGGAAACGCCACGGTTTTTAAAGTTATCTTCCGAGGGAAGGCCAAGGTAGTTGGCTCGGGCGCCTGTGGAAATAATCACAGACATAGCTTCAACCGTCTTTCCTTCCAAGGAAGTGATTCTGAAGGGTTTCTTGGAAAAATCAACATGGGTGATATCATCTGTAATGATGCGGGTACCGAAATTAAGGGCCTGCTGGCGCATAAGATCCATAAGTTCGGGGCCAGTGATACCGTGGCCTGGTTGGCTTTTCTTGTCTAACACCCAGAAAGGCCTACGATCTTCGGGTAGAGCGGTTTCTAAGAAATTATGCAAACTTGCTGAGGGGAACCCGGGGAAGTTTTCAACTTCGGTGGTAAGTGCGAGTTGGCCCAGCGGAAGAGTACCTTTAATGCGGTTTTCTTCGGTGATTGCGCCTTCAAAAACAATAGGTTGAAGGTTGGCTCGGGCTGCATAAATAGCAGCAGTCCAACCAGCAGGCCCCGAACCGATGATGACAACTTTTTCCAGCATTCCTTCTCCTTGGAATAAACAGGGCTTTGCCTTCAAAGCCCACTTGGTTACATTTGTAACTAGTATTCTAGGAAGGAATCTATGCGGGTGCAACTAAGGATAATGTTTAACGGGAATTTTAAATGATCCATCAACTTACGAAGCTACGAGATATTTTGCGTTATGTACCCCGGTTTCGGGATAGAACCTTCGTAATTGCGCTACCTTCGTAATTGCGCTGGACGGCATCGTTGTGGAAAGCGAAAACTTCCGTAACATTCTTTTAGATATCGCCCTTTTACGCAGTTTGAACATCGGGGTAGTGCTGGTTCATGGGGCTGCCCACCAGATATTAAAGCTTGCAGAAGTCATGGGCAAAAAGCCCTCAAATCTAGATGGTACAGGTATTACCGATGCAGATACTTTGGATTTAAGCCTCTTGGCTGCAAGCCGGGTTTCCCACGAACTTCTGGAAGGTTTATCCACCTCCGATCTTAAGGCCTCGGTAAGTAATTCTATCGTGGCACACCCCGCAGGGATACTTCAAGGTATCGACCAACAGCACACAGGAAGGGTCGAAAGAATCGATACTGTGTTGTTAAATTCGTTATTGAAGCAGGATATTGTTCCAGTAATCCCACCAATTGGGTGCGATGGGGAAGGGCACAGTTTTCGTTTGAATTCTGATATAGTTGCATCCGAGGTCGCAAGGGCCCTGCAGGCGGTGAAACTGATTTATCTGACAACCCAATCTGGGCTGATCATTCAAAAAGCGAAAAAGAACAATAATAATGAATCCTTTGTCAGGCAGATTTCTGTGGATGATGCAGAACAAATACTCAAAAAGCAACGCGATGATATTACCGGTCCAATGGTTTCTAAAATCGAACAGGCGATTAAAGCTATTAGGGGTGGCGTACCCCGGGTTCATCTAATTGATGGTCAGGTGGAAGAAGGATTGCTTGCAGAGATATTTTCCAACGAGGGAATAGGAACACTGATTCATGCCAACGAATATGTTGCGATTCGAAAAGCGCAAAAGAAAGATACCCGTGCGATTCATTCGCTGATTCGCAACTCCATTGCCAACGATGAGTTGATCAGCAGAACTCGTGCGGAAATCGAAAAACAGGTAGATGAATTCTTTGTGTTTGAGGTGGATAAAAACCCAACGGGCTGCGCTGCCCTGCACTTTTTCCCTGCAGAGAAGAAAGCCGAGTTGGCTTGCTTATGTGTTGACCCTCGCCATGAAAATCAAGGTGTGGGAACAAAGTTGATGCAGTATGGTGAGTCGCTTGCAAAAGCAGCAGGCATGCAGGAATTGTTCTGCCTATCCACGCAGGCGATTAACTTTTTCCAGCAAAAAGGTGGGTTCCTTCCCGGTTCCCCAGATATGTTGCCTTTGTCTCGTAAAGAGAAGTACGACAAGAGTGGTAGAAACTCTCTGGTACTTGTTAAGAAATTGAATTCTTGATTTAGACCATATTTCTAAGATCCTTATTGTAACTTTTCTGATTCCATACGGATGTGATCCAGCACACGCAGATGAATTCCTTGGAGAATCGCATCTGACCAAATCCCCCAGTAGCCATTGGGCCACATGTTATTGGAATACCAGGTGCTACCCTCTAAACGGGTGCGATTACCTTCCAAGCGAATCAGTCTGAATTCGCCTTTTTTACTGATCAAATGGTGGTCGAGATGTGGCGGGTGAATATTGTAGGGGCTCCATTCCTTCATGGGGCATGGTTGGCTGGCGACATCAAACGAAAGCCTATTGGGTTCATCCCAACAGGTGATGGGTTCGACAAACGGGCCTGTCGAAAAAATGCAATTCCTGACGGCGCCCACGCCCGTGCCTTCAATCTCGGCCCTAATCGGATACGCAATTCCGGTAAGAAACATCCAATGCCTGTTTGCTTCGGGAATCGGGGGAAACGCAATCACCTGGCTCCATACTTTTTCGGGTGGAGCATTAATTTCAATCACGCTTATCACTTCGCGAACAGGCGAAGCATCTTGCAGGATTTGTTCCATTCCCATTAACAGGGGCAAGCCCGGAAATTGAAGCAATAGCAGTAGTGGGAATGCTGCTTGGGAAGATGGCCTGCGTTGTACCAAATACCCTAGTGCACACCCAAGATGAGAAAGCACCAAGCCCATGGGAATAAACATGATCAGGCAAATTGCACCTTCAATTGCTAAAAAGAATAGCAGCAGAAACGCTAGAACACTGGAATAAAACCCAACCTTCATGCAGCTTCCATAAGGTTGGGGGTTATGCCAACCAAAGGAGAGCACGGAGAAAAATCCATGGGCAAAGGGTAATCCGATGAATAGGCTAAACCCATAATTATGAAGGATATTGGCCCCAAAAAATGCAAGGGGAACGGTGATCATGCAAGAAACCACAGTTGATCTGAAAATTACTCCCCAAGTGGGGGCGACAAATTTGGGCCACGAATCTTCAAGATTACTTTCTTGCTCTAAAGGAGAAACCACCTTGGCGGGCAAAAGGCACAGTAACCCAATCAAAAAAAGATTCAAGACCGGTACAAAAAATAAAACAACCAATGTTCGGGGAAGATCCGCATTTAGTATTCTGCGGAAAGTCATCACGGTGCCTATGATGATAAACGGAATGGAAAAAGCAATCATGGTTAGGCCGAAATTGCGTTCCTCTGGGCCTAGGTACAAAAGGGGGACTGTATTGCCATCGGGCCATATGATATATTTTCTTGGGGACCAGAATTTACCAAAAAACACCCAAGCGACTAAAACATCAATGGCATACTTAACCAGCATTAGGGAGAAGCCAACTTGGGCATATCTTCCACGGGTCACCGGGGTATTTAGGGAGTCGATTAATTTCATTTTGTTTCCCATAATCTAGGCATAAATATTAGTTAATATAACAGGATAAACATGACCGACATTAACAATCCACACTCAAATTTATCAAAAGTCATTGAGAAAATGGCAGCGAATTCAAATTTAACCAAATTTCTTCTCAAATATTCTGGTTGGAATCTAAATCCAACATTGGCAACAACTTGGCAGGGGAAGGATTTTGTCATTGCGATGCGTTTTCGGTTGGTGCAATTGATAGCCGTTGTATTTCTGTTTTTGGATTCTACTTTTTTCTTCATGCAAATAAAAGACAACGAAAATTCTTTTACCAAAATCACAATTTATTTGATGGAGTTGATCGCCAGCGCCGTGGTTTTTTGTGGGTACGAACTGTGGTATCAAAAAAAACGCTTAATGTATCAAGCCCGCAAGGAAATCGAACCCATTTTTTATAAGGTTTTAACTGTTACGATCGAAAACGCCATTCCATTCGTTTGCATCTTAATTCAATCCTTGCACCTGCGATTAGAAATAGCCTATACCAATGTGTATTTGATCGAGCATATACCATTCATGTTGCTAAGTATTCTTTACCTTCGTTTCTGGCTTTGTTTTTATGCCGCCCTTATTGCAAGTATGGGAAGAATCATATTACTCATCTTGATCTTGTCATTTAGCGAAGTGGACAAACAATTTCTGGACGAATCTTGGGGCATTGCAGAAATTTTACTTTCCGGCTTCATCATGGGAACAATCGCTTTGCTTCTAAGGAAAATGATTGAATCAGCCATCGCTGTGGCTTCTGAAAAAACCAAGCTGCACGATATCTTTGGACGATTCGTATCCAAAGACGTAGCAGATCAGATCGTATCCAAGGATTTAAAAATAGGTGGGGATAATGTCAATGCTTCGGTCCTTTTCTTGGATATCCGAAACTTCACCCATCGGTCTTCCACCATGACCCCGGAAGATGCGGTGGCCTTCCTGAATCAGTTGTTTAACTTCACGGTTGCAGAGGTTGAAAAAGCTGGAGGTATGGTCAACAAATTTCTGGGGGATGGATTCATGGCTGTTTTTGGCGCGCCTCTTAGCCTTCCCAACTCCTGCAATTCAGCAGTGATCTGTGCTATTGGAATTTTTGAAAAGTTACAGTTGTTCAATGTCTCTAGATTAGGTGAAAATGTAAGTCTGGGAATCGGCATTAATTACGGCCCTATGGTCGCAGGGGTAATGGGCACGGATACTCGCAAAGAATACACCGTAATTGGCGATATCGTGAATACCGCATCAAGAATTGAAAGCCTGAATAAAGAGTTTAGCACCAGCCTGCTGATTTCGCAAAGCGTCTACGATAATCTGGATGCAAATCTAAAAGACCAATTCGAAAGCATGCCTCCCACTATGGTGAAAGGGAAGGATCAACCGATTTCGATTTATAAAAAAATCTAAGTCGTTCGAACTTTACTTAGAATCAATAAAAAAGGGCCGGAGGTGATTGAACACCCCCGACCCTTTTGCATTCTTAAAAACACTAGGCAAGATTTACTGTCACCGTTTTGGTTTCGGTGTAGTGATTGAGCGCTTCTTCACCGTTTTCACGGCCCTGGCCAGACATCTTGAATCCGCCAAACGGAGTCGTGGTGTCTACGATGTGGTAGCAATTAACCCAGACGGTGCCGGCCTTGACTGCAGCAGCATAATTGTGGGCCTTATCAAGGTTTTTGGTCCAAACACCTGCGGCAAGGCCGTAGAAAGTATCGTTAGCACGAGCAACCACTTCGTCAAAGTCCTTGAATGGCAGAACGCTGACCACGGGGCCAAAGATTTCATCCCGGGCAATGGCCATTTCGTCTCGCACGCCATCAAAGATGGTTGGTTCGATGAAGTAACCCTTGGCACCCTTGCGTTGTCCGCCTGTGACCAACTTTGCGCCTTCGCGTTGGCCAAGGGCGACGTAATGTAGGATTTTATCAAGTTGTTCTTGAGAAACCTGCGGGCCTTGTTGGGTGGATTCGTCTAATGGGTCGCCCATCTTTCGTTGTTTAGCTTTTGCAGCGAGCCGTTCAACAAATTCTTTTTGAATCTTTTGTTCGACAAAAAGTCTGCTCCCTGCGGTGCAGCACTGGCCACAATGGAAGTAGATTGCATGGAATGCACCTTCCACTGCTTGCTCAAGGTCACAATCAGCAAACACGACATTGGGGCTTTTGCCTCCAAGTTCAAAGGTTGTTCGCTTTAAAGTATCTGCAGCTTTTTTCTGAATGATCTTTGCGGTTTCAACATGGCCGGTGAAGGCAATCTTGTCAACGCCTGGGTGAATCACAAGCACATTACCTGCGGTTTCAC
>JAPLNF010000061.1 GCA_026692965.1 Planctomycetota bacterium
AATATGCTTCCGCTTCATGAAGCGATTCCGTTAGCATCGGTTAGGCAGACTCCCCAAGCGTTTCGCAGGTGGAAAAACTCACTTGTTAGCGAAATGGCACGCATGTCAAGAATTCTGCATGATCGCAATTGGTTTCATAAGGATCTTTATTTGTGCCATTTTTATATCGATAAGAATGACACATTCAGAACACCCAATTGGAGAGACAAGGTTGTGCTGATTGATCTGCACAGACTGGGGAGCCATACCTGGACTTCACAGGTTTGGAAAATCAAGGATCTTGCCCAGCTTATTTATTCGTCTGAAATCGAAGGTGTTGATGATCGGGATAGGCTGGAGTTTTGGCGCTGCTATAGGGATTTAGGCCCTCGATCCGCCTTGGATCGAATTTTGCTTTATGTCATCAAAATCAAATGGGGTCGTTACAGACGCCATAACTTAAAAAAGAAAGCTGCTTAGTTCTTTACAAATGTTGGTTAAGTTTGTTGCCCCTGTTGGTCGAGATTAAATGAGTGTATCGATTGTTTCGGTATGGCAATTAGAAAGGGAGTGGTTCAGGTAAGATGGATATAGCATTTTGCTATGAAAGTGTTCTTCCCAAGCGCGGTGGTTGTGAAACCTACATCGCATCGCTTGTTCGTAGGCTTGCTCTTGATGGGCATCAAATCCATCTTTATGCCAGTCGCTGGGATGCTTCTGCTTTGCCTACCTCGGTGATTTTTCATCAGGTTGATCTTCCATGGTCTCCAAGGTTCATGCGGCCTTGGTCGTTTGGTTCTGCTTGCTTAAAAGCTCTTAAGGGCCAGGATCATGATGTGAGCGTTGGGTTTGATAAAACCTGGGGTCTTGATGTGCTATACCCCCAAGGTGGGTTGTTTGCAGCTACTGCAGAGCATAACCTTTTAAAATATAAGAACCCTACGATTCGCAAGGTTGTTAAATTCTTCAAAACATTCGATCTTTCCCATCAATCTTTTTTGATGCTTGAACGATTGCAATACCTCGGAATGAAGAAGTCGATCGTGATTGGCATTAGTGAAATGGTGCGTGATCACTTCCAAAAATATTATCAGATCTCTGCTAATGATCTTCGTCTGGTTCGTATCGCGATGGATCCCAATCGTTTTCAGGAAACCGACAGGCTCAAGCGCAGAATCGAATGGCGTCAGCAGTGGAATATTGATCCCTCTGATTGTTTGGCATTGTTTGTTGGGATGAATTATCGGCTCAAAGGTTTGGAGCCATTGCTGCATGCGATGAAGCTTTTGCCTGCAAAGAGCCCGATCAAACTTATGATTGTGGGTAACAAGCATACAGGCGGTTTTGAAAAGCTTGCGGATAGGCTTGGCGTTGCAGATAAAGTTCGCTTTGTTGGTTTTTGTGATGACATGCGCAATTGTTACTTCGCATCCGACTTCCTCGTTCATCCAACATTTTATGATCCTTGCTCTAATGTGGTTCCTGAAGCCATGGGTTGCGGCTTACCCGTAATCACAACCCGATACAACGGTGCATCAGAATTCATCACGCAAAACAAAGAAGGTATCGTGGTGGATGATCCTCATGATTACGAAAAACTCGCTTGGAGTATGACGCAGTATATTGATAGCCAGACTAGAATTGCAGCAGGTCAGGCAGCTAGGAAGACTGCAGGCCAGTGGACTTTCGAGCATCATTACAAACAGATGCTAACTGTGTTTCTTGAAGTTGCTTCCAGAAAATCTAATGAACGAGATTCTCAATCTTCTTCCACTGCAAGCACCTGAATGCAATCGCATTGATTGGTAAGGCCCGCCCACAAACTTATTACGCTGCTACTTAATTTTCGACTTCCCAGCCAGCGCTTAATTCCAAAGCCCTTTGCTTTTAAAGCGTTTGATGCTGATTCTCTCAGCCAGCTCGAATGCCTGATATGGCGCATTTCCTGGACTTTTAATCCTGCTTTACTCAGCAAGCTTTTCAAACTCGTTGGGTTAAAAAAAAGCAGATGCCTCGGGAAATCAATGCCCAGCCAATCTTCCTGATACCATCGAAATGGCAGGCTCTCGATGTTTGGTACCGAGATAGATATCATGCCTTTTGTAGCTAAATGTTTCCTTGCATTTATCAAGGTTTCAATCGGGTTGTGCAGATGTTCCAACACCTGCCTTATGGTGATGCAATCGAATTTCAGTTCAGCAACTTCCGGGTGATCGAAATCTCCCCTTAAGGCTTTTATTCCTGCTGCATTTGCAACTGCTACAGCATTTGCTGAAGAATCCAACCCTGTTACTTCCCACCCCAACGCCTTCATTTTTAGAAGGAAGGCACCATTGCCACACCCGTAGTCGAGCAACCTTGCATTAATCCGAGGAGGAGGCGAAGAGAATTCCTTACTGCTTTTTTTTTGGGGTTTGATTTTATTGGTTTGATGCGGGGCATAATCAGCGGAGTAAAATTGTCCGATGATGTTGCGGTTAGGCCTTGGAGAAAGAAAGACGAGTTGGCAATCAGGGCAGCGGATTAATTGCTGTTGGCGTTGCTCGTGGCCTGCATTGGGTTTGAGGTTTAGAAAAACAAAACCCCGGTTGCATTGGCAACCAGGGCAATTCGTTTTCTCCCAGTCAGCAGTAAGATCGAGGCTCATTTACCTTCGGTATACCTGCTTAAGTATTCACCGGTGCGAGTATCAATTGCGATAAATTCGCCTATGCCGATGAAAGGGGGAACGGTGATTTTAAGGCCGGTTTCGAGGATTGCTGGCTTGAATTGAGCTGCAGCCGTTGCGCCTTTTAATGCAGGGTCAGTTTCGACCACTTTAAGGTGCACGGTTGGAGGTAATTCCAGTGAAATGGGCTTTGCTTCGAAGAAAGTCACATGCACGATATCGTTTTCTTTGAGATAATAAATCTGGTCGCCTACCCAGTCTTTATGCAGCGGGGTTTGTTCGAATGATTCTTGATCCATGAAGATAAAATCATCGCCATCGCGATATAGATACTGTGCTTCCCTTTTATCGAGGTATGCTTGTTCTACTTTGTCTTGGGGGCGAACCCGACTTTGCAAAGTATTGCCATTACTGATGTTCTTTAGCTTCAAGCTAAGAATAGAGCGCAAGTTACCAGGGGTATTAAGATCACGATCAATCACTTGGAAGAGTTGACCACCTTCGCCCACGATAACCATACCTTTTCGAACCTGACTATAATCAATTGATGACACATGAACCTCCAGACAAATAAAACATAAAAAACGCTGGGATAATTATTACAGTCAACTTACCATCAAATGAGGGTAACGAGAAGGGGTATAAGAAGATAATCCTGTTTAAAATCTATTTTTGTGCCTGCATATCAGACATCGAGAATTCGATCTTTTGATCCCTTGGGGTCGAATCAGGCATGATGGATGCGGAGAATTTTTTCGTTGTGGGTTGTGCAAACTCCAAGCGGGTGATCTCCCATGTTTCTGCATCGATCTCTTTTTCGGAAACTAGCCAATTTGGAATCCACACTTTAAAATCATGCTTTCCCTGAGGGAGATTTGCAATTTCAAAGGCTCCATCTTTGTCGCATCGGGTTGCATAGGGGTGAGTTAATATAAAAAGATGGGATCGCATCCAGAATTGGCCGGTGCCAGTGGTTAAAGTTGCAACACCCGGTTTTGTAAACACCCTATGAACCGGTTTGTTTTTGTTAGACAAAGGAATGCTGAAAAATGCATCACCCCGGGCTCGGATCGAATAGAAAAAATCTTGCTTGTTGACAAAATTAACCCCGTCTCCCAACATCACGAAACCAACGGGAGAAGTGATACCATCTTGATTGACTTGCATTTTGAAATGGTTGGTTTCCACCTCAACCGGTGCGAAGCTGACTTTATTAAGTGTGTTTGTTTCTGGAACATCCAAAAAGACGACAGCGTGTTCAATACCTTTATTACTAGGGTTTATTTTGGGTGCGTTGGGGTTGGCCCATGCAAGCCTTGGTTTGCTGGCATGTTCGCTTAAAGGGCTGATTGGGCCGTTAAAGCCCTCGATAATCGGGGTTGGCCCAGACCAGAAAACCTGGCCTTTGATGCTTCCTTTGTTTGGTTCTTCTTTGGGCTTCAAGGAAGTCGAAAATATGGTAGTTTGAGTGGTACTTGTTGTCTTGCTTTTTTCGCTGCAAGCCAAGCCTGAAGCTATGCCTGCAATAAATAGACACAATAGCGAGGCTTTGATAAGCGATCTAAATGCACAATTGTTTTGTGCATTTGCGAGTTCGCTTTTTTCTTTGGAGTATGTCATGCCTGCCACCATTGCCAAGGGGTATCGGGTTCATTTAGTATCAGAATCGCCTACAGTGCCCTGTTCCTGTGGAGAAAGCACCCGGGTTTTAACCCGCCCCGATGGTTTAGCTTGTAACTTTCATGTCACTTTTATCCAAGATTCGGTCAAGCATTACCACAAGGAATGTACAGAGGTTTACTATATTTTAGAGGGTAAAGGCAAGATGGAATTGAACGATGATACCATCGCGGTAGAGCCCGGAATGGTAATTTACATCGAACCGAACACAAAACATAGGCTTTGGAGCTTAGAGGGCGTGCGCACTATAGTTCTTGGTATACCAGCATGGAACCCCGACGATGAGTATTACGATTGTTAATTCCCCTCTTTTTGGCCCCAGCGCTTTTGCAGGTTGTGAACAACCCCTAATTGATCGCAAACTCGAGCTACAATAAAATCTACGATATCATCCACCGAAGTGGGCTTATGATAAAAACCTGGCATAGCGGGCAAAATAACAGCTCCTGTCTCTGTGCAGGTGATCATGTTGCGCAGGTGTACTAAATGCAAGGGGGTTTCCCGCGGTACAATCACCAATTTTCTGCGTTCTTTCAGATGAACATTTGCAGCCCGAGTGATTAAATTGTCGGAAATCCCTGATGCTATTGCACCCATCGTTCCCATGCTACAAGGGCAAATGACCATTCCCCCTGTTAAAAAAGATCCGCTGGCAATGCCCGATCCGAAATCACGGTAATTGTGATAAGTAAACCTGCTAGAGAGAAGTGGTGTCCAAAATTGACCGAAAAACTTTGAGGGATTAAACTTGTCTGGGTCGATTTTTCTGCCACATTCTGTTCCTATCACTTCTACCGCGGATGGACTTAGGGTAAAGTGTATGTGCTTTCCAGCTTGAAGGAGTACTTCAAGCAGCCGAATTCCGTAGGGGGCACCGCTGGCGCCTGTCATTGCGATTACGATATCTTCGATTGCCATGATTTAGTACCTTGGAAATTCAGGAATAATTCGAACCAATAGAAATTAGAATCCTCTTCATTATGATAGATCCCAATAAAGTCCTTATTACCATAGAAAAAGCAATTCTTGCATTTAAAAATACTCCAGGCAGGTCTGGAAGGGTGCTTCGCCTTGCTAGCGCTTCCGAGGTCATTGTGGTGGGAGATTTGCATGGCAGGGTCGATCACCTCAAAAAAGCCTTTACTTTAGCGGATTTGAAGGCCAATCCCAAGCGAACGCTTATTGTTCAGGAATTAATCCACGGTACGACAACCCATGCGGATGGGTCGGATAATTCCCATTTAGTTTTAGACATGGTTGCATCATTAAAGTGTCAGTTTCCCAATCAGATTCATTATTTGTTGGGAAATCATGAGCTATCGCAAGTGACAAACAGGCAGATTTCCAAGAATAATATCGATTTAAATCAGTTGTTTGATCAGGGTGTTGCGTTTGCGTACCCTTCAGCGGTTGCCCAAATAATGGCAGCATATAAGAGCTTGATAAGCGTGATACCAGCGATGATTTTGCTCCCCAATCAGGTTTGCATTAGCCATAGTTTGCCCGATAAGACGAAGTTAGAAAGTTTCGACCCGAAAAAGCTTGAGTTGGTTCCTGAGCATGAGTCAGATCTTTTCCCTGGGGGTAATGTGCATTCATTGGTTTGGGGCAGGGATACCAGCCTTGAAAATGCGGAAAACTTCCTCAATAAGGTTCATTGCAAATGGCTGGTGACAGGTCATATTCCTTGTAACCATGGATTTGATTACACTAATTCCAAGCAGATTATTTTGGATGCGCATTTTGATAATGCTGCGGGCTATTGCAGGCTTCCTGCGGATCAAGAAATAACTGGTGAAGTGTTTTTAAAGAGTGGCGGACTTTTGTAGAATTTGAACCCGTTGGGATTTTAAGATGTCTAGCACCCCACAAAAAAAAATGCCTGCAACTCCCAGAGAAGCTCTTGGCCCAACCATTTGGGAAGTAGTCATTGCAGGAGAAAAAGAATTCACGATCGGCCGGCCTTCCGAAACCGATAAAATGCTTACCCATCCAGATGTGCTTAACGATATCACCTACAACGAAAATATGCCTTATTGGGCTGAAATATGGCCTTCCGCCCGGATGTTAGCCAAGTTTTTGATGAAAGAACAATTTACCCCCAATCAGAAAACCTTGGAAATAGGGTGTGGCTTGGGGCTTGTTGGTGTGGTCGGGCTTCACAAAGGCTTGAATGTTACTTTTTCAGATTATGATGCCACTGCCTTGGAGTTCGCTGCTGAAAATGCCCGTGTTAATGGGTATGAAAATTTCGCCACCATGCAAATCGATTGGCGTAATGTGCCCGATGATTTAAGCTTCCCACTTATTCTTGCATCAGATTTGGTTTACGAGCCTGGTAATGTAGACCCCTTGTTAAAAATGATTGCCAAGGTTCTAGCGCCTGATGGCTTGTGCTTGATGACCGATCAAGATCGGATTCCAGCCCAATTGCTTCGAGAAACGCTCGATAAATCGGGGTTTATTTACACCACTCAGGTTTTAAAAGCTGGTTTGCCCGGGGGTATCAGGCACAAAGGGACACTTTACACCATTCGAAAAGGGTGAAAGAGCTTCGCATTTTATATTTTTCACGCTAACATAATGATTGAGCAAGTGTTTCCTTGGAGATGTCTATGAAAAAGATGATCCTGATGGCTGGTTTCCTGCTTGCAGTTGCGTACACATCTGCTGCAGAAGTTTC
>JAPLNF010000062.1 GCA_026692965.1 Planctomycetota bacterium
GGGCTTTTGGTGTGGTGGGTGGCACGCCTATATTTATCGATCACGCTGCTGGGCCTTATCTTTTTGATATCGATGGAAATAAATACATCGATTTTATTGGCTCTTGGGGCCCGATGATTTTAGGCCATGCACATCCAAAAGTCGTGGAAGCTATCCAGACAACTGCTATCAAAGGAAGCAGTTTTGGCGCACCGACTGAAATGGAATCGCAGATGGCGGAGCTAATTATTTCCATGGTTCCTTCCATTGAAATGGTTCGTATGGTCAATTCCGGTACCGAGGCAACGATGAGTGCCCTGAGGCTTGCGCGGGGATACACAGGCCGTGATTTGATCATTAAGTTTGCTGGTTGTTATCATGGTCATGTAGATAGCCTTTTGGTTCAGGCGGGTTCCGCAGCTACTACCCTAGGAGTGCCGAGCAGCCCTGGGGTTCCCAAGGGATGCACCGCAGATACCCTAGTACTTCGTTATAACGATATTGAAGATCTTAAAAATACTGTTCATAAGATGGGTGACAAAATTGCCTGTGTGATTTTAGAGCCTGTGGTGGGTAACATGGGTTTGATTCCGCCTTCGAGTGGGTTTTTGAAAGAGCTGCGAGGCCTTACTACTCAGTTTGGGGCTGTTCTTATCCTTGATGAAGTGATGACTGGCTTTAGGCTTTCTGCGGGGGGAGCCCAGCAATTGCTAGGCATTGAACCTGACCTTACTGCCTTGGGCAAGATTGTTGGAGGCGGTTTGCCTGTTGGGGCGTACGGTGGGAAAAAAGAAATCATGGCGAAGGTTATGCCTTCGGGACCAGTTTACCAAGCTGGCACCCTTTCAGGAAACCCCTTGGCGATGGCAGCAGGTATTGCGATGCTAACGGAACTTAAGAAAAACCCGCCTTATGAAAAACTTGAGAAGTACGCCCAACGCTTAGAGCTTGGGCTTAAAGAAGCTGCCTCTGCTGCCAAAATACCCCATGTTATCAACAGGGTTGGCAGTATGTGGCCGTTCTTTTTCACCTCAACTCCTGTAACCGATTACGATTCCGCTAAATTGTCTGATACCAAAATGTTCTCCAAGTCTTTCTGGGCCATGATGGATCGGGGCGTTTATTTGCCTTGCAGTCAGTTCGAATCTGCCTTTAATTCTATTACCCATGATGATGCCATTATTGATTTGACCCTAAAGGCTGCTCGGGAATCTTTTGCCGAGATTAACTCTTAGGTAGATTGACGAACCCTGTAAAATTATGTGGATTGCTCCATCCATGGGGGATGATTTTTAAAAATCATGGGCCGATTCTATAATTCCACTGGAGTAAAATATTAATAAAGTGTAACCTGTAATATAGTTTTCTATTACCTTTTAAGCTTTGTGCGGAGACTTTTCGCATGTGGACCGTAACTGTTGGTTTGACTTGTCTTTTGGCTTTGTGCGGAGACTTTTCGCATGTGGACCGTAACTGTTGGTTTGACTTGTCTTTTGGCTATGCTACCCGAGCAATCCGGGAAAATTTCCATCGAGAACCCTAGGCTGTTGTATGGCGTGCCGGGTTTACCCCGTGCCTCCAATAAGTTTGCGCATGGCGACACCTTCAACCTTGCCTTTGATATCAAAGGTGTAAAAAGTGATGCAGAGGGCAAAGTTTCTTATTCCCTGCTGACCGAAGTCATGGTTGATGGCAGGCTGGAATTCAAACACGAAACCAAAGATATTGAAGCTATTGATTCCCTTGGTGGGAATGTGCTTCCCGGGTTTACCCAGTTAAATATTGGGTTGGACCAACCCGACGGAAAATACTCGGTTAAAGTTACTGCAACAGAAAAGAAAACCAAGGCGACTGCAAGCATTGTTCAAGAGTTTATTCTGACCAAGGCAGAACTTGGAATTGTTCGCATTCGCACCACCGCAGATCGGGATGAAAAGGTTCCGACCGCGATTTTTTCTACTGGTGAAGATTTGTGGCTGAATTTGTCGATTGTTGGTTTTGCCCGCGACAAAGCGAAGCAGCCCAATCTTAAAATAACGATGGAGATTCTTGATTCTAATGGCAAGCCAACAGTGCAAAAGCCACCGGTAGCCGAGATTTCAAAAGATGTCGCTCCTGAACTAGACTTGTTGCCTTTGCAGTTTTATATTTCCTTAAACAGGGCTGGTAAATTCACAATCAAACTTAAGGTTGTAGATCAGATTTCAGGCAAAAATTCTTCCGTGGATATTCCTTTGGAAGTCAGTAACGCAAAATAGTTTCCTGCTTTGAGTTCTATTTTATTTGGCTCAAGCGTATAATTTAAGAGTCGATTCTTTTGCGAGGCAAATCATGAATTCTTGCAGATCAGGTTTTATTGGGAAAGCTTTGATGGTTCGATTGCTTTTTGTAGCAGCATTGGTTGGTTTGATAACGGTTTGCGTATCTTCTGATTACGCATTTGCAGAGTTTAAGCAATTATTCAAGAAAAAGCGCATTGTCTACGAAGAAGTCAAGGAAGAAGCCAAAGATGAAGCCAAAGATAATGCTAAGAGGGTTCCCCTTGCGCGTTGCTTAGGCAAAAAAGGCTCTGTGCTTATTTTGGCCAAGGGTTCCTCGACTTGGAGACCCGCCAAGCAGGAAGAAGAACTTTTTGCAGGTGATTTAATTATTTCAGGTGCAGGCGTTTCCATTGAAAACCTTGATAAAACCGTGAAACTCACCTTCCGAGGTGATCTTGCAGGCACTTCTCCCCTACCAATCAGGGAAACCGCAATCAGATTGCTTCCTAAGAAAGAGGGTTGTGATTTCTCGGTCGACTTTGAACGCGGCCGCATCGAACTTACCAACACCAAGGAAAAAGGTTCTGTAAAATGTAGCGTTACATTGTTCGATGATGAAGATCATGGTCAAGTTGTACTGAACGAACCTGGTTCGACTTGCGCTATGGAAGAACTTGGTCGTTGGCCTAAAGGAACCCATTTCAATCCTTTAAGCAAAGAAGAAGTAAAGCCCGTATATGATCTAATTTATGTCGCCCTCAAGGGTACTAGCGAGGTTTCTGATCATGGAGTAACCCACTTCATGTCCGCTCCCCCTGGCCCTGCAATGCTTTCATGGAACAGTGCAGATGGTTCACACCCAATAAAATCAAAGCTTGAAAAACTTCCTGAGTGGACTTTGCCTCCAGACCTTTCCAAACCTATTGTTAGAGACAGAATGGGCGCGGTTTTAAAAATTAGAGAGCAGTTCCTTGCTGAGAAACCCCTTCCCGAAATTCTTTCCTCAATGGCGATTTCTGAATCTGAAGCTGACCGCTTTATTGCAATCAATTTAATCCTTGCAACAGATCAGCTCGATTTGTTCTTTAAGTCTTTTGTAAGTTCCAAAAACTATGACGTTATCGAAAACGGAATCATTGGGCTTAGGCATTGGATTGGTCGAAAGCCAGGCCAAGATTTAAAGCTTTATGAGTTCGTTATTTCTTCACGCCATTACACTAAAAAACAGGCGGAGATATTTATTGATCTCCTCCACTCCTTTGGGGATGATGAGCTCAAAGAACCTGAAACTTTTGAAGCGTTGATTGGTTATCTTGGCAGTGATAAAACGGGAATTCGCGCACTTGCAAACTGGCATTTGCATCGCCTAGTACCCAAAGGCCGGGATATCAAGTTTGATACGCTTGCCAATGAGGCAGAGCGAAAAGAAGCTATTGCTAAATGGAAAAAGCTGGTGCCCAAAGGCACTGTGCCTTCCCGTTCGATTAGTTAACCTTGGTGCATGAGCAGTAATTTAACCAAAGTTTAGGTGAAGTCATGAATACAAAAATTACCAGCAAGATTATCCTTGGTACTTTATTTGGGATAAGCTTTTTAGCCCAGCCAGCCTTGGCTCAAGTTCCAGGCGCAGGCGGTCAGGCTAATTCTGCACCTGTCCCACGCGTTGCACAGCCGATTGTTAATACCTATGCCCAGTTCACTGGTGGTGGTCATGGCGGCGGCGGCGGTGGCTATGGTGGTGGTGGTTTTGGTTTCGGCGGTGGTGGCGGCGGAGGCGGTGGTGCCGGAAGCTATTTCCAAGGCGTTTCCTCGATGACTAACGCCAATGCCCAGTATTATTTTACTACCCAGCAGGCTCGCTTGGGTAAAGAACAAGTTGAAAACGCCAAGGTTGCTAATAGGCGTGCCAAATTTGATGAAGATATGTACGAAAAAGCCAATACCCCAACTAGGGCTGAATTGGATGAAAAAGACCGCCAAGAAGCTCTTCGCCTTGCTAGAAATGATCCTGCCAATGGCGATGTTTGGTCTGGCAAAGCTTTGAATGCGATTTTCAATTCGATTCAAAAAACAGAGATCACCAATAGGATAAAGGGTGCCTCGATTCCCATTTCTGAAGAAGTTTTGAGACATCTTAATCTAACCACGGGTACCGCTGCGGGTAGCGTTGGTATTTTCAAAAATGGTGCTGATCTTCCTTGGCCCATGGTTTTACGAGGCCCTGAATTCAAAAGCCCCCGAGATAATATCAACCGCATTGCCCCCGATGCTGTTCGGCAAGCTTCTTCAGGCAGCCTCGAACCCGATACCTATAAAAAGTTTAAAGATGCGATTAGCGACCTCGGGGAAATTATCAACAATATGGCTGCAGATCTTTCTCCGGGGGATTACATCCAATCGAAAAGATTTGCCAATAACCTTGATGAAGGCCTAAAGAATCTTTCTGAGCCAAATTCGGTAAATTATTTGAATGGTCGTTGGAGTGCTAAAGGTGCGACGGTGGGCGCGTTGATGGATCATATGACCAGCAATGGCTTGCGTTTTGCCCCTGCAGTTGAAGGCGACAAACCTTTCTACTCTTCTTTTTATAATTCACTTAAGGGATACGATGCTAGTTTAAGTCAATTATCTGGAAAAGAATAACTGGTTGCAAAAGTGTTATTCATCATCAATTTTAATGGAAGAACTTAGGGCCTGCATTGCGGGCCCATATTTTTGAATCTCTAAATCGCTTACCTGACTTAGAATTAGAATTGTGCCTTCTTTGCTGTAAACACATCGCGTTTTACAACTGTTACCCAAATCTAAACTGAAGAACTGAATGTTATGCCCTATTGAGGGCTGGCCACAAAGGTCTTCAATCACAGGATCAAATTCAAGGTCGGGATAATCGTTTTTTAGTGCTTCTAATGTTGCATCTGCCAACTCTTCCGAATCTGGCATACCTTGATCGCAAACGATTAGAATAAAAGCAGTTCCGGGGCTTTGGATGGTGATGCCCCATCCATTTTCGTTTTCTTCGTGCTCCAATGTCCATGTGCTTGGATATTGAAACTGTAGCCCATCGCCTTCATAAGATTTGGACATTGCTAAGTCCCGAGTGATTTATAAAGATGCAGAAGGAGGGACTTGAACCCTCACGGAGTTTTCACCCCTTCGGATTTTCTTACCACTATGGCTTC
>JAPLNF010000063.1 GCA_026692965.1 Planctomycetota bacterium
ATCACAATTTGAAACAACAGCAGCGCCTAAAACTTCTTCGCCATTTTCAAGAACGATACCAAGCACTTTTTTCCCATCGTTGATGATTCGCTTTACGCCTTTACCTGTATGAAACACAACGCCCATTTCTTCTCCCAGTTTTTTTAGACCTCTGGGAACAGCATTGGTGCCACCTAAAGGATACCAGATGCCTTCGCTGGTTTGCATATGGGCGATACTGCAAAGAACTGCAGGAGATTGATAAGGTGAAGAACCAACATACTGCGTAAAGTGATCGATCATTTGCGAAACACGATGCTCGGGAACAAAACCTCGCACGCACTGGGCCACCGATTTCCCCATGTTAATTGCCAAGACATCCGTCAAACTTCCTGGCTGAAACATGGTGCGCCAATCAAACATATCGCGCAGTCCACCAATCGATTTCCAAAAGAAGAATCGTTGCGATATACGATTAAGCCTTTCAGAATACTGCAGGAATTTCTTATACCCACTAGCGCAGTTGGGGCCAAACTTCCCCAAGTTTTCCTGCATGGTTTTTTCGTCACTTACAAGATCAAGAATTGAACCATCATCAAAGAAGGAGCGCCATTGAGGCTCCAACTTAACCATGGGAATATAATCTTCCATCTTTCGACCAGCTTCGGAAAAGATCCGAGCAAGCACCGAGGGAATGGTAAGGATGGTAGGCCCCATATCGAAACGGTAACCATCTTTTTCAAGAATTGCAGCCTTACCACCAAGCCAATCATTCTTTTCAAACAGCTCTACCTTGTAACCCCGTGCTGCCAACGTGCAGGCGGAAGCCAAGCCAGCTAACCCACCGCCAATTACTAATACTTTTTCATTATTCGACTTAACCATAATTTTTCTCCTGAAAGCATCGCCCACAAATATATCAGTTATGCTCTAGCGCCCAACCGGGGTTAAAGGATTACCATATTCAGCCTTGTGAGAATTTTGCATTAATCCCTGACTTAAAAGATCTGGAACACCTTCTTCAAGTGTATACTCATCGGGGGGAATGCAATGATCAAAAGGCAGCCCCATGTCATCCAATAAAAGCCTTGAAGAGATTCTTGCTGATTCGTAAATCACAGGCAAACCGCTGCCTGGATGAGTGCCCCCACCCACTAGGTAAACACCGTCCAACTCTGCAAAGCGATTTCGCGGCCTGAAATGAAGCATCTGACCTAAATTGTGCGCTAAGTTAAAAGTCGCACCTTTGTAAATCTCCATTTTGTTTTGCCAATCCATGGGCGTGATCACATGCTCATAACAAATCCGCTTTTCTACATCGTGCAAACCGATTTTCCCTAATTGTTTAATTGCCAGGTTGCGATAGCGCACTTTTTCTTTAGCCCAATCAACATTACTATGCATATGGGTAACGGGCACTAAAACATAAAGCGTGCTTTTTCCCTTGGGCGCCAAAGTAGGATCAGTAATACTCGCATTTTGAATATAAAACGAAGGATCTTCGGAAAGAACATGTCGTTTTTCGATGTCCAACAGATTTCCCTGATAATCGCGGGACATATAAATCGTATGGTGCTGAAGATTATCGTAACGACCTTCAATCCCAAGATACAGCATAAAGGTAGAGCAGGAAAACCGCTTGCTTTCAATTTTCTTGTTGGTCCATGCTGGCCTAATCTTCTCGGGAATCAGCCTTTCCATTGCCCGCCCAAAATCTGCATTGATCACCAATGCATCACAAGCATGCTTTCCAGATTGGGTGTTGATGGAGACAGGCTTTCTACCTTGAAAATCAATCCCCTGCACATCTTCATTCAATAGAATTTCAACCCCAGCTTCGCGAGCTAGATTTGCCATCCCTTCGCTTACCGCATTACATCCCCCAATCGGATGATACACGCCATGCTCATATTCCAAAAACGAAAGAATAGAAAAAAGACTAGGGCAATTGAAAGGCGACATACCCAAATATTTGGATTGAAACGAGAATGCCAACCTGACCCTTGGGTCTGAAAAATATCGGCCTAGCTCGCCATCGAGTGATTTCCAAGGCCTTAATAAAGGAAGCAACTTCAATATTTTCATTTTGAAAAGGTCGCGCCAACCGTGGAAGGGGGTTTCCAGCGTGCTCTTAAACTCATTTAGTTTGATGCGATTATCAGTCAAGAATTTAATAAAGTTGGCAGCATCCTTGGGGCAGATCTTGGCAATCGCAGCTTCCATTGCAGGAACATCAGGCCGAGCCAGAATCTCACCACCTTCTCCAAATACCAAATGGTATTGGGGGTCTAGGCGAACCATCGGAATCTCTTTGAAGAGATCTTTGCCCATGGAAGCATAAATGCTTTTTAGAACTTGGGGAAAAAGAAAAAATGTCGGTCCAAGGTCGAACTTAAACCCCCCAGACTCGAGGGAAGATGTTCTCCCACCTACCTTGCCCTGTTTTTCTAAAACCTTGACCTTAAGTCCAGATTTCGACAACAAAATAGCTGCTGCAAGGCCTCCGGGCCCCGCTCCAATAATTATCACTTGTTTCGACATAGCCACCTCCGTGGCATTTATAGCTTTCCCTAGCTTCATTTATCTAATATTACCCAATTTTCCTAGAAATTAATAAGCTATTTTTGCGCTTTTTGCATTGATCTTGCCTACCCATCATCTTTTAAGGTACTGATTAGTTATTCTTTAATACTTTCGCCTGCAAACACGGATGTTTTTAGGCATTTATTTAGTCATGGATGATTTACGATGGCGCAACAAGAGCTCCTTTGCCTTAAAAGCGTCAGCCTCAAGTACCGCAATACTCTTGCGGTTAAAAACCTTGATCTTGCCGTTTACCCAGGCGAAATCCTTGGCCTACTCGGCCCCAACGGTTGTGGCAAAAGCACCACGCTTAATGCCATTGCTGGGAACCATGAACTCGATTCAGGCTGTATTTTACTCGATGGGCAATCCCACACCCAGCACCCACTTAGTTACCGTGCCCAAATCGGTTTTGTGCCTCAGGAACTTGCCTTCTACGAAGAACTTTCTCCTTACGCCAACTTACGCTTCTTTGGAAACATTTACGGAATTCATGGTAACGACCTTTCCCAAAGAATTGCTGAAGTTCTTAATCTGGTGCGGTTAGAAGACCGTGCCTACACTCCTTCTTTTGGTTTTTCTGGAGGCATGAAACGAAGGCTCAATCTAGCCTGCGCCCTTATTCATAAACCTAAATTACTTCTCCTTGATGAACCCACCGTTGGGCTTGATCCACCATCACGGGAAGCTGTTTTTTCTTGCCTTCATAAACTTCGGGACGAAGGGTGCGCCATCGTTTACACCACCCATTACATCGAAGAAGTTGTAAGACTTTGCAACAAGATTGGTTTCATGGCCCAAGGTTCCCTGTTATTTCATGGCTCCTTGAAAGAATTCCAAGCCCAGATAATCATGAAAGCTCTCGCAAAAAAAACCAATACAACGATCCCCAATTATATTTTTGAAGAAGATTATGATGCTTCTCTAACAGATCAAAGCCTGCTGCGAAAAAATCAGGCTGAAGAAACGCATTCTCTTGAACAATATCTTCTTGAACTAAGTGAAATTAAGGTTGCCTGATGTTTAAACAACAACTAAGTCTTCTTTGGATTCTTGCCTCAAAAGACATCCAGCTTTTTCTAGTCGATAAGAAAGCTGCAGCCCTTTGCTTCCTTGTGCCGATCATTCTCGCAAGCGGATTTGGATATGTTTTTTCAAAACCACTGCAAAACGAAGACCTAAAACTACCGCTCTTAATCATTCGAGAAGATAACAGCCCTCTCGCAATCAAACTCACCGATGCCCTGCTAAAAAGCCCCAAACTAAATGCCGCACTTGTTTCACGCGAAGATGCTCTAATTAAAATCGAAAAGCGCACCGCTAAAATAGCTCTTGTCATCCCTAAAGATTTCGCCAGCCATATAGCACTTAAGAAAAAAATCCCTGCTATCGAAATATTACATCACCCAACTGCCTCTTTAGAATCCAAATGGGCCGAAGGTGTATTTACTGAAATCGCATTTCACGAAGCAGCACCTGAACTACTTGGTTTCTGGTTGCCTGGCGCAGCTTCCTTGAAATTGGAAAGACCTTTCGAAGTAAAAAAAGAGCCCTACCCCGCGGGTATAGATATCACCCGACAAGCTTACAGCCATAGCTTCAGCGGCATGACCATGCAGTACCTCTTATTCTGGGGTATGGATTGCGGACTACTATTATTACGAGAACGCAGACAGGGAATCTGGAAACGCCTTAAAGCAGCTCCCATCCCGCTTCCTACTCTTCTCGGGGGTAAGATTATTGCTACTGCGCTCATCGCACTCACCCAAATCCTTTTTACCTTTAGCTTTGGCAGCCTTGTTTTTGGTGTCGCTATCAATGGCTCCGTCTTTGGCTTCATTCTGATGGCCATCGCAACCGCATTGCTTTCTGCTGCAACCGGATTATTGGTGGCTGCAATTGGTGGCACCGAAAACCGCGCGCGAAGTATGGCAATTCTTTCGATTCTCAGTCTCTCTATTCTCGGTGGGCTTTGGTTGCCTTCATTCATGCTTCCTCTTTGGGTCCAAAATTTCTCTCTACTTCTTCCTACCACTTGGATGATCAAAGGATTCGAAGGTGTCATTTGGCAGGGTATGGGCCTGCTTGATGCAACTTATTGCGCACTTGTCACACTTTTTTTTAGTGCAATCTTCATTGGTTTCTCAATCTTGAAATTCCAATCAACAAACCAACATACCTCCACCGATGGAGTTGGCTCATGCAATTAAAACCAAAGCTGATCATCTTCTCTGTGCTTTTGTATGCAACATCGTTGAATGCCGAGGTATTAATCTACAGGCCTGTTCCTGTTCCAAAAATAGAGATGGAAGACCAGTTTCAAAAACCTTACAGGCTCGATAATTACAAAGGTGATGTAGTCATATTGCTTTTTGGTGATAAAGAAGGTGCGGATGCAAATAAATTACTTGGCCAAGCAATTCATGAATCTTTTCATCCACAAGCGAAAGGCAAGAACCCCGGGCAGGCTCGATTCGCTCCAGTTATTGAAATCGTCAATCAACCACCTGGCACCCGCGCTCCTGAAGTCCATTCCATTGCAGTAGCGTGCATTGGGAAAGTTCCAAACTTAGTAAAGGTTTTCATTCGTAATCAATTTCAAAAAGCTTCGCCTGAGGTTCCAGTATGGCTCGATTTTAACGAAACCATGCGCACCACTTTTAAGTTCAAACCCTCTTCCGCAAATCTGGTGGTCATTGATCCCCAAGGCAACCTTCGCCTAAGCGCCAGTGGCAAACTCACCCAAGCGGAATTTACCGATCTGGTGAACGCCATCGAAGGTATCAGGGTGGAATCTGTAAATGCTCAAATCCTGCCAAAAACTCCATGAAAACAATTGTAATGATCTGATGGGCTGAAGTTGAAGTTACCTAAAACAGATCCGCCGGAAATAAAGATGATGGTAAGTTTTTGTTAACATGTTCTTGGTCGTAGGTAAAGGTGCAACCTTCAAACCATCTGCTGATATTCAGAAATCAAAAAGAAGTAGCCACCTTAAAAACCTTAATTGAAAACTTAAACGCAAGTAAAAGCGAGAACCGTTTTAATACATTTCATTGATTAGAAGCCTACTACTCAAATCACACTTCCACTCTTGATTCAAAGTAATGTTTCAAATCCTTCAATGAAAGTGAGACAAAGTGGCAAAAAGCACTGTTTTTTCACTACACTAATCTAGTGTGATGTAACCGGTTTTCTCAGAAATGTACATGAACGAGCCTTCCACAATACCCGAAAATAAACAACCTCTTCCAGGCAAAGGGGAAGTTCGTGCACTCATCACAAAATTGCTCGAAGTAAAGGAAATGCACAAGGTTGCTGAAGCCCTAGCGAAGGGCCAAAGCGCCACCGTTGATGGCTGTTGGGGATCCTCTGCTTCCATGGTGGTTGCAGCTTGCGCAAGCAGAATCAAACACAATATCCTTATCGTGTTATCTCACCCCTCGGATTTAGAATTCTGGGCATCAGAGATTAATACTTTCAGCGGGTTAGAAACAAAGATTTTTCCCGCAGATGATGATTTCGCAGGGAAGTTCAGCAATAAATCCGAAGCAGCATGCGCAAGGCTTAGGCTCGCTTTATCCCTCAACATCCCAACCAAACCCTCGATTGTGCTTGCTTCAATACCCTCTCTTTTACAACCATTGCCCAGTATAGAACAACTAGCCAAATCTAGCTTTCCCCTGAAAAATGGCACCACCATTCCCCCAGAAGATTTGACCAAATGGCTTGTAAAGCATGGCTATGATCCAACAGAAGCCGTAGTTCAACCAGGGCAGTTTTGTAAACGGGGAGGCATTGTTGATATTTATTCACCAGGAAGTGAATTGCCTCTTCGTCTCGAATTCTTTGGCGATGAAATCGAATCACTTAGAAACTTCGCACCAGAAACCCAACGCAGTCTCGATGTGGTGCAGTCTTCTGAAATCATGGCAATGACCTTTGAAGAAAAAGGCACCCTACCAAATGGTCATCTGGTGGATTATCTAGGTACCGCAACGGTAATCATGGTTGAACCAGAAGAGATACAAGATCAAGGCCGCCATTACCTTGATCGTATGGGGAACATCCGTGGCTTGTTTTCGATGCAAGGTGCGTTTAAAACCCTAGCAACCAAGCCCAGCTTATTAGTAGCTGCCATGCCCCGCCATAGTGCGGAAATTTCCTACTCCATGAAAGTTGAATCAGTCGAGCGCTTTACAGGGGAAGTAGCAAAAGTTAAAACCGAATTAGATCATGCTGCAAGCAGTGATGATGTGGTTCTGGTTTGTGCAACAGAAGCAGAGGCCCATCGATTGCATGAAGTGCTAGCTACATCGCAAGTGGCAGCGCAAGGCAGGCTTTCTTTAGATGTGGGGCTGATACGAAAAGGCTTCAGGCTTGTCGGGGTAAAAAAAGACCGGCATATCTTGGTGCTTGGCGCTCAAACATTATTTCGCAGAGATGAAGTTGTAAGACCGCACGCTTCCGCAAGAAAACTTGAATCACGGGCAATCGATAGCTTTCTAGACCTATCGCCTTCGGATTTAGTGGTCCATATCAGCCATGGTATCGCCAGATATCTAGGCATGGAACTCCTTGAAAAGAAAAAGAATCCCACCAGTGATTCAACCAACCCCGCCAACATGGTCATGGAAGAACATCTGGTGTTGGAGTTTCGAGACAAAGTAAAAGTTTATGTTCCTGTATCAAAGATAGATCTGGTGCAAAAATATGTTGGTGGTGGGAAACAAGAACCGGAGTTGTCAAAGTTTGGTGGCACGGGTTGGAACAGTCGTAAATCTAAAGTGCAAGCCGCGGTAATCGATCTTGCTTGCGAAATGATTCAAATGCAAGCGGTTCGAGAATCGCAAACGGGGAATGCATTCCCGCCTGACACCGAATGGCAAAAAGAATTCGAGGCTGCATTTCCCTATCAAGAAACACCCGATCAACTCGCATCCCTTACCGAGATCAAAGCAGATTTAGAACGCGCAAAGCCTATGGATAGGCTTATTTGTGGCGATGTAGGGTATGGAAAAACTGAACTTGCGATTAGGGCAACATTCAAATCAATTGATAATGGAAAGCAAGTTGCGGTATTGGTACCTACCACAATACTTGCGGAGCAACATCTGCGCACCTTTACACAGCGAATTGCAGGATACCCCTTTGTGGTTGAATGCCTTAGCAGATTCAGAACGCCTTCCGAGCAGAGAGACATCATCGCAAGGCTTGGCACAGGCAGCGTAGATATCGTAATAGGTACACATCGATTGCTAAGTGAAGATGTAAAATTCAAGGATCTTGGATTAGTAATCATCGATGAGGAGCAACGGTTTGGGGTGGAACACAAAGAGAAACTGAAAAGGCTACGCGAAAAAATTGATATTCTCACCATGACAGCAACACCCATTCCAAGAACCCTGCACCTTTCACTTCTCGGAATAAAAGATATTAGCAATCTTGAAACTCCACCTGTGGATCGGCATGCCATCGAAACGCGAATTATCCGCTGGGACCCAGAGTTAGTAAGGCACGGGATACTAAGAGAGATGAACCGTGAAGGGCAGGTATACTTTGTGCATAATCGGGTACATGATATTCACAAAGTTGCAGACAAGCTGAAGAAACTTGTTCCTGAAGCAGCCTTTGCCATAGTCCATGGGCAGATGAAGGAAGCTGAACTCGAAGAAAACATGGTGAAATTCCTTACTCGTAATGCAGATGTTTTGATTGCGACAACCATCATCGAAAGCGGATTGGATATCCCCAATGCGAACACGATTTTCATCGATGAGGCGGATATCTATGGCCTAGCCGATTTGCACCAACTAAGGGGCCGGGTAGGCAGGCAGCAGCGCAGAGCATATGCCTACATGCTATTGCCAACAGATAGGGTGCTAAGCCCGGATTCAGGCAGAAGATTAAAAGCGATTGAAGAATTCACCGAGTTAGGTTCAGGGTTTAAAATCGCATTGAGAGATCTGGAAATCCGAGGCGCAGGAAACATATTGGGAACCCAACAAAGCGGGCATATCGCTTCGGTAGGGTATGAAATGTATTGCCAACTGTTGGAAAACGCAGTGCGGGAAATGAAAAATCAGCCATTGCGAACCCCGTTGGAAGTGAACATCGATTTGGAATGGCCCGCATTTCTTCCAAGGGATTATGTAACAGGGCAGAAGAATCGGATCGAGGTATATCGAAGGTTGGCACGCATCAGGCAGTTGGAAAAGCTGACAGATTTCCGCACCGAATTAAAAGACCGGTTCGGGAAGATTCCCGCAGTTACAGAATGGCTAATAAGGCTTGCAGAAGTACGAATTCTTGCAGCCAAATGGCAAATAAGTCAGATCCATATTGAAAGGCCACCAGCGGGAGTAACTGGGCCGATTGATCTTGTTTTCACCTACAGAAATGCCAAGCGGGCTCAGACCGTTGCAAACAAAAGCAAAGGCCGGCTTAGGGTGGTAGATTCTGAAAATATTTACTGCAGGCTGAGGCCCAATGAGGATAAACCTGAGAAGTTGTATAAATTATTGCATGAGCATTTGCAATCGTAGTGCCTATCTGCACCCTTCAAGAATTTGCAAATAATGTTGCCTGACAATTTTCTGATGCCTTGAAAGAGTTTCTTGAAAAATAACAAGCTCGAAACCCAATCTTCGGGCTAGCTTGGTTACTTCATCAGTTTTTTCAGGGATGGTATCAATCGCAAGATTTTTGACAATTCGTAACCTTGCCTGAACTCGAAACAGAAAATCATAAGCACTGGTCAGCTCGAAATGTTCAGTAGCTGAAACTAAACCACATAACTTCATTGCTTCAAGTGCAGACCAAACATTGGAATGCCTGATGGAGGAATGACTTGCACCAAAGCGAATTTGCAATAATTCGACGAGGAATTCAACATCTGCCATGCCTCCGATTCCCCGCTTCAAATCCCCGGGGTTTCGACTAGCTTCAAGGCGATCGCGCATGGTTTTCATTTCGTCAATGAAGTTGCTTTGCCAGGGAACCATACACACAGCATTATTGACAACCACAGAAACATCGTTGGCAAAAGATGTATCGCCATGCACAACTCGGGCTCGCGAAAGCATGAGTCTTTCCCAAAGCTGAACATTACCAGAATCGTGATAATATTTTTGGAACTCTTGGATGGGGATGACAAGGCTGCCTGATCGCCCTGTGGGTCGCAATCTAAAGTCCAATTCATAAAGCCTGCCCAAAGGTCCGTGATTACTTAGGGTTTTAGTGATCCTTTGAGTGAGTTCGATAAAAAAGGAATTGTTATCAGGTTGTTGCTCATCAGGGTTTTGATTGTTAAGCCCCTGCGGTTTGCCTTCGCCTTCGTAAAGAATGATCAGATCAAGGTCACTGTGGTAATTAATTTCTCTACCGCCCAGTTTTCCGAGGCCAACAATAGCATATCTACAGGGCTTTCCCGCTCTTGGGCCAACAGAAAGAAGTGGCTGCCCAAACTTTAAAACCATGGCGTTCATTTCAATATCAGCCACGGTGGAAAGGACCGTTTCAGCCAGATCGCTAAGAGAAGCAACCATTAGGCGGATAGGATCTTTGCCAAGAATATCGCGCACGCCAATTCTAAGAAGTTCCTTATCTTGAAAACTATGAAGGATTGGATCGAGATCGTTAGCGTTTTTACAAAGGTCTGCCAGTTCGTGTTTAAGTTCAGAAAGTTTTCTGGGTTGGTCGAGCACCAGGGAATCGAGAAGCTCATCGATCATGCCTGGGTTATTGGTGAGGATGCCTGAAAGGAACTGGCTCCAAGCGCAGATATCGACATAAAGTTTAAGGCTTGGAGGGTTAAAACTGAAGAGTTCCCAGAGGATGGTTTTAGCGCCCAGAGATGCAGTAACTTTTTCGAGATTCATTAGAGCCATATCTGGGTCTGGAGTCTCTCTGAGGCTTTTTAACAAAGCAGGGGCAATAGAAGCAAGGAAGTGCCTGCATCGTCTGGTTGAAAGGAACGGTGCTGATTCCTGAGCCAGAAGAAGAAGATTCTGATAAGCGACATCGATATTTTTAAAGCGATACTTTTCCAAAGCAGCGCGGATTAAATCGGGTTCAGGGTTGGGATCGAGAATGATATCTGATTCGGGCTCGGATTGATCCGCATCTCCGGAGAAAGTCTGATGCAAAAGATGTTCAAGAATTCTATGCGTAAGTGAGGTACGATCTTTATATTCTTCAAGAAATAACTCTCTGGGCGATTTATGATCCTCAGAAAAGTATCCCATTCTTTGTGCAAGCTTGTTGAGCTCATCTTCTTTGTCTGGAAGCTTATGTGTTTGCAGGTCAAACAATACTTGAAGGCGATGCTCGGTTTTTCGCAAGAAACGATAGGCATCGTCAAGGACTCGAGATTCTTGATCTGTCAGGCAGCCCTCTTTTTCAAGTGCAAGCAGAGCCTTCAAGGTGTTTCTTTCGCGAACCATGGGAAGATCACCACCATTGAGAAGCTGAAGAAACTGAATGGTGAACTCAATATCCCGAATCCCACCCCGGCCTGTTTTAACCTCGGTTTGTTCAAGGCCCTGCTTAGAGGTTTGTAGCTCGATCCTACGTTTAAGCGCTTTTATTTCGTTGATTTCAGCAAAGGAAAGATACCTGCGATAGACAAAAGACTCGATCGATTTAATAAAGGCCGCACCGAGATTGCAATCTCCCGCAACAGTTCGAACCTTGATAAGCGCCTGCCTTTCGAAAGTTCTACCCAGAGTATCGTAGTAGGCGAGAGTGCCCTCGAGAGAACGAGCCAAAGGCCCGCGCTGCCCTTCCGGGCGAAGCCTAAGATCAACCCTATAGCAAGTGCCTCTGTCGGTATGCGAGGAAAGCAGCCTGACAATTTCAGAAGCAAGCCTGCTAAAGAATTCGGAGTTATCAATGGGAGTACCGCGAGAGATTTTGGTAATCCCATCGTCATCATAAACAAACATGAGATCGATATCAGAAGAATAATTAAGTTCTTCACCTCCAAGTTTTCCAAATGCTAAAATGCAACAAGATGCGGGAAGATCGGAGGCATTAAAGGGTATGCCATATCTGCGTTCAAGGGTTTTGCGTGCGAGGTTCATTGCAACTTCAAGGGCAGCCTCCGCAACTTGAGAGATATCCCTAGTAACTTCTTCCAGAGGCCTATTGCGAAGAATATCATTGCCCCCAATTCTAAGAACCTGCCTTTGCTTATATCTGCGCAGTGCCCTAAGAATAGAAGCATCATCAGGGTTTTTATCAACTTCTGCTTGAAGCTCTTGCACCAGTTGTTCTCTAGAAGGAGTTTGATGCAGGGGCACGCCAAGCATATCAATGCAATCTGGATAAGAGATCAAAAGATCGCTGAAGGATTGGCTAGTGCTGAAAATTTGCAGCAGATCAAGGAGAGTGCCAGACTTATCGCCTAGAATCAAATCCCAATAAGGCTTGGAAGAAGATTGGGAAAAGAAGCGCTCAAGATTATTGAGGGAGCGATCTGGGTCTGGCAAAGAAGGTAAAAGCTCTTTGATACTATTGTGAAGCGAAAGAAAAGAATTAGAGTCGAGATGTTTTGCAAGCAGGGAAAGATTTTTTTGGGCACGAATAGGATCAGAGTGCTTGAAGTTGTTTAGCCAGTCAAATTCAGGATTCGCAGGGCTATTCATGGGTTTTGAGTTTCAGTTTAAGAAAACTTTTTCATGAGATGACTTCAAGCGATTTCCTACCTGCAGCAGGAGCAACGCTAGGTTTCGCAATCGTAGCTTCGCGGGAAACCAAAGCAGCCCCGGAAACCTCATCCGTTACGATTCTACCAAAAAGAGTAAAAGCAGTGGCATCTTCAATAAGCACTTTCACGGTATTGCCAATCAATCTATCATTACCATCAAAAACCGTGATGTGATCGGTCATGGTATGGCCTGTAAGTTGTCGAGGGCCATCAGGATGTTTAACCGCTAATTTACTAGGGCCTTCAACTAAGATATCAACAACAGATCCGATTTTAGCACGATGATCGATAAGGCTATTGGCATCTTGAAAAGCGAGGAGATCATTGTTTCTGCGCTTTTTAGTGGCATCGCTAATATCATCAGGATAAAGGTCGTCCGCTTTGGTACCCGGCCTGGTACTGTATTTAAAGATGTAGCTATTTTTGAACATGCTCTTTTCAACCAAATCACAACTACGCCTAAAAGATTCTTCGGTCTCACCACAAAAGCCAACGATAAAATCACTGGACACTGCAACGCCAGGAACTTTCTCTCTGCAACGCTGCAACATCTCGATGTAATATTCAACCGTATAAAGGCGCTTCATTCGCTTGAGCACTTCGTTGCAACCCGATTGCACAGGCACATGAAGATACTTGCAAACCTTAGGTAACTCACGCACCGCATCAAGAAGTTCGTCATCCATATCCTTCGGATAATTAGTGACGAATTTTATCCGTTCAATTCCAGGCGTATCATGAATCAAATTAAAGAGGCCAGCAAGAGTGGTGGTTCTGCCATCGCCATGTTTGTAATAATAGCTATTAACAGTTTGGCCAAGGAATGTGATTTCTTTACAGCCCTGATCTGCGAGAAGTCGAACTTCAGCAAGGATATGATCAGGAGATCTACTTTGCTCTGGTCCTCTGGTACTGGGAACAATGCAATAGGTACAGAATTTATCACAGCCAAACATGATGCGAACAAAAGCTTGGAAAGAATTGGGCCGCATCGCAGTTTCTCTGGAAGGGTCATAACTTTCGAAGCTGCGTTCGACTTCATCCTTGGAAGCATCAGATCTACCGAGGCTGAGAGCCAGTTGAGGTTTGCCCGATGATTTTGCATCTTCAATAAGTTCCGCAATCCTGCCCAACTGCCCTGTACCACAAACGACATCAACATGCGGGGCCCTGCGAAGAATCAGTTCCTGATCTTTTTGAGCCATGCACCCCAGCACGCCAAGAATCTTGTGCGGGTTTTCATCCATATGAATCCTGATACGACCAAGGGCACTGTAAATTTTATCTTCAGCATGCTGACGCACACTACAAGTATTAAAGAGAATCACATCAGCATCAGTGGCCTCAGTTGCAAGTTCGTACCCCTGTTTTTTCAAGGTACCAACAACAATTTCGCTATCCAGAACATTCATCTGGCAGCCGACGGTTTCGATGAAAAGTTTCTTAGCCATGAATAAGTTTAAACCTGCTCGAAAAGTAAAGGAGTATAAGAATAGTATACTAAACCCCGAGCCAAGGAAGAGAGTCGCCCGAAAACCAGTGCCTTCCCCTCAGAAATTCAGCAGCAGCCATCTTACGTTTGCCCGCAGGTTGAACCTCAAGGACATTCAAAATAGTGCGGTTTCCTGCAGCCACCTGCATCATGTTTAAATCTTTTGAAGGTTCAAGAATACTTCCAGGAGGCAAAGAGGTTGTGGCTTCAAGTTCAGGAGTAGCTTTTAAAATCATAATCCGAACGGGAGGTTGCTCGGTCCGTTGCCACAAAGTAAAAGCCGTGGGCCAAGGCTGCATTGCCCGAATATGAGCACTAATTTGCAAGGCATTAAGCTCCCAGTTGATGTTGCCATGCTCTTTACGAAGCTTGGGCGCCTTGGTCGCAAGAGAAATATCCTGCGGAAGACCTTGGATAGGTCCGGTCTCCATTTTATTAATAATCTCAAGGGCAATAGTTGCGCCCATAATAGAAAGCCTAGCCTCAAGATCCCCTGCGGTTTCTTCCGGGGAAACCGGGGTGACAACCGTTGCGAGAATATTCCCACCATCAAGTGTGGGTGTCATCTGGATAATGGAAACGCCTGTTTCTTTTTCGCAGTTGGCAATAGCCCATTGAACAGGAGCAGCCCCTCGGTATTTGGGAAGCAAAGAAGCATGAACATTAATACCGCCAAGGGTAGGAACTACAAGCACATCTGGGGAAAGAATTTGGCCATAGGCAGCAACGACGAAAAGATCCGGGCGAAGATCACGAAGAATTGCAAGTCCTTCGTCGGAGTTGATTTTAAAAGGTTGAAAGACGGGGATATGGTGCTGAAGGGCAATATTTTTCATCCCTTTGCCAACCTGTCTGGTGGAAGCTTTTTCTTCCCCAATGGCGCGATCGGGTTGGGTGAAAAGTGCAACAACATCTTTTTTGTTGAGCAGTAGAGATTCAAAAGTAGGCTCAGAAAAAATACCAGTGCCCATCATGACAATTCGCATGAATCAAACCCCTAGGGAAATTAAGATTCGGATAAGAGTGAATCGATGAGAGCTTTGATCTCGGTCTCGGGAGGAATTTCACCACGCTGCTGAGCAAACTTAAACTCTTCTTCAAGTTCTTTGAGAGCGCCGCGGGATGCAAGTTTGCCGATAATGCCAAGCTTATCAACAAAAAGAACACCATTGAGATGATCAATTTCGTGCTGCCAAGCTCTAGAAGCAAGGTCGGAAGCAACCACTTCCACCTTTTCCCCTTGAAGATTATAAGCCTGTATCTTTACGGTTTTAGCTCTGCGAACTTTTTGAAACAAACCAGGAAAGCTAAGGCAACCTTCTTCGCCATCCATGGTGCCCTTGCGCTCAACTAAGGTGGGGTTGATGTAAACAAACTCATGCTCTTTTTTATCTGGGTCTCCAGAAACATTCATCACCAATAACTGGAAGGGAAGTGCAACCTGAGTTGCAGCAAGCCCAAGCCCCTTGGCCTCATACATGAGATCAAACATTTCGCCGATTTGAAGTTTGATCTTCTTATCGATCGAAGAAATTTGCTTGGCCTGACAACGTAAAGCAGGGTGTGGATAGTGAACAATTTTCATCGTAACGAGCCTTGAAAAAATACTGGGGTTCTTGAGTCATTGTAATGCGAAAAAACTAGTGACTAATAATCACTAAGGTTCTTCCGAGGATTTTTTGATTTTATCAAACTTCGAAAGGGCATCATAACAAGCATATTTATAAATTTCACTAATGGTCGGATAGTTATAGCAGGTATCAATAAAAACATCGACGCCACCACCCATCACCATGACCGTAAGACCAATATGAACAATTTCGGTAGCCCCTTCCCCGATGACATGAACACCAAGAAGTTTTTTAGTATCTCGATGAAAAAGCAATTTAAGGAAGCCTTCGGTATCACCAATGATCTGCCCGCGGGCATTATTGGCATAACTGGCCTTACCTGAAACATAAGGAATTTTAGCTTCGTCAAGATGCTCTTCCGACTGCCCAGCAGAGGAGCATTCGGGGATTGTATACAAACCACTGGGGAGAAGGGACGGGAAGTGAGCCGATTGCTTAAGATCAAAAGCATGATAAACAGCAATACGACCCTGAGCCATTGCAGTAGAAGCAAGGGAAGGATTCCCGATGACATCGCCAGCGGCATAAATATTAGGTTGCTTGGTTTGGAAGTGTTCGTTTACTAAAATATGGCCGCGGGAATTAGTGGTAACACCAACATTTTCAAGACCAATAGAACCTGTTTGCCCAGATCTTCCAGAAGAAACCAAAACCGAATGGGTCTCAATAGTTGCACCCGATTCGAGTTCGACCCCAACGAGTTTACCACACTCAATTTTTATTACCGAATCACCCATAAAGAATTTGATGCCTGCGGATTCCATTCGTGATTTCAAAGAGCTGGAAATTTCACTGTCCATCCCTCCAACAATCTTCTCGGATTTTTCCACCACGCAAACACGAACCCCTAAAGCAGAAAACATACACGCATATTCGCAACCAATAACACCACCGCCAATAACCAACATACTTTCAGGAATAACATCAAGGGTTAAGATAGTGTCGGAATCTAGAATCCGTGGATCGTGAAAGGGAAAATTCTTGGGCCTGAAAGGATAAGAACCTGTCGCAATGAGAAACCGATCCGCCTTCAATTGAACCTCAGGGCATCGATCAGGCTTTATAACAACAGTTTCCGAATCAACAAAAGAGGACATACCACGGTATACAGTGATACCATGCCTTGCAAGATTTTCGCGAATGCGCTGGCGTTCATGATCGGTGACAAAGCGTTCGTGCGCCATGAAATCACTGATATGAATAGTTTTCATCATATCAACCTGAAACCCAAACAGTTTTCTTTGCTTAAACCCCGAGAGGTAAAGAGCCGATTCCCGGAGAGTTTTGGAAGGGAGAGTGCCAGTGTTTGCAGCAGCACCACCAAGCACATTTTCTTTTTCAATAAGCTCTACTTTTTTACCAAAGTACGCAGCAGCAGCAGCACCCTTTTCACCAGCAGGCCCGGAACCGAGTACTACCAAATCAAACTTTTCAACACTCATTATTTTTTCTTTTCCAACCATGAAGGCTTTAATTTTTAATGGAATCAACTTTTTTAATCAGCTCTGCACCACTCATACGATGTGCAGCATCATGAGGACAAGCGTAAACACAACTAGGCTGTCCATCCACAGATTCGCAAAGATCACACATAGTTGCTTTTTGCTGAACAACCGCGACTTTATAACCAGGTCTGGTTATATCATCGATTTTTTCATTTGTCTCGAAAGGTTGCATGTTGATATTGCCGTAGGGGCAATTCTGGGCGCATTTTCCACAACCGATGCACCAGTTTTCGATAGTCATTTCACGTTTTTTGCCTCGGTGAATGGCATCAACCGGGCACCCAACCATGCAATAAGGATCAAGACAAGATCTGCAGGAACTTGCAACGAGGAAATTTTCGAACCGAAGGCCTTCACGAACCAATCTCGTCACCCCTTGATGTGTATCAGAGCAAGCTTTGGTACATTCATCGCAGCGAGTACATTTCTCCAGATCCAACACCAATAAACTACGGGCCTCCATCAAACCTTGCTTAAGAAAATCATTAAGGTTGGTGCTTTCAACTTTTGCTAGTTGCCTTTGAGTTTCGGTAATTCTTTCCAAAGCGATGGCGACCATTTTTTCACGAATCTTCGGGAAATTCTCAAGGATGAGTTTAAAATTTTCACCACTAATGCTGACAAGATCCACATGATCCAAAGCAGTCGCACTGGCAGTTCGACCTTGGGAAAGCAATTTGCCTTTCAATTCTGCAAGATGCCCCATGAGTGCAATTTCGCCAACCATACCGCCCGGGCCGGTATAATTAATAACATGATCACCACCCGGTTGCTTGAGCCAGATTTTGACAAAACCAATGCGCACCAAGTAAAAATTATCTTCCGCATCACCCTGTCTGAAAAGGACATCACCCGGATTTAAGCGAATGAGATTTGCTTTCTCACGCACTAAATCAACAAACTGCTCGAAATCCTTGTCGTTGGTAAATTGCTCTGCAAACAAGGGGATACTGCGTAAATGAGTGCTGATGGATCTTTTGTTATAAACACCATCAAGAATGGCCTTGCTCTCTTTATTTCGTTGCAGAATGTAAAGCACATTCCTGCGGATTTCAAGAAGGCTTACATCCGTTTTGGCACGAACAGTAGCAGACCTTGGATAATTATTCATACAGGTCATTTCGCCAAATAAAACATCTTCCTTGGTCAACTGGGCAATGGGATTGCTCGTGTTAAGGCTTACAGGCGCATCAATTGAAATGTAGCGAGCTTTTTTCTCTTCATCCCTTGAAGCGGTGGAGAGCGTCGTAGTGAACTTTTTGATCAAGCCAAGAAACCCACTTGATTGCGTGTTCTTAATATGATTCAAAGGGCTTTTTAAAAACACATCAACCACACCCTCTTCAATGATGAATGCTGTCGAGCCAGATTCACCCTCATTGCAAACGATTTCGCCCTGCTTAAATTTCCTTCGTATGACCGATCCTTGATTCCATTCCATAAAGGGTTGGCTGATGCCCTTAAAAAGTTCATGGGTGAAAAGATCTTCCACCGACACAGGCAATGCCCCGGGTTGCTCAATAAGATTAGAACTTACAAGCTTCTTATTCGTAAGCGCGCCCGTAGGGCAGGAAGCCATGCATTCGCCACACGATACACACGAAGAATTCCCCATCGGATCATTAAGATCAAAAGAAATCCTAGCATTGAAACCTTTGTTCATTCTGCCAAGCACTTCATTATGGCGAACTTCATTGCATGCCCGGACACAGCGATCGCAAAGAATACAAGCATTATGATCAACCGAAATGATCATCGAACTATCATCGGTGCCACGATCGTGAGGGTTTTTAGGAAAGCGGGAAGCATGCGGATCCATGCCAAATTTTTTGGCAATGGTGCGAAGTTCATTGTCGCCATACTCCCTGTTTACTACACGGGGAACTGCATTATCAACCAAGAGAAGTTCGGTAAGAATCTTAACGGAGTTTTTAACTTTATCGCTGGTTGCGCCTGTGGAAACTTTCATGCCCTCTTCAACGGGTCGATGGCAGGCAGCAACAAGGGTACGAGCACCAATATCAACAGCACAAAACCTGCATACTGCAACAGGTTCCATGTGTTCGCGATGACAAAGAATAGGAATGAAAACTCCCGCCATCTGTGCCGCATCTAAAATGGTGGTCAATTTGGGTTTCAATTCGCCGGTAATCGGATTCTTTGCAAGTGTCGCCCTGGCGATCTCTACATCTTTACCATCAATTGTTAATTTGATGGGAGGCGCCTTCAATAAATCCGAGGCAATACGATCGAGTTCTACAACCCTGCCATCAACCACCACAGGGAACAATTCTTCAGCTACATTCATCGCCAACCTCCAAGGCCGCAAAGGCCCAAACCCTTAAACTCAAACTTGTTTTAAATAGTTTTCAACTTCTTCAGGGAAGAACTTCAAAAGACTGGTGATGGGATTAGAGGCCACCTGCCCCAACCCACAAATCGAGGTTATCCCCATCGTCTCACCAAGTTCATTAATAAGCCCAAGCTCTTTACGGCCTGACTTACCTTGCATCAAATTCGTGATTATATCGACCAACTTTTGAGAACCGGTTCTGCAAGGAACACATTTCCCACACGATTCATTCCGGTAAAAAGAAACACAGTTCAATGCANNNNAGGCGTTGTCGAGCATGTCTCTGCGATCATCATAAACGATAAAAGCAGCACCCAACATGCCCCCCATCTGCCCCACCGTATTAAGATCCAAAGGCAGTTCAAGAATATCGTAAAGCTTGGCCCCCGCAGGGACTTTATCTTGAACGAATTTAGCTGGCAACTTTTCGACAGGTACCTTCGCAGGTAGAAAACCACCCGAAGGCCCTGAGGTTGCGATAGCTTTAAGAGTGTGCCCCTGCAACATTCCACCGGCTGTATCAAAAATCAATTCTTTAACCGTCTGGCCAAAAGGCACTTCGTAAACGCCAGGCTTTTGTACATCGCCACTGATCGAAACAATGCGCATCCCGGTCGCCCCACGGATGCCCTTATCGCGATACCATTCTCCGCCATTAAGAGCGATGCCCGGAATCCAAGAAAGTGTTTCAACATTATTGATAACAGTAGGTTTACCAAACAACCCTTCAAAAACAGGGAAAGGTGGCTTGTTTCTAGGTTCGCCACGCTTATCTTCGATGGCTTCTAAAAGCGCACTTTCTTCACCCTGCACATAACCACCTGGGCTGATGAAAAGCTCGAGCATGAACTTTTTTCCAGTGCCCAATACATTTTTACCTATCACACCTAAACCTGCTGCGGTGATTAAAGCCTCTTTGAGTACTTTGACTTCATCGATGTATTCATGGCGAATATAGAGGTAACCTTTTTCAGCACCAGTGATAAGAGCAGCTAAAACCATACCTTCAATCACAAGGTAAGGCGCCCTGCGCATGAGTTCGCGATCTTTGAAAGTTCCTGGTTCGCTTTCATCCGCATTACAAATAATATATTTTACATTTCCGGGAGCGCCCTTTACCGCAGACCATTTGCGAAAGGTGGGGAACCCCGCACCTCCCATGCCTCGAAGCACCGAAACTTCCATCTTTTTCAGCAACGCTGCATGATCCATGCCCCCAGCAACAAACTGTTTCACAGCCTCATAAGGCTCGCCATTCTGATAGGGATTGATTTGAAAAGGAAGAGTGGAATTATCCAAATGCTGGTGGGGAAGCTCTTCTTTCGCAGCAGCTTTTCTTGCCAACTCGGATAAGCTCTTAAGATCCATACCACGATAAACATGATGATCGTTGATCAACGCAGCAACGGTAGCATCGCACTGGCCCAGGCAGGATACACCACAAACTTCGATCTTCCCGGGCCCAAGTTCTCTGGAAAGATTTTCGAGCCCTTGGGTGATTTCTGGTGCACCATGAATATGGCACGCCATATCCCTGCAAACTTTAATGCTTGCGCCTTTGGGCGGTTCCAACTTGTACAAAGGATAGTAGCTTGCTACTTCATGAATGCGATGCAAAGGTAAACCCGTGCGCTTAGAAAGCGAATGCATTTCATCATGGGGCAAATAACCACATCTATCCTGAATTTCTTTTAATGCCTGAACTAACATATCTTTCTCCCAAAGCCTGTCACAATTAAAGTGTGCTCAATATATCCCATTATGGAATTGGTTTTTGCATCTGCTCGATGGTGCGAAGTATTTTCGGATCCCAAGCAGCAGCACCAACACCCTGGTATGGTTGATCTCCATGATGATAGTTATGGCATTCCACACAATCATGATTGACACCTGCTTGCGCAATGCCTGCAACAAATTTGGCAGGCGC
>JAPLNF010000064.1 GCA_026692965.1 Planctomycetota bacterium
CATATTGCAAGTAGACATAAATTCTGGGTAGGTTAAGAGGTGGGAAGATATCCACTCGCATTTTGGTGAGGGCTAGCGAACCGCCACCGATGAGCGCTACGACGATCATCATCATCGTTATTGGATGACGCAAAGCAAATACAATTGGATTCATCTAGCATACTCTAAAAGTTTTATAGAATTTAATGGAAGAATATTAAGGTCAGTATAACGAATAACAAGGCCATTAGTACTTGGTAAATTAATAATTTTAATGAGGCTCGCGTTTAACAATTCTATTCTGATGATGATTGCAACGAATATAGCGATTATGCAGAAAAGGGTTGTTCGTTGCCTTTAGTTACGCATTTTAAATTACACTTTCCATTATAATATGCATTCATTTCAATCAGCTCGGGGCTAAACGCTAGGATTGCTAATCAAAGCGTGGAAGAATTGGTTATTTGATGAAAGAAGCTCTTTCGATTTGCGAATCTGTTTTAATAACAGGATTTTCTGGCTTCTGCGGATATGCAACTTGCGTGATTTCGCTTTCTCTTTGAGCTATTTCCCACTCTGCTACCGTATAGCCCACCAAAACCCCACCAACGCTGATTGCAGGCCTTAGATAGAAGGGGCCAAAAAACATCCCCACAATGGATGAGCCATTAAGCATCGATGGGTACATTTTTCGATAAGTTTCTTTCTCCAAATCCCAGTCTTTTTTTGATTTCGCGTAAGCAAGCATCTCATTCGTTTTTTGTTTCTGTGACCAAATGGCTATGAACGGGAGCTTTGAACCGAGGGCATACAAACCCGGATAATTTTGTCGTTGGATTATTTTTGCGTGAGATAATTCAGCCAATATTTCGATGGGGTTATTCGAATTAATATGAAGGGTGTTGGTGTAAGGATCATAATAACTCTTTCCCCAAACGCTGGGCTTTATGATCAAGTAACCAAGCCAATTGGCAGAACCTAAAGAATATTTAAGCAGAGGGTTAATGGCTGAATTTGTTTGTAATCTGTTCCAATCCTCTTTGGGTGTTTCTGTTTGAAACTCGATATTTAGAGCTGCAAGTTCATTATCCTCAAGGTAATCATTCATTATTTTAAGAGTTGAGGGAGATAAAGGGGCGCGTGCTTTGTTCCAAGGGAAAGAGGATCTGATGCGCTCCAACACCGTTTGCTTTACTGGAATTTCTTCCGCATGTAAAAGCTCTGTACTTAATAATTTAGGGGTAGGTGAATCTGCTTCATTGCGTGTGATCTCTCTAGTTCTCATTGAAGAGCAACCAATTAAAGCCATCATAATTAATACGAGAATCAAGCGCATTTCATCAACCTTAAGTATGGTTTGATCCATAATCTTTATCCTTTAAAAAGCAAGTGCTTTAGCGGTGAGAATTTGGGAAGACTGGCAAAAGCTGGAAGGGGCATTTTAAATTGGGTAACTGTTTGTCCGTGGAATTTACTCCGTGAAGAAGGTGTATTCAGCCAATTTGTTAGTGGCCTGAATAGCTACATAATTTTTGAACCTGATTGACATATGGCCATTTTTATTAGATACTTTAGTAATTCCTTTTATCATCGATTCTTTACAAGAGTTTCGCAATGAAAACACCCCTTAAGCATAAAGCGTTTACTTTGATAGAGCTTTTGGTTGTTATTGCAATCATTGCGATTCTTATAGGCTTGCTGTTGCCTGCGGTGCAAAAAGTTCGTGAAGCTGCAGCGCGGATGAGTTGTACCAACAAGCAAAAACAAATAGCCTTGGCACTTCATAACTATCATGGAACCTATTCCGTGTTTCCCATGGGGCAGCCGCAAGGGTATGCCTCAGGCGCTGGTGGTGGTGTGCTGAAAGATAATGATCGTTCCAATTGGGCTGGGACTATTTTGCCTTACCTTGAGCAAACTGCAATCGGTTCGCAGCTTGACTCCTTGTTGGGCGCAGGTGGAAACACTTATACGGCTTTATTTTCAACCAAGGTGCTTTCCATATTTTTGTGTTCTTCAGATCCTGCCAGCCCAAAGATTGCAGCTACCGCAGGTAATGCTCAGGGGTTTCACATTAACTTTATCACCTGTCATGGGAGTGGTTATGCAACCCCCACAGCAGACCCCAGAGGGCTTAATCTGGATGGGATTTTTTATGGATTATCGAAAGTCAGCCTAACTGACATTACAGATGGTACTTCCAACACTGTAATGGTTAGTGAATTGATTCAGGGAAGTGATTCGATTGCGGGTGGTCATGATGTGCGAGGCCGTATGTGGAATACTGTTCATGCGGGAACAACCTTTTCCACGATCTTTCCACCAAACTCGACGGTGGGTGATAATACGCAAGGTTATTGTGGTGCGGTGCCTGGTGCGCCCTGTGGTGCTCAAAGTGCGCTTAATGCTTTTTCTCTTGCTCGCAGTTATCATACAGGCGGTGTGAACATGGCACGAGCAGATGCCAGCGTTCGATTTATTACGAACTCCATAAGCCCTGCAATTTGGCTGGCAATGGGCTCGCGCAGTGGCGGGGAAGTTATCAATGAACCATAATTTGGGACCTTATTAATGAAAATCTTCGGCGTTGGTTTTTCTTTGTTGGTTTTGATTTCTCTAGGGTGCAATAGTGCAGAAACCCCAGCGGAAGTTTCTGGAACCGTATTATTGGGATCTGAGCCCCTTGCAGAGGGTGAAATCATTTTTGAAGCTGTGGATAAAAGCAAGGCCCCTGGAGCGGGGATGATAAAAGAGGGTAAATATACCATCCAAGTTCTACCCGGCTCCAAGAAAGTTAAAATTCAAGCATCTAGACCCGCAGCCAAAATTGATCCTGTTATGAAAATTGCAATGAAAGAAAGTATCTTGGGACCGGAATTTAATGAAAAAACCATCCTTAAAGCTGAAATCAAACCTGGGAAGAATGAGAATGTTGATTTCCAAGTAAAGCAAATTGGTAAGCAGTAATCAAATCTAGTTAAACTTAAAGTAGTCGCAAAGCTTTTTTGCTGGACTTCCACATTCATACCCTTTACAAACAAGGGGTAAATATCACTTTTACCTTTTCGGAGATTCCCATGAATTCCTACCTGATGAAAACCGTTGCACTCGGATTATTTCTGATTGCCTGTACCTTTTCCAATGCTGCTAGCTTTGAACAAGGCAAACCAAAGATTCAATCCATCGATGTGATTTCTTTCCAGCCTGAAGGCATTTTGCTGATAGGTGATGGCAAAGCTGGTCAGGTTGTATTGATAGATACCAAGGATCGTGAGCCACAAAAATGGACTGCTTCGGTAGATGATCTTAAAGGTAAGATTGCAGAACGCCTGGGCGTTGCAGCTAAAGAAATTGAACTGATTCACTTTGCGGTAAACCCCGTTTCAGGGAAAGCTTATCTTGCTATCCGCAAGCAAGACACCAAGAGTCAGCACCTGATTACCGTGGATGGTCAGGGTAAAATTTCCGAATTCTCTCTCGATAATGTTGCTTTCAAAAGTGTTGCATTACCCAAGGGTACTGGTGGTGCCATTTCTAAAATCACCGACTTGGCTTGGATGAGCGATCGCCTTCTCGTGAGTGGTGTTGCAGCAGATGAATTTGCATGCAAGCTTTATAGTGTTCAGCAACCTCTCGAAAAACAATCTGAAGTGATTCTTACCAGCGCTGAAACTTTTCATGTGGCTCATGGCAAATGGGAAACTAAAGCCCCTATGACCGTTCTCATGCCCTTTGAAGAAAATGGCAAGAAGTATCTTGTGGGCGCTTTCTCCTGCACCCCGCTTGTGAAATACCCACTCGAAGCGTTCACCGAAAATGCTAAGGTGAAGGGCCAGAGTATTGTGGAACTTGGATCGGGCAACAAACCCATCCATATGTTCACCTACCAAAAAGATGGTAAGAGCTATGTGCTCATCAATACCTTCCGCTTTCACCATCAGAAAAAACCTTTTGGCCCTAGCCCTTATTGGACTGCTAGAATTGAAACCGGTGTGATAAGTGAAAACGCCAACATCAATGAAAAGGCACTTAAGAGATTGGATAGCAAGGGAGAACCAGGTACTGAAAAGATCAAGTTGATTCCTGAGTTTCATGGCGTATCGCACATGGATAAACTTGATGCTGCTCATGCGCTTGTAATTTCCGAAGATGATAAAGGTGCTCTTACCCTCAAGGCCTTAACCCTTCCCTAGGATTGATTCTTAAACATGATGATCACCATGATGGCGGCATTGCTGATTGCGGTGCCGCCTCTTTTTCAACCACTGGAGAATTCCCCGGGTGTCGAAGTTCGACTGCCTTTGGATGCATCATCGCCTTTGAAGAAAAAAGTAGGCCCTGTTTCTAATGATGATGGAGAGGGTGTTTTTGTTGTTGGGTTGTTCAATGATGAAACTGGAAAAATCGGTGCGCCTTTGTTTGGTAAGTACTTGGTTCGAGATGGAGAGTTAGTGTTTATACCCAGTCAGCCTTTTTCTCTGGGGAAGACTTACAAAGCTGTTCGCACTGATAATAAAGATAAAGAGGTTTCGCAATTTAAGGTACCAGCCTTAAAGGCTCAGGATGCGGTAAGAGTGGTAAAGGTTTACCCTACCACGGATCGGGTGCCTGCAAACCTTTTGAAATTCACGATAGTTTTTTCTGGGCCGATGAGGCAGAGCAAAACGATTTTTGATGCTATTGAGTTGGTTGGCCCTGATGGAAAATCGGTTGATGATCCGTGGAGGCGCACCGAGCTTTGGAATGATAACGATACTCGCCTGACGCTTTGGTTTCATCCAGGTCGGGTGAAGCTGGGTGTTAATCTAAGAGAGCAGTTGGGGCCACCCTTAGAGTCTGGTAAAACTTACACCCTTAAAATACCTAGTGATTTATTGGATGCATCAGGAAACAAGCTGGCGCAGGGGTTCGAGAAAAAAATTATCGCAGGAGCAGAAGTTCGCACGAGGTTGGATGTTAATCAATGGAAAATAATCCCGCCATCCATGCAATCAAAAGATGCTCTTAACATTAACTTTCCTTATGTCATCGATCCCTATTTATTTGCAAGAGAAGTGATGGTTGTTGGGCCTACGGGGAAAATTATCGCAGGAAAAGCTTCGATGGGGTTGGAAGAAAAAAGCTGGCAGTTTGTAGCTGATGAAGCTTGGCAGTTGGGGGAGTACACGATTCGTGTGGGTTCGGAAGTTGCAGACCTTGCAGGCAATACGATTTCCAGACCATTCGAAGTGAATTTAGAAACGCTCGAACCACTTGCTGGCGTACAAAAACTTAAGTTTATTGTTAAGTAGACAGTTTAGCAAGCTGCTTTGAAACCCTCCAAAGCAAAGCAGCCACCAAGTCTTCCTTAGCGGTGAGAATGTTTTTAAGAAAAGACCATTAACCGCAAAGACGCAAAGAGCGCAAAGAAGAAACAGCAATCCTCCGGCTTTCGCGTACTAGCCCCGCGCCTTTGTCACCTTCGCGTATGCGGAGGTCTAGTCTTTGGCTGCCTGTATTTCTGGATTCCCCGCTTTCGCGGAGAATGACGGCAAGAGGGAGGTCCGGAAAGAAGCAGTAGCAATCACAAAGACTTCTTGTCTTCCTTAGCGTCCTTAGCGTCTTTGCGGTGAGAATGTTTTTAAGAACTCTGATAAAGCACAGCAAGATGATGCCAGCCTGAAGAACTGGGAATGAGTTCAGAAGCTTTTTGCAATTGTTCGAATGCGATCTTTTCCTGGCCCAACCTTAAATGTGCAAGCCCTCGATTGAAAAATGCAAACGGTTCTGTGCCTAGTTTATCCCAAGCTTGTAGTGCTTTCGCATGATCGCCCATGGCCCAATAGTTCGCACCTAATTCATTCTGAACTGTATCAACGCTTAATTGGTCTTTAATCGTATTTAGTAGTGTTGATGCTTGGTCATGCCTTCCTGCAAGCCTGCAGATGCCTACGCTGATGAGTTGTTTTTGCAGGTTCCCTTTAGACCATCCTTCGAGTTCGGGCAGAGGCAGCAGAGTTGGCCAGCCTGTTTCTTCACGAATGAAATTGGAAAGTTCGATGGGGTTTCTTACTGCTTGAGGGAAGTGCCCGCTGGCAAAAGGAATTCCGAAAAGCGCAGGTAGGCTAAAGAGCAGCGATTGCCAACCGGGGGGTGCGGATATATTCGCAATTGTTCCCTTAGTATTTTTAAGGGTAGGAAAAACACTATCTTTCCATGCGGCTATCGGATCTATTCCAACATCGGATAGGGTGCCATGTGGGATGGCTGTTTCCAAGTTTGAAGGCGCACCCAATCCTTGTTCAAAAAGATTGATTTGTTGCTTTAAATGCGAGGTAAATAATTCGCCTAAAGCTATGCTTGCCAATGGTTTGCTGTGGTTATTCATGTTTCTAAAGTACTCAAAAGTTCCTAATGGTAACATCTTAAGAACGGCAATAACCATATTACTTGCGATTTAACCTCGAAGACCGGCTTGTTTTAACAGTTTACTCGTGCTTTGGTAGGCATCTAACACCCACTCATAAATCTTTTCAGGTTCGGGGGAATACTCCAATTCAATGCTGATTGCACCCGGAACATTCAACTTCTTGATTTCTTCCAGATATGGCGGAAAATCTACAACGCCTTTGCCGGGGGGTAGGTCGCCATGCACTTTACCATCGCAATCGCTGATATGAACATGGATGGCTTTGCCTTTAAGCTTTTTTAATTCAGAAGCGGGGGTATTGGAAAGGAGTAGGTGAGAAACATCGATGTTGGCTTGAACAGCGGGGTGGTTGACTTCATCAAGAAAGCGAACCATGCTTTCTACATTATTAACGAGGGAAAGTTTGAAGGGTTCGAGCTCGATAGCAATTTGCAGGCCTAGGCCTTGGGCGTACTTACCAAGTTCGCGGGTGTTATGAACTGCGGTGTTCCATTGCTCTTGGGGTGGGATGACTTGTTTTTCCCAGATGTATTCCCCGAGGACGAGCAAAAGGTTTTTGGCATCGAATTCGTAACACATATCTAGGTATTTATTGCAGCGATCCATGTGGAAGCGCTGCACACTTGGGTTAAAATCGATTAAACCTGTTGCAACGCAAGCCACGCTGATGATGGGCAGGCCGGCTTTTTCGCATTCGGTGCGAATGAGCCTGCGTTCTTTGGCATCGGTATCGAGTGGGTCTGCAAAAATATCGATGCAATCGAACCCGATTTCCTTGGTTTTTTGTATGCCGTAAGAAGTGGCTTTTCCTGCCTGCGCCCAAGCTGAGTTGATTAATCCAAGTTGCATGATGTAGATACGCTCTTGATTAAGGGAGTCATAATAAATCCAAGGATTAAACATAACATGAAGGGTTAAAAGAGGCTATGGGTTAAAAAGGATAATGGCTTTGCAAAAACTGGGGGTTATTGGTTATAAAAGAACTTGGTAGAAGCTGAGTTAATCATGGAGATGTTGTTTGTTTGAAATTGATGTACAGGCACTGCAGGCGTTTGCCTTTTTTTTCGGGATGTTTATTGCATCTGGACTGGGTGCGCCCATTCCTGAAGAGGTTGCGATTGTTTGCGCAGGATTATGGACAGCCCATCATCCCGAATATGGTTTGGCACGCTGGTTGATGCTTCCCACCTGCATCTTTGCGGTGGTTCTAAGTGATAGTATTTTATACATAGCGGGTCGGTTCTATGGGAAAAGGCTGTTTAATCTTCCTTGGATGTTGCGTTGGGTGCCCAAGGAAACGCAAGGGCGCATTCTTGATAACTTTGAAAAGTATGGTGTGAATATTCTTTTGTTTGGCAGGTTGGTACCCGTGGTGAGGATGCCTTTGTTTCTTACAGCGGGATTACTTAGGTTGAGTGTTACCAGATTTGTGATAGCAGATGGATTGGGAGCGGGGGTTGGTAATACCTTTTTTTTCCTGCTGGCATTCTGGTTTGGAGAAAAGTTTCAGGAAGTGTTGGAAAATGCAGAAGGCGCTTTAATGAAGTTGGGCCCCATCATTATTTTGGTTGGGCTAATTGCACTTGCAGTTTATTTGCTTTATAGATTCTTGCGTAATCCTGTTTCCGAGGGTGACCCAGAAGAAGTGCCTATCATTGGTCATCAGGTAGCAAGCCATATCCCACACACCGATAAAAAACCTTTAGTTGAAAATGTGTTGGTTCCATCTGAACAGGCCATTCCTTCAGGCAAAATAGATAACCCAGCTTAGAACGAATCACTTTCCATTTGAAATAGCGCTATTTGAAATACCATCGAGTCGAAGCCCTTTCAAATAGGCTTGATGTTCTTTTTCGAAATCCTGTAAGGGTTTGCCTGTGAGTTTTTCAAAACAGGCGACAGGGTTTCCACCATTTTTAAGTGCCTTGGCGTAATCATCGAGAACTTGCTTACCCAAAACTTTTTGTTTGAATGCCAGATTGAATGCTAGGGCCCAACTTGCAAAATACATGCGTTGAGAGGTTTCTTTTTCGGAGGGGTGATAAACAAGAAACAGGGCGGGTTGCGAGGTGAGCAGATCTTTAATTGTTGGAAGGGTGTTTTGATTCAGCGCTAGTTTGACAGATTCTAATCTGGTTTTGTCTGCATGTCCGATTCGAAGCTCGCCTATTTCAAAAACTGCTGCTTCAAATATTTGTGCCAGCCCTTCATTTAGCCAAAGAGGTATTTCGCCTTCTCTAGGGTCGACAACAGCGCAGGAAAGATAAGCATGAAAAGCTTCATGATAAAGCCTTTCGAAAAGTCTTTTACGTTCCTTCTGGATCTTTTCCAGATTCCCATCATCCGCCTGTTTGATTTTCTTACGGCTATCGAGAATAGAGGCAGCATGATCTGGCGGGATTTTGTTTTTATAAAGCAGCTTCAAATCGTTTTCTCGTTTTAGAAGATCTTGCAATTGTTTCGCATGAAAGGAGCTTATCTCTTCTTGTGAAGTGCTAAGCCTATCGAGGTCGCTGCCACAAATAATCTGATTTTTGCTGAGGTCGAAGTAGGCAGGGTTTTTGATATTGATCGCACTCGTTTGCAAAATGGCCTGGTATTCTTCGATAGAATTGGTGAGCAGAATGGTGGTGGGCTTGATATTGATTCTGCGTGGGGGCAGAGTTCTTGCATAGGCGGAATAAACCTGTTCGAGTTGGATTGCAGCAAGCTGTGCCATTTCTGGGCGGGAGTTGGTCACCAGGGTGAAGTATTGGGAGCTGTAGGAAAAGGCGTTGTCTTTTTTAGAAGCGGGCCAGATTGCTTTTTCTAGTTTCACATATTCGATCGGGTTTTTGCCCGCGATAGATTTCGGATCGAGGGATCGCAGGGTGTTGGCTAGGCGTTCGCGTTCTTTGGCAAGGGAATCTAACTTGGCTGCAAGCAGGATGCGTTCTGGTTCGGGTAGGCGGTCTATTGTCTTGATGGTTGATTTTTCGAAGTTTTCAGTGAAAACAAGGGTTGGCGAGCCAGGCTTTCTTACAATGCACTTAAAAACTGTCTGATTTGGAGATTCTGAGATTAATAACCCATAAAAGGGTTGGCCGGTTTTTCGATGCAATACCTCAAATTTCCACTCGTCTTCGCCTGCACCGGGCAAATAGGCAGAAAAACCTGTCAGAATTAGCAATAAAATCAAATTCCGGCATAGGGCGTGATTCATATTGTCCAAAGCTACTGGGGTGCTTAAAGTCGCTTAATCATCATAGTAACAACAATAATCTGCCTTGGGGTGCGGATAAATGAAAATCCGGGTGGACAAACATCAATTTCCTCCCTATTTTAGTAGTTCATGAACAAGAGCCCGTAAAAAGGCTCGGCAATGATGCTCACCGGACTCCCATTCGGGTAAGACAGTTGCTTATTTAGATGGAGAATTAGCAATGCCAATAGGATTACTTGGAACCAAAATCGGTATGACACAGGTCTATAACGATGAAGGTAAAGTTTACCCAGTAACGGTTATTAAGCTTGGGCCTTGCCCCGTGTTACAAGTGCGAGACTTGACACGCGATGGCTATGATGCAGTACAAATCGGATTTGAAGAAAAGCCCCGTAGGAAGGCTACCAAAGCCGAGCGTGGCCATATTTCAAGCGACATGGAATCAAACCGCAGGAAGAAAGCCCCAGCTGGAACTCAGTATCCACCCAAGGCAAACTGCGAACCACAGAAGTATATTCGCGAATTCCGCCTTGAAAAGGCCAGCGAAGAACTCATCGTAGGCAAAGTGCTTACCGTGGATGAAATTTTCAAAGATATCAAGTATGTCGATGTGATTGGCACAACCAAAGGTCGTGGTTTTGCTGGTACCATGAAAAAAGACAACTACGCAGGTATGCCTGCAAGTCACGGTGCCAAGAAAGTGCATCGATCGATCGGTGGTACTGGTTCGATGGCAAGTAACCGAGGTAGCGGTCGTCCTAAAAAGGGTCGTCCTATGCCAGGTCGTTACGGTGCCGAGCGAGTAACGGTACGCAATCTGACGGTAGTTAAGATTGATGTAGAAAATCATCTATTGTTGGTAGAGGGTGGAATCCCCGGTGCCAATGGTGGTTTGGTGATGGTACGTGCGACCAATAAGATCAAGTAATCGGCTTGCCAGTTGACGCTGGAGGTTTATTACGATAGTTTTAAATTGCCTATTTAGTGGCATGGAAGCGTGGCTTAGGGGAAACCTGAACCCGCTCCTGGATGGTCAGATAGCTCAGCCGGTAGAGCACAGCCCTGAAAAGGCTGGGGTCGTCGGTTCAATCCCGACTCTGACCACATTAAGAAAGCCTGGGTATCTCTTTTAGAAGAGGCCTGGGCTTTTTTGATTATAATCCCAATAAAGATACTATCTCTCCTATCTTCCCGGCTTCTTTGTGCATCCTAGCACCTTCTCTTATTAAGGCTTTGCCTATCAAAGACGATGAAACAAGGATTCTTTATAATCAAGCAGGATTTATCCGTAATGGAATTTGTTCAACCCACTTTTCGAAGCGCTTTTTCTAATAGCATTAGAGAAAAAACATTCTGGCTACTGGCTCTGCTACTGACTCTTGCTTTGTTTCCCAGATTGGGAATTTTAACCATGAGGGGTGAAGAAACCCGCAGGGCCCTTGTTGCTTTTGAAATGCAATACTTTGATGACTACATCACCCCAAGAGAACAAGGCGAACTTTTTCAAAGCAATCCCCCTTTAAGTTCTTGGCTGATGTTGGGAAGCACACTTGTGTTTGGGAATAATGATCCCTTTGCGGTGCGCTTTCCCTCTGCGGTTGCGGTGCTTCTTACCAGCCTTTTGATCTATGCTTATGCTCGCAATTTCTTTTCTTGCGTTGGAGCTTTTGCTAGTGCGCTGGCATTTGCAACCAATGGCGAAATCATGATCATGAGCCAGAAGGCGGAACCCGAAGCGGTTTATATTTTCTTTTTAAGTGCATCTCTAATGCTTTGGCATTGGGGGTATGAAGGCAAATGGCCTGCAGTTGCAACTTGGATTAGTGCTGGAGTGATGGTGGGGTTTGCCTCGCTTTGCAAAGGGGGCCTGCAACCCTTGGCATACTTTTGTGCCAGCGTTTTTTTCTATCTCTTGTATTCAAGAAACATGCGCTACTTGTTCACCCTTCCCATGCTTGTAGGGTTGTCTTGCACTATTGCGGTGGTTGCTGCTTGGATGTTGCCTTACATTTCTCTGCATGGCGTTGCAGAGGCTAAAGCCTTGTGGCTGAACGATACTGCTTCACGATTTCATTCTTGGAACATGGTTCACTTTTTCAAACATTTGGGGAGTTACCCGTTTGAGATTTTAGGTTCGATCCTTCCTTGGTCGCTTCTTTTGTTTGCTTACCTATTGCCCTCTTTTCGTAGTAGACTTCAACCTTATAAACCTGCACTGATGTTTGCACTGTTTGCCTGTGGTTTTGCATTTCTTACGGTCTGGATTCCTCCGGGCGGGCAGACCCGATACTTTGCAACCCTGTATCCAATGCTTGCTCTTTTCATGGGTGCCGTTGCAGAGGTTGCTATTGTTTCAGTAGATGCAAAAGGCAAGGCGCCCTGGCTTAGGTTTACATTCTTAGTAGCTGCAACTTTTATTATGATTGGGATCGCTATTGCTTTGCTTCCCTTTAAGATTCCAAGGTTTACTTTTGAGCGTTGGACATTGCCTTTGCCTCAAACGATTTTCTATTCGATATCACTTTTCCTTTTAGGTATTTCGATGATGAAGAACCTGCAAAAGGTGCAGGGGAATCTTTGTGCCATGGGTTTGGCCCTTGTCATTTTCAATCTTGGGTATTTCATGGATGTTAAAGTTCAGCGAAGTGAAAAAACGGTGGAAGAGATGGCGCGTATTAAAAGCCAGCTCCCGCCAGATGTGAATTTGGTGAGCCTTGGAATTACCAACCATAAGTTTACATACTATTACGGGAAGTTTGTTAAGGCACTTCCCGTTGATTCCAGCGGTGAGGGTGTTACTTATTTTTGTTTTGATCCTTGCTTGATTGATGTGGGTAAAATCACTTTCCCTTGGAAACAGATCGATACTTTTTCTATCACGCGCGATTTCATGGATCAGAAGCGGTATGTGGTGTTAGCAAAAAAGCTGTAATCATATCCCAGTTCACTCAACCCTAATTTCATAATTTGTTGGCGAAAGCCCACCCTTCCCATTAGTTTAATGGTAGGCAGCTTCTTAAAATAAGGACTTATGATTATGTACCAAAAAATTACTTTAGCTCTTCTGTTACCCTTCTTTTTAATGCTTGCCTCGCCATTGAATGCTGCAGATAAAAAAAATGTACTCTTCATCATTAGTGATGATCTAAATAATTCTTTGGGGTGCTATGGTCATCCCTTGGCGAAAACTCCCAACCTCGATGCGTTGGCAAAGCGTGGTGTGAAATTCGATAGGGCTTATTGTCAATTTCCATTGTGCAGCCCAAGCAGGACTTCATTCCTTACAGGGCGAAGGCCCGATATCAATGGTGTGAAAACCAATCCAGGGCCTGCAAATCAGGGTAAGTTTGGTGGGTCGCCACACTTTCGTGAAACCATTCCCAATACCGTAACCATGCCCGAGTTGTTTAAAAACAATGGTTACTCGGTTGCCCGGGTGGGAAAGCTTTACCATTACAATGTGCCCAATGGCATAGGCACCAGCGGCCTTGATGATCCTCAATCTTGGGAAAAAGTTGTCAATCCAAAAGGCCGTGATATAGATGATGAGTCTCAGATTTTCACCCTTACCAAAGGCCAGTTCGGAGCCACCCTAAGTTGGCTTGCTGCAGAGGGGAAAGATGAAGAACAAACCGATGGTATAGGCGCAACCGAAGCCATCAAAATAATGAACGAGATGAAGGAAAAACCTTTCTTCCTTGCGGTGGGCCTTTATCGTCCACATACGCCCTATGTTGCGCCCAAGAAATACTTCGAACTTTATCCACTCGATAAAATCACCCTTCCAGTGGTGGATGCAAACCATAAGAAGGGTGTTCCTGCTGCAGCTTTTCTCAGCTTTAAAAAGGATGAAGAACAGCTTACGGATGACTTGCGCAAAAAAGCCACGCAGGCCTATCTTGCGAGTATTAGTTTTATGGATGCGCAAGTGGGAAGAATTATCAATGAACTCGATCGCCTTAAACTTGCTGATGATACCCTCATCGTTTTTACTTCCGATCATGGCTATCACATGGGTGAACATGGTTTATGGCAAAAGCGAAGTATTTTCGAAGAGTCTGCCCGTGTTCCCCTGATCATGGTTGCGCCCAAGTCTAAAACCACAAATGTTAGTTCCCCACGCACAGTGGAAATGCTTGATATTTATCCCACCGTGGCCGATCTTTGTGGCCTGAAGTCTCCCGATTACCTCGATGGTAAAAGCCTTACTCCTTTGCTTGAAGATCCTAAGGCGCAGTGGAACCGCCCTGCAATCACTCAAACAGTGTTGGGCAAAAATATTAATGGGTACACCATTCGAAACGAACGCTATCGCTACACCGAATGGAATAAGGGCAAAGATGGTGTTCAACTTTACGATCATGATGCAGACCCTAAAGAGTTGAAAAACTTAGCAAATGACCCCGCTCACCAAGGTACGGTTTCAGAGCTTTCCAAGCTTATGAGCCAGCGCTTGAGTAAATAAGCGGCGCAATTTTTCATATTCTAGCAGTAGGTTTTATTTGTAATCTGACTTTGGAAATA
>JAPLNF010000065.1 GCA_026692965.1 Planctomycetota bacterium
AGAATTATAAGGATGGTGATGCAATTAAAAAGAAGCGGAGGGTCAGGGATTTGAACCCTGGAACGGGTTTCCCCGTCTCCGGTTTTCAAGACCGGTGCAATCAGCCGCTCTGCCACCCCTCCTGCTTAAAATCTATTTTCAAGGTTTTAGACTCATTTGCCAAGTCGGTTTCGGTAATTTTTATCATTCCTCGGTCACATAGTTGGCTTTTAAGCCATAAAACCATGAATACCGGCCTTACTTTTCCTTGATTGCGAACAGTATTTTCTTTTCAGGCCGATGAATGCCCACCAATCCCTTGGTTATGGGGTCGTATGCGATACCCTGACCTGGGAATGGGCAGGATAGTGCTTCCACGAATTCAAGGGTGCCTCCCTTCTCGGGAACCTTCAACCGATATAGTACCTTGAAATGATGATGGGTTACTAAAAGCGTATTTCCATCCCAGATGCCACACGAAGCGCTTGCGTTATCCCAATCCCCGACCACTTTTTCTGGAAAGCTCCAGCGTTGTAATTCTTTGAATTCATCGTCCATCTTTGCAAGATAAGTTTTGGCATTATCTTTTTGATAGTAAGCAAAGCAACACCACCAGAATTTGTTTTCCGGATCTCGGATGGCCCAAGTTAGGCTACCTAATGATTCTGTAAAACGATGATGGATGGTAAGTTTGCCTGTATCGGGGTCATAGACTCGGAGATCGCTTTTTTCGGGTAACTTGGGGAAGTTCGAATGCGCGCAATATATTTTGCCTTGCCATATCCAACCGCTGTTTAAATGTTCTGCATCACCCGTGCTAAGCTTTTTCAATTCGCCTGTCTTACGATCGTACTGCGCAACCTTGCTATTCGAGATAGCATAGGCGTATTGTTTATCAGCAGCGGCTGCCTGTACTGCATAGATGGATGGAATAAAACTTTGTTGTTTGTAGCCTGGGGTTAATGGAAGTGAGGTTTCAAAGTGAAGGGCGAAAAAGATTCCGAGGCTAATTGTTATTGCGTTCATGATTTTATTTTACCTAAAGGCTCTGGTAGAATTGAAGATTATTATTGCAAGTGCAGCTAATAGTGTAAAGTGATTTGAAATTCAATGGTAAGGAGATCCTGATGAAGTCGATCAAAAATCTTTTTGAAAATAACCGGAAGTGGTCGGAAGATATCACCAAAAAGAACCCTGACTTTTTTCCTACGCTTTCGAAGCAGCAGGCGCCTAAGTATTTGTGGATTGGTTGTTCGGATAGTCGGGTGCCTGCCAATGAAGTGGTGGGATTGTTGCCTGGCGAATTGTTTGTACATCGCAATGTTGCCAATGTGGTGATTCATACCGATTTAAACTGCCTTTCAGTAATGCAGTATGCGATCGAAGTTCTGAAGGTAGAGCACGTGATTGTATGTGGGCATTATGGATGCGGGGGTGTGATAGCTGCGCTTAATGATAATAGGTATGGCTTGATTGATAATTGGTTGCGCCATGTGAAGGATGTGAGGGAAAGGCATGGGCACCATATCAGTTTGCTAAAAGATCAAAAACAGAAGGAAGATTGTTTGTGTGAGCTTAATGCGATCGAGCAGGCGATTAATGTGTGTCAGACTACGATAGTGCAGGATGCTTGGTTGCGGGGTCAGAATTTAACCGTGCATGCGTGTATTTATGGATTAAAGGATGGGTTGTTGAAGGATTTGGGAATGAGCATCAGTAGTTTAGAAGAGATGAATTCGAATTATCTGAACGCACTTGCTCTGGAAGGTATTGGAGTGAAGGATTTCACAAGGCTTCCAAATATTGTTCATTAATTAACTTTGATTTTCAGGGCGCTGTAGGGGTGTTGCCAAATTAACTGAGTGTTTATTTGTTAATCCCCCTGCTTAAAATGGGTTTAACTGTTGAGTCATGGTTGAAGAATCATCTTGTATTAAGGTGAGAAAATAAGGCCCTAGACCTTGGATAATCACTCCTATAGTATTACGATATGAACAAATCACCGCTTTTGAACTCGATTTTAGCCCTACTGGTTTCCTTTACCGGGTTGTTTATGACCCTGTATTCCTTGGCAACCCCAAAGCTTTTTGGGTCGGAAACAGTCAGGCTTATCTTTACTGAATTTGCTGTGTTCCTTGCTATTTTCGGATTGGTTTGTTTTGCGGTCACCTTTATTGCCCGATCGAAGCGCTTTTAGTTCTCTCAAATCATCGATCTTGTTCGTCTGGTGCAGTTATAACAATTTGGATTAATGAAGTTAGGATAATCCCTCCTTCGACTATGATTCTGGCTCTGAATAAGTTGGTGGTGCCTTTTGTTGTGATCGTGTGGGCTTTCTTTCAGAAAAGTTTACAAAAGCATTTCACCCGCATCTCTTTTTCCTTTATGATCAACACTTAAAGTTTTTATGGTTTTCTAGGGAAACTCATCATGTTGCGATTCATCAGTTTTGTGTGTCAATTATTGCTGGTGTTTGTTATTGCAAAGAGTGCAAATGCACAAACCGCAATCCCCGATACCCAAAACCCCAAAGATAAACTTTCCACTCCTGCAGAAGCGTTAAAGAGCATCAAGCTGCCACCAGGTTTTAAGGCGCAAATGTTTGCCCATGAACCCGAGGTGATCCAGCCCGTTAATATGACTTTTGATTCCCGGGGCAGGCTTTGGATTAGCGAGTGCCTTACCTATGCCGAGACCAAAACCAATTTTGATCTCACCCTGAAAGATCGAATCGTGATTCTGGAAGATACCGACAACGATGGTGTGCATGACAAGCGCACGGTGTTTTGGGATCAGGGCCATCACCTTACCAGCGCCGTGCCTGGTTTTGGTGGCGTCTGGGTGCTTTGTGCGCCTAATGTTCTTTTCATTCCGGGTCGCAATGGCGATGATAAACCCGATGGTGAGCCCGAAATTATCCTCGATGGATTTGATAACAACAGCATCAGGCATAATATTGTCAACGGGCTCGCATGGGGCCCAGATGGTTGGTTGTATGGCAGGCACGGCATCACCACCACATCTTTTGTTGGCACGCCCGATACCCCTGCAAGCAAGCGCATTCCCATCAACTGTGGGGTTTGGCGCTATCACCCTACTAAAAAGATCTTCGAGGTAGTTTCTAGGGGTGGTACCAATTCTTGGGGCCTTGATTGGGATGCTAACGGTAATGCTTTTTTCATCAATACCGTGATCGGCCATTTCTGGCATTCTATTCCCGGGGCTTATTTAAAGCGTATGTTTGGCGAACACTTCAACCCACGCCTTTTTGAACTGATTGATCAGCATGCGGATCATTATCATTGGGATCGTGTTGAAAATTGGAGCGATATTCGAAGCAAAGGCGTTACCCCGACTACTGATAAAGCGGGTGGCGGCCATGCGCATTGTGGTTTCATGATCTATCAGGGCGATAACTGGCCCGCGGATTATCAAGGTAAAGCTTTTACCGCCAACCTTCATGGAAGACGAATCAATGTTGATCGGATTGAGGCCCATGGCAACGGTTTTGTTGCTCGCCATGAACCCGATTTTATGAATGTGGGTGATCTTTGGTTTCGTGGGATTGAGCTTTGTTATGGCCCTGATGGCGGGGTTTTCATCATCGACTGGTCTGATGTTGGTGAATGCCATGAAAACGATGGCGTGCATCGCAACTCGGGTAGGATTTATAAAATCACACATGGCGAGATGAAGAAGAAGCCCACTGCAGACCTTTCGAAAATGACCAACCTCGAACTTGTTGAGTTTGTTTCAAGTACGAATGAATGGCAATTCCGTCAGGCGCGAAGGATTTTACAAGAGCGTGCAGCATCGGGAATGAAGATGCAGGATGCGGAAGAGAAACTCAATTCGACCTTTGCAAAGGTGAAGCAATCGAATCATAAGCTGCGTTCTTTATGGATGCTTTATGCGATTTCAGCGTTGGATGCAAAGAAGATAATTGCCCTGTTGGATTCGGAAGATGAGCAGGTAAGGTCGTGGGGTGTACGGTTTTTGATGGATGAAGAAAGTGTTTCTAAAGAGGCGCTTGTAGCTTTGGAAAAGCTTGCACCTAGTGAAAAGTCTGCATTGGTCCGGTTATATCTGGCGAGTGTATTGCAAAAGATTTCTGTAAGTTCCCGAGGGAATCTTGCGTTGGCACTTGCAGCTAGGCAGGAAGATAAAAACGATCATAATCAACCACTCATGCTTTGGTTTGGAATTGAGCCTACGGTAAGTATGAATCCCTCTTTTGGGGTAAAGCTTGCGAAGGCTAGCGCAATGGGCAAGCATCGCACTTTTGTTGCCCGAGTCCTTGCGGAAGAAATCGATTCAAACCCGAATGCGATGAACGAGCTTTTGCTTTTGGCTGGCTCTCTTGAAGTTGGCAAGCAGAAGGAAATTGCACTTGGGTTGCAAGATGGCTTGCGAGGCAGGAGGAAAGCGAAAGCGCCTGAAGCTTGGAATACCTTTGCTGAAAGGCTTGCTACATCGAAGGATGCAGATGCAGTTAAGCTTGGGCGTGAAATTGCAATTGTGTTTGGCGATGGCAGGGCATTGGATGAAGTGATGAAAATTGCAAGTGATAGCAAAGAAAGCGCAGGAGCAAGGCTTGCTGCAATTTCTACTTTGGTTGAAAATAAGGCGAAGGGTATTGAGCAGATACTTCCTAAATTAGTAAACGATCGAAGTGTATCAGAGGCTGCAATTCGCGGGTTGGCATCGTTCAATCTTCCTGAAACTCCGAAGTTGATCATGAGCCAGTTTGGAAGGCTGGACCCTGCTTCCAGAAAAGCAGCAATCGATACTCTTTGCTCGCGACCTGCATACGCTACGGAACTTTTGAATGCCGTGGGCGAAGGCAAGGTGCCTCGTGATGTAATTACCGCGTATCATGCCAGGCAGATAGCAGCGTTTAATGATGCTGCGCTTAGTGCAAAACTTTCCGCAACTTGGGGAGAGGTGCGCATTCCCACCGAGAAAAAGAAAGAGCAGATTACCAAGTTGAGAACGCAGTTGGAATCAGCCAACAAGGAAAAGGTTGATCTTGTACAGGGAAGGTTGTTGTTCCAAAAGGTATGTGCAAACTGTCATGGATTGTTTGGTCAGGGGGGAAACCTTGGGCCAGATCTTACAGGTTCGCAGAGATCAAACCTTGAGTATTTGTTAGAGAATATTTTAGAGCCGAACGCAACCGTTGCTGCAGATTATCGCATGTCTGCGGTAACGCTGAAGGATGGAAGATTGCTTACTGGGTTGGTGTTTAAGAGGGCGAACAAGGCTGTGGAAGTGGTTGGGCCTACCGAGAAAAAAACCGTGCTTGCAGAGGATATTGATTCCATCAAGCCCTTGAATGTTTCTCCGATGCCTGAAAACCTTCTTGAAGCTTTGAAGCTTGAGGAAATCCGAAATCTCTTTGGCTACCTCATGAGCCCTGTGCAGGTGCAACTACCTAGGTAGTTTAACATTATGATAACCAACAAAGTAACCACAGGCATTGATGCCTTAATTGCAGATGGCTTTTCTTGCTTGAAGGGTAAGCGTGTGGGGCTACTCACCCATGCCCCCGCCTGCGATTTTTCAAGAACTTCCACTCTTCAACATTTCATGCAACATTTGCAGGGAGGCTTGAAGGTGGTATTCACTCCCGAGCATGGTTTTTCTGCCAATGCCCAGGATTTGGAAGCGGGAACTATTACGCAGCGAGCCGATGGTTTGAAATGGGTCAGCCTTTATGGAAAGGATAAAAGCACGCTTCATCCTCTTCCAGAAGACCTAGTTAATCTTGATGTTTTGGTAGTTGATCTGGTGGATGTTGGCAGCAGACATCAAACCTTTCACGCCACAATGCTTTATGCAATGCAGGTTGCATTTACAAAGGGTATTGCGGTGATGGTATTAGATAGGCCCAATCCTCTTGGGGGCCTTGCGGTTGAGGGGCCAATGCTTCTTCCCGAATGGTCTAGCTTTGTTGGGGTTCACCCGATTCCTATTCGCCATGGTTTGACGATTGGTGAACTTGCAATTCTTTATAAGGAAGAATTAGAGTTGGTAGGGGATTTAGAGGTAGTGCCCTGCGAGGGTTGGAAAAGGGGCATGTATCTTGATGAGACTGGTTTACCTTGGGTTATGCCCAGTCCGAACATACCTACTCTCGAAACTGCTCTGGTTTATTCAGGGCAATGTTTGTTCGAGGGAACTAATCTTTCTGAAGGCAGGGGGACAACGCATCCTTTTCAATGGTGTGGGGCACCTTTCTTAAATCCCACTCAGATTGTTGATGCCTTGAATAAAGAGGGCCTGCCCGGTGTTTTTTTCAAGCCTGTTTCTTTCAAGCCTACATCTGATAAATGGCAGGGCGAGCAATGTGGTGGTGTCGAGCTTCATATTACTGATCGAGTTGTTTTTCAACCTGTTCGCACCAGCCTAGCTTTGTTGTACCACTTGCGTGAACATTCAGGTAAACACTTTGCTTGGCGCACCGCACCCTACCATTTTGTCAAAGATAAATTAGCAATCGATTTACTTTTGGGCAGTGATAGAGAGCGCATGCAAATGCAAGCGGGCATGCCCTGGCGGGAAATCATTTCAGAATGGGAAGAAGAAGAAGCGGATTTCCTTTTCCATCGTAAGCCATTTCTTATTTACCTTGATTAATGGTTCTACCTATCTCTATTGAGTGCAGTGAATCAGAGAACCCTGCTGAACTTTTTAGTTTGGTAAACTGGGTTGTTTGAATCGCTGACCGTAAAGTTAATGGATAATTTTTTCGTCATTCTTCCTCTTGCGCATTTTCGGTTTTAATTTATACGCCTTGGCAATGGGGGTTGATGATGTGGGATAAGTTTAAGAAATATAGGTTGGGATTTTTTATAATCTTGGCATTGTGCTTGGGTGCGGGTACTTCAAT
>JAPLNF010000066.1 GCA_026692965.1 Planctomycetota bacterium
ATTGATTACTACTATTTGATTGGTGATTGAATCAAGGTTGATTGCAATGCGATCAGGTGCATTGGTACCAATTACTGAAAGAATGCCTGAATCTAATACTGCGGTTACATTCGTTGCAGGCACGGATCGATCTTCCAAAGTTTCCATGCGCGGTAGGGCGAAACCCTTATTGATGTTCTTTTTGGGATTTTTAAATAGTGACTTAAAAATATTCATCTCTGAGATTCTCCAATAGGAATGCTCCAAATAACTGTCTACTACCGTGAGGGAGCTATTCCTTAAAAGAAGAATCGACATAATCGGAAAAGTTTTTCAGTCAATTTTGAAAATATTTGAGAAAACTATAAAGTTTTATGAAGTGAGCTCAATGCTATAGCTATTTGAGGCTTAAATTGCAGGCTAAATAATGATTACAACCCCAATAACACAAATTACTGATAAAATTGTTAATCTTTATCAAGCTTAACATTTCTAATACCGATAAATACTTCCGTAGACTTTCGAGGAAATGATATTTCTTGTGATTATTAACAAGTTAGGTTCCTCGGCTAATATTTTTAGAGGGAATTCCCATGAGGCTGCGAAGCATCTTATGGGCTCTGGCATTATGCGGAGCTGGTTGGACACCAGGCGTCGTTTTATCACAGGAAGCTGTGAAGGATGCGCCATTGGTTGTTAGTCAGGCAGAAAAAAGCAAAGTTGCTAAGGAAGCAATTCCCACGCAATTACCAAATTTTTTACCCACACCTGATTTTAAATCTGCAGACAAACCCTTTGAAACACCTAGGCCCGCTGACAGCTCCAAACCGATTGAACGCCCTTTGGTTACGCCTCCTTCATTAGAAAAACCACCCAGCATTGAAGAAATAGTTTCTACCCCAGTACTTCCCCCATTAGGCTTTACTGGTAAATCCTCCGTACTCTCCGATATTGTTGGCGATAACGATTATGTTCCTGTGCCTGACCGCTGGCGCATGGGCTTCCCCGCATTGGATCGATATGGTTTGGGCCACCCGCCTGTTAAGGACTACCCCTTTCAGCTTGGTCATTGGTGGGATCCGTACAATCAAAATGTTCTTAAGGGTGACTATCCAGTTTATGGTCAGCATACCTTTTTCAACTTTACAGGCTCAGTGACACAGATCACTCAGGCGATTCAGAGCCCGATTGGGACAACCCCGTTTGAAAGTACCGCTAGACCTTTTGAAGAACAGTTCTTTGGTAATCCCAATCAACTTGCCAACTTGACCTTTATGTCTTTCTCTTTTGACTTGTTTCATGGGGATGCTGCATATAAGCCTGTGGATTGGCGCCTAAAGGTCACTCCCATTTTAAATGTAAACACTTTGAATGTTAATGAATTAGCGGTGGTGAATCCTAATGTTTTGAAAAGAACGCAGCGTGATCGGGATTACCTTGCCATTGAAGAATATTTTGCAGAATCCAAGTTGGTGGATCTCAGTGCTTACTATGACTTCATGTCTGCAAGAGTTGGTTCTCAGCCATTTAATGCCGACTTTCGCGGGTTTTTATTCAATGATATCAACCGGGCAGTGCGTATATTCGGTACACGAAACGACAACCGCGATCAGTTTAATATAGCGTATTTCCGCCAAGCTGAAAAAGATACCAATAGCGGTTTAAATACTTTCCGAGATCGTGGGACTAACCTCATTTTTGCTAACTACTACAGGCAAGATTTTATCTGGCCAGGTTATACTGCTCAAGTAAGCACCAATTATTATCATGATTCAGCAGAACTTCTTTTTGATCGGAACAGTTTTCTTATTCGCCCAGATCCCGTGGGTGTTTTTACACCCCATAACATCGATGCTGTTTACTTTGGTTGGGCCGGAGATGGCCATATCGAGCGTTTTAATGTTTCGCATCAGATGTATTATGTAATGGGTTATGATGCTTATAATCCTCTTGCAGGGCAGGCGCAGGATATTCGCGCAGCGATGGCTGCTTGTGAACTTTCCTATGACCGAGATTATGCAAGGTTTCGTACTTCTTTTTTCTGGTCTTCAGGCGATCGAGATATAACCAACAGCCATGCTTCTGGTTTTGATACCATCTTTGAAAATAGTAATTTTGCAGGCGGGCCATTTAGTTACTGGCAAAGGCAATCGGTTAAGTTGTTTGGGGTAAATCTAACCAATGGCGGTAGTCTTGTTCCCGATCTACGCAGCAGTAGAATCCAGGGTCAGGCGAATTATGTGAACCCTGGTTTGCTTCTTTATAATTTAGGATTTGATTTAGATATCAATCCGAAATTGAAAATGATCAACAACTGTAATTTCTTGTGGTTGGAAAGTAGTGCTGTGATCGAGCAATATGTTTTTGCGGGCGGCATCAATAATTTCCTTGGTACCGATTTAAGCTCGGGTTTTGAGTACAGACCTTTTCTTAATAACAATGCAATTATGACGGTGGGTGTTTCTACCCTGGTTCCAGGTTCAGCATTTAAGGCCTTATATAATAACCCGTTCGGAACAGTGGATCCCCTTGTGGCCGGATTTGCCCAACTTACCCTAACCTACTAGTTGCTTATAAACGTTGGAGCATTAAGACTTTACCTCTCTTGACCTAAATTAGTTAAAAAGCTTAATTTATACCCATGCGCAATCTTGCGTATGGGTTTTTTCGTGGCTTAAGTGCAGGAGGCGCAATGGCCATGCTTTTGAATGTTTCTCGTGAAAAGTTGATCAACAGTCTAGTGTTTCTGGCTCTTTCGCTGGGAGTATTTTACGGTTTTGGGGGCTTATTCAAAAGCTCGATGCCCCTAGCCGCTGCGCCACCCACTGTTGCAATTGTTGCGCCTTCTAATGTTCCTTTTCCTTTGCCTCCTGAGTTGGAAGGCTTGGATCTTAATAAGCAATCTGATGAAGAAATAAAAGCTAAGTCTGCCAATTGTATTTCGTGTCATGAAAATTCTAAGGATCCGCATTGCAAGACAACAGTGAGAATTGGTTGTACAGACTGCCATGGTGGGAATCCGAATTTCACCCGGAATGTAGATGGCCCCGGCTATCCCGAAAGGCCCGCTAACACTCCTCGCAGTTGCCCTGCGGCCCCACCTGCTAAAAAACCCGGTGCTTGGCGTAACTCTGCCAACCCTGTTCGCAGTTACACCCTTCTGAATCAAGAATCCCCAGATTACATCCGCTTTGTGAACCCAGGTGATTCCCGTATTAGCCATATCAGTTGTGGTACCGTGAATTGCCATTCCAATATTGTCACCCAAGTTCGAAAAAGCATGATGAGCCATGGTTGTATGCTTTGGGGTGCTGCACTTTATAACAACGGTTCGATTCCTTACAAAGTGCCCCGTCATGGCGAGCTTTACAGCATGAATGGCACGCCATTGCGCATTCAATCCAACCCGCCACCTACCGACTTCGAAAAAACTCGGGGGGTAATTCCGTACCTTGATCCGTTGGCAAGATATGAAATGACCCAGCCAGGAAATATTCTTCGTATATTCGAACGAGGGGGCAAAGTCCGAACCGAAGTTGGGCTTCCAAATATTTTTGAAGATACAGGTAGACCATTTCTTTCCCGTTTAAGTAATCGTGGTCTGGGTACGGAAAATCGTACTGACCCTGTTTTTGTGAGCCTTACCAAAACCCGCCTTTTTGATCCGACACTTAATTTCTCGGGCACCAACGAACAAGCAGGCGATTACCGCAATAGTGGCTGTACCGGTTGCCATGTGATTTATGCCAATGATCGTTCCTCACTACACTCTGGCCCATATGCCAAATTTGGGAACAAGGGCCTAGCAACCGACAAAGAATTTGATGATATCAAACCTGACCCGACCATTCCTAAGAATGAATCCGGTCACCCCATTCAACATCGTTTTGCCAAGGGTAATTCCATACCAACCAGCCAGTGCATGACTTGTCATGTGCATCCTGGTACTACGGTTATGAATAGTTTTATCGGTTATATGTGGTGGGATTTGGAATCGGATGCAGAGTTGATGTATCCAAAAAAACAACGTTATCCCAGCAGCGAAGAATTCATTCGTGCGCAGATGGCCAACCCCGAGGAAGCTTCCGCAAGAGGCAACTGGTCCGATCCTGATTTTCTTAATAATGTGACCGACCTCAATACCGAAACCAAACATAGCCAGTTTGGTGACTTCCATAGTCATGGTTGGGTCTTCAGGGCTGTTTTCCGAAGAGATCAAAAAGGCAACATTCTTGATTACAATGGCGACCCAGTCAAAGACCTTTCATCTGCCAACATGAAAAAAGGCGTCGATATCGTCAAAGAACTGCATAGCCGTTTCAAAGAACCGACCGACCCTGCTAAAAAACCGATCAGCCCCGCTGAAGTAAAAAACTTTGAAGCCCATGAACGTGCTGGCATCCCCATGCATCTTGTCGATATCCATGTCGAAAAGGGTATGCATTGCGTCGATTGCCATTTCATTCAAGATATGCATGGCAACAACAGATTGCAGATGGAAGTGCGTGGCGCAATTGAAATCGCTTGCATTGACTGTCATGGTTCATCTACCGACATTGCAAAGCTTCGAACCTCGGGCCCTGCTTCTTACACTTCTAACCCTGATGTGAAGCCCGAAGATACGAAAAACCCGCTTTATGGTAGAGATCTCACCTCGTTGCGAACGCCTTCAGGCAAACCAAGGTTTGAACGAAGAGGCGAAAAGCTTTATCAGCGCAGCATGGTTGAAAAAGATCTTATCTGGGAAATTGTTCAGACTCGAGACACCATCAACCCACAAAGCGAACACTTCAACGCCAAGTCTGCTATCGCAAAAACGGTTCGTTACGAGGGTGATAAAATCGTTTGGGGTAATGTCAAAGGTGTGGATGCCCATGATGATTCGGGTTGTGCACATTCCAATAAAAATATGTCTTGTATCTCGTGCCATTCTTCTTGGAACCCAAGTTGCTATGGCTGCCATATCCCCCAGAAGGCAAACAGCAAGATGCCTCAGCTTCACGCCGAGGGCGATGTCACTAGGAATTATAGTTCCTATAATTGGCAGACACTTCGCGATGATGTTTTCATGTTGGCACGCGATGGTTCTGTTACCAACAACAAGGTTAATCCTTCCCGATCTTCTTGTGCCATCCATGTGACCAGCTACAATCAGAATCGTGAAGTTATTTATCAACAACAGCAGACCCATTCCGCAGAGGGTTTAAGCGGTATTGCTTTCAGTACCAATGTGCCACACACCTTTAGCGGTAAAGCCACCAAGCAATGCGCTGATTGTCATCTTTCCAAGGATGATAATAACAATGCGCTGATCACCCAACTTTCGATGCAGGGTACTAATTACCTGAACTTCATCGGGCGTTATGCATGGGTTGGTGCAGGTGCTCACGGCTTATGGAGCATTGTCTCTACAGAAAGAGATGAACCACAGGCGGTGATTGGCAGTTATCTGCATAGGCTTGCCTACCCAGACTTCTTTAAAGAACATGTGGGCAAAAATAAGAGCATGCTTAAACGAGCCCACGAACATGTAGGCCGCGATATTAGTGATCCTCTGCTTCATCCATTCATGAAGTCAGAGATCCAAAGCGTTCAGCATCGTGGCGAATATCTTTATGCTGCATGTGGCGAAGCTGGTTTCCGCATCTTCGATATTGCTTTCATCGACCACAAGGGCTTCTCCGAGCGAATGTCCACCGCTCCTGTTTCCCCGCTGGGTCAGAAGTTTTACATTCGCAGTAAGTACGCAACTTGTGTTGCTGCACCTTCAACCATCGCACCAGATCCTACACGCAAGCACTTCCCTGAAAATGATGAGCCCCGCGTTGCAGGCATCTATGGCCTTATCTTCTTTACTGATAGGTATGAAGGCTTGGTAGCAGTGGGCGCAGGTACTCTGCTTGATGGCGATCCGCTTAACAACTTTGTAAAACGCGCCTGGACATTCAACCCAGATAACATTCTTGCAGGGGCAAGCCATGTGATCACCGTTGGCAATTATGTTTATGTCACTTGTGATAAAGGCCTGGTTGTTATTTCATGCGAAGATTCAACCAAGCCGGTCATCACCAGCGTGATTGATAACAAATGGCTCAAGAAGCCCAAAGCTGTTGCAGTTCAGTTCCGTTACGCTTTTGTCGCTGATGAAGAAGGCGTAAAAGTTCTGGATGTTACAGACCTTGCCAAGCCTAAACCCATCAGTCAAATTAACATTCCTGATGTGCATAGCATTTACCTTGCCCGAACTTATGCCTACCTCGCTGCAGGCAAACTTGGCTTGGTTATCCTTGATATCCAAAACCCTGAGAAACCCAAGGTGGATCAAGTCTTTAATGCCAATGGCGAAATCAATGATGCCCATGACGTTAAACTTGGCATCACATACACTAGCGAATTTGCTTATATCGCTGATGGTAAAAACGGCATGCGTATCTTGCAGCTTACCACGCCTGATTCGCCTGGCAGTGGTGGGTTCAGTCCGAAACCTACTCCAGAATTGATCGCAACCTTCAAGTTACCCATTGGCGGGCACGCTCTTTGCGTCAGCAAGGGCATGGATCGTGACAGGGCGGTTGATGAGAGTGGTAATCAGCTTTCTGTGTTTGGCAGAGTTGGGGCTCGACCTTTCAATAAGGAAGAAACCCAGAAACTGTTCATGCATAATGGCAAAGTCTGGAAAGTCAGCAATGATCCCATGTGGGAAGGTTATAGCCGAGAGCCTGTTGCCCCAGCAAAGAAATAAACCTTTGCTTTAAAGTTGAACCAATTCTAGGATGCTCATGTTACTCATGGGCATCCTTTTTCATTTCACCCCGATCCAATGTGTTGCAATAATTCCTTCACTCTTGAAGAGTATTAGTCTACCATGAACGGGATCGATATTTGTTTAGCCCAAGAGTTTGTTATGCAAAAACCATTTTCTTTGTTTGTCATTGTGTTTTCATTAGTGCTGTTTTCGTTTGACCTTAGCGCGCAGACGACTGTAACTAAAAAGGCGGTGATTAAACCAGATTCTATTCCTGGTTATAAAACAATGATGATTGATGGCTTTACTCTTCTTGTCCATGAAAAGGTTCTTGACCCTAAAAATTCTGAAATGTTCAAAGTCAAACCGCTCGAAGTTCTTGACATGGAACTTAAAATGATCTCTGCAGTTCTTGCCCCCAAGCCTCTTGCACTCCTTAGAAATATCCTTATCTGGGTCGAATGGGATGAACAACTCACAATGAGCAATGGCAGACAGGGGAATGCACTTGCTGTGTTTTATGGCGGCACTCAAAGGCAGTTACTCCGAGAAGGTACCCAACCACTTAAAGCTAATTCTGTTGTTGTTTTGCGTATGAAATCCCTGACGAAAGAGCATCAACCCGAGTTTGATACTAAGCGTTGTGTTTTGCTTCATGAGATGGCTCATGCAGTTCACTTTCAACTTATTGGTTATGAAAACCCTACGGTCAAGCAGACTTACAAGCTAGCGATGGAAAGAAACCTTTACGATCGAACTTCTTATGCTGCAACCAATGAACATGAATATTTCGCAGAGATGAGCTGCGCCTATTTGAATCGAATCGATTATTTTCCCCATACGAGGGAAGATTTGAAGAAGCACGATAAGGCAGGGTTCGCCCTTATGGAAAATCTCTGGGGAAAAGCAACTAAGCCAACAATTGCAAAAAGCAAAAGTGTTACTTCTCCCATCCCTTCTTCTTCAACTTTTAATTTAGAAATAACAACTGAAGGGATTCGGTTGGGTAATCAAATTGGCGGGGCGAACTTAGCCCAGAGTTCTCTAAAGGGCAAAGTTGTTGCTGCAATTCTTCACAG
>JAPLNF010000067.1:0-1133 GCA_026692965.1 Planctomycetota bacterium
TAGGCGGGATAAATCCTGAAGGTATTTCTTTCGAAACTCGGATGAGATTTGCTTAAGTTTTGGTTCAACCGCCAACTGCCTGAGTTGCCTTTGATCCATCAAGAGGCCCCGCCATTGCGAGGGCAGTTCGTTATACGATTCTTGTGAATAATAGACGCCAGCTATAAGTACGCCTTGAGATAATAAAAGGCTAGCTAAAAGCACTAAGGCCTTTAAAATCCAAAACTTTAGCGGGCTAACTTGCACAAAGAGTCTCCTGCGATTCGATGGAATTATATTTCATGCTACTCATGATTCGATTACCTTAATCGTAATCTAATATCATGCCTTTTTCGAGTATAACAGGTTGGGGTTTCGGAAAAATGAATCTACTTTTAATTTTAATAGCTGCTTCGATGCTTGCAGGAGCGGAGACTACTTTAAAATCTGCTGATTTCAAACCTGTAAAAAACGACCAAATGATCGAGGTATTCGAGGCTACTAAGGTAGAATTAAAGTCTGGAAGCATCTTGAAAATAGAACTGCCTTTAAGTTTGGGAACGGGCTATCAATGGGAATTATTAGGGCCTAATCATGGGCCATTGAGTTTTCAACAAACGAAAACCTTAACGCCAGTGCAGCCCAGACCAGGTGCTGGAACGGTTCAACAATTTGAATTCAAAGTTAAAGCCCAACCAGAAGGCTCTTTTTCTCAGGTTGTGTTGGTTTTCAATTTGCGTAGATCGTTTGAAGGGGTGGGTAATAAATTTTATCAGGTTCGCGTTGTTGTGGGTGAACCTTAAGCTTTTGAAATAATATTGGTTCTTTACTCGGAGATAATATGGCTGATGTGATTTTTAGTGAACTTGAAGAGTTGGTCAAAACTCAGGGTGTAAAAAAAGCGATTGATCACTTGGCAGAGCAAATGATTGCTCGCAAGGATTACAATAAACTTTTTTATACCTTATTGGTTAAAAGTCGGCTTGAGCTTGGATTGAATGTTATTCCTACTGCGCCTTCCAATGAAATCCCTGTTGATATACAGGAAAAATTTGAAGACAACATCAGGCTTTCCGCGAGAAACGTTGCAGAGCGTTTCCTTAAGGAAAACAATCTCGAGCAGGCGTGGAATTTTTATCGAATGATTGGCGAGA
>JAPLNF010000067.1:1138-9538 GCA_026692965.1 Planctomycetota bacterium
TGGCGAGACCGAACCCATCAAAGCTGTGATTGATGGAATGGAACCCAAACCTGAAGATGAAATGGAAGTGCCGATCAGGCTTGCGTTTTATGAAGGTTTGAACATGCCCCTAGGTTTTGATTGGATTCTCGAACGTTATGGTCTTTGCAATGCTATTACTACTTTGACGAGTCAGGATTTTTCCCAGATGCCTGCGGTAAGGGAATATTGCATGCAAAAACTTATTCGGGCGTTGTATGTAGAATTAGCAATCAGGCTGAGAAATGAAATTGAAAAGCATGATGGGAATAGTTCTGCTGTTGAAAAAATTTCAGTTGGAGAAGCAGGGGAAATTAAAAAGCTAATTGCAAACCGCCCTTGGTTGTTTGAAGAGGATAATTACCATATCGATCTTTCGCATTTGAGTTCTGCGGTACAGATGAGTATTCATTTGCCTGCATGTAAAGAGTTGGAGATGGCGTTGGAGTTATGTGAGTACGGGAAAAACCTTTCATCAAGGTTCTTGGGAAAAAGCGAACCGCCTTTTGAAAATCTTTATGAGTCTTATGGGAAGTACTTGGAAATTAACGCAGGTCGCGATGTAGAGAAAAACTTGGATTTTTTCAGAAAGATTGTAAAGGAAAACGAACCGGATGGAAGCAGCTATCCTGCAGAGGTTCTTTTGCAATTGTTGGAAAAATTGGGAAAATCTGAAGAGGCTTTAGAACTTGCAGGTAGAACCTTGAATGCTTCCGGACTTTATGGAATGTGCATTAAAGCAGGCAATTTCAAGCCAATGAAGCACGCCGCTCAGGCGCAAGACGACCCTGTGCATTTCCTTGCTGCCCTTATTGAAGTGGAAAAAGCAGGCAAAGCTTAACGATTAGGTTACTCGCAAGGGGCGGGATATGCCTTTGTAACTTATCAAAAAGCATGAGTTACAGGGGTTTCTATCTTGAATAAGTGTCGAATTTGAAGCAAAATAGAGTAAGTGTTTGAGATTTCACCTGCCTTTTTTGCTTATTATTATGAATAATTATTCGCTTAAAATATCCTGGCGCATTGGAGTTTTGGCTCTGGGTGCTTTCGCTTTCGCCTTTCAAAATCTAAAGGCAGAAGATGCACGAGATTTGGAGTTCTTCGAAAAGAAAATACGACCTGCGTTAGTTGAGAATTGCATCAAGTGCCATAGTGAAGTTGATAAAAAAACTAAAGGTGGCTTGGCCTTGGATAGTAAGGAAGGCGTTGCGCGCGGTGGGGAAACCGGGCCTTCGGTTGTTCCTGGGAAACCTGAATTAAGCTTATTAGTAAAAGCAATTCTATACGATGGTGATTTGAAGATGCCCCCTAAAGGGAAATTATCTGCAGAGTTAATTGCAGATTTGACCCAGTGGGTGAAAATGGGTGCTCCAGATCCTAGAACTAAAAAAAATGCTGACATTGCAAAGAATGAGAAGAAGCCCTTGAAGGGGGAAAACTGGTGGTCGTTTGCTCCCATTGCCAATGTAAAAGTTCCTGCCGTGACAAATAATCTTAGCCGCAACGAAATTGATAATTTCATTCTTTCTCGTTTAGAGAAAGATCACCTGACCCCTTCACCCGAAGCTTCGAAAGCAATTTTGGTTCGAAGATTGTATTTTGATCTGATTGGTTTACCCCCTACCCCTGATCAAGTGAAAGCTTTTCTTTCTGATAGCAGCAAGGATGCATATGAAAAGTTGGTGGATAATCTTCTTAAGTCGCAGCACTTTGGCGAAAAATGGGGCAGACATTGGCTTGATATTGCACGATTTTCTGAATCGAGTGGCGGAGGGCGTACTGCGTTATTTCCAGATTCTTGGCGTTACCGTGATTATGTCATTCAAGCGTTTAATAGCGATAAATCCTTCAATCGTTTTTTACTTGAGCAAATAGCAGGAGATCTTCTTCCTGCCAAGGATAATCGAGAGCAGGCGGATAACATTATTGCGACATCCTTCCTTGCATTGGGCCCCACCAACTTCGAAAGACAAGATAAAAAAATTCTGGAGATGGATGTAATTGATGAACAACTTGACACGCTGGGCAAAGCTGTTTTGGGGATGACCATTGGTTGTGCACGGTGCCATGATCATAAGTTTGATCCCATTCCAACCCATGATTATTACGCCCTTGCAGGTATATTCAAAAGCACCAAGACTTTGATTCACGATAATGTTTCGAGATGGATTGATCGCAAGCTTCCTGTGGATGCTGAAACTGAGAAAAAAATCAAGGAGCACGATGCTAAGGTTGCAATTCTAGATAATAAAATCAAGGAACTCAAGAAAACCACCACCAAGGTTGATGCAGTAAAAAAGATCATCGACCCGAAAGATCTTGATGGCATCGTGATTGATGATACCAAGGCCAAGAAAGTAGGGGCATGGACTGCTTCTAGGTTCAGTAATTTCTTTATTGGTACGGGTTACCTGCATGATGAAAACAAAAACAAGGGAGAACTAACTCTTAGTTTCACTCCAGAATTTTCCAAGGCGGGCAAGTACGAAGTGTTGCTTGCTTATCAAGCTGGGCCTACAAGGGCTAATGATGTTCCTGTTACCATTTTTCACGGGGATGGCGAAACGGTAGTGCATGTTAACATGCAGAAGAACCCGCCTATCGATGCGAGATTCGTTAGTCTTGGGCAGTTCAGATTTGAAAACTCCGGGCAAAACTTTGTTCTTATTTCCAACATGGATACCATGGGGCATGTGACTGTTGATGCGTTGCAATTCCTACCTGTAGGGGAAACTGAAAAAATTGTAAAAACCCCTGCGAAGGGCGAATCAGTCGATGCAAAAGAACTCAAGAAAATGGAAACTGAGTTAAAGGAATTGAAAGCTAAAGGGCCTGTGAGGCCGGTTGCAATGTCTGTTGAAGATGAGAAAAAACCAGCAGGCGTTAACATTTGTATTCGCGGAAATGTGCATACGCCAGGCGCCTTGGTTCCACGCGGGTTTCTATCTGCAGTAAAGGTTAATAGTGCTCCTAAAATTCCCGATAACGCAAGTGGTCGAATAGAATTTGGCCTTTGGCTCGGTGATGATTCTAACCCCTTGACTGCCCGAGTTTATGCAAACAGAGTTTGGAGTTGGTTGCTTGGTTCTGGGTTGGTTCGCACCACCGATAACTTTGGCACCACGGGTGAAGCGCCTACCCATCCCGAACTTCTAGACTTTCTCGCAGCGGGATTCATCAAGGATAATTGGTCGACGAAAAAATTAGTCCGCAAGATTGTTACTTCCCACACCTACAGGCAATCATCTGAAGAAAGCACTTTGGCGCAGCAGAAAGATCCCGAGAATAAAGCCTTCAGCCATATGAATCGCAAAAGGCTGGAAGTTGAATCCATCCGCGATGCAATTTTGATGGTGTCAGGCAAGTTGGATTTTGCGATGGGTGGCTCGACGATAAACCCAGGCACCAGTAGTGAATACGGGTATAAGTTTACAGATTACAGGCGCAGCGTTTACACCCCAATTTTCCGAAACAATCTACCCGAGATTTTTGAGGTTTTTGATTTTCCCGATCCTAACTTGGTTGTTGGAAAGCGTAATGTAAGTACCATTGCGCCCCAAGCTTTGTATTTGATGAACAATCCTTTCATCATTGAAAAATCGGGAGAAGCTGCTTTGCATTTAATCAAGGAGAGTAAGCTTTCTGAAACACAAAAAATCGAGAGTGTTTATTTTCAAGTGTTGGGAAGGGCGCCAAGCCCCGCAGAACAAGCTAAAGTTCTGTCGTTTTTGCAGGAAAAATCCGAAAAAGAGAAAGCTCAGGCATGGCCTTTGGTCTTTCAGGCCATGTTTAGCACTCTGGATTTTAGATATTTACATTAAGATTAGTCATGCTATTGCTGGGTAGCTTTAAAGTATTTAGGAACTTCCAAATGTTTAATCGAAGAAAATTTCTGGAAACAACCTCCTGTGGTTTCGGAAACCTAGCATTGTTGGGCCTTGCTGGTACCCAAGCCAAGGCTGCTACTCAAGCGAGTACGGATCCTTTAGCCCCCAAGCAACCTCATCATACCCCTAAGGCCAAGCGTATTATCTTCTTGTTTATGCAGGGCGGCCCTAGTCAGGTTGATTCGTTCGATTACAAACCATTGCTTGAAAAACGCGATGGGGATATGGAAGAATTCCGCGATGCACGAGTGCTTGCCAAAACAGGAACTGTCATCAAGCATCGGGTGATGAAATCATTGTGGAAGTTTAATAAGTATGGCGAAACGGGCCGCCATGTCTCAGATCTTTTTCCAAATGTTGCAACCCATATTGATGATCTTTGCATGTTGCATGGAATGCGAACCGAAGGGGTTGCCCATGGCCCTGCAACTTTATTCATGCATACAGGTTCGATTAATTTGATTCGCCCTTCGATGGGTAGTTGGGTCAATTATGGTTTGGGGAGCGAAAATAAAAACCTTCCAGGCTTTGTGACTTTGTGCCCTTCGATGGGTAATGGTGGGCCTAGGAATTTTAGCAATGCTTTTTTACCCACGGTTTTTCAGGGCACTGCTGTGGGTCGTGCGGGTATCACCGCCAAGGATGCTACCATTAAGAATCTTTATCATCCTTCCATGAAAATAGAGGATCAAGGAAAGTACCTTGATTTCCTTCGTTCCCTTAATGCAGAGCAGTCTGTTAAAAGTCAGGCGGATAAAGATTACGAAGCCACACTGAATTCTTTCGAGCTTGGTTGGAGAATGCAAAACTTTGCTCCAGAGGTTTTAGATCTTTCCCGCGAAACAAAGTCCACCCTTGATGATTATGGTATTGGGGATGCTACGACGGATAACTACGGCAGGCTTTGTTTGATGGCTCGAAGGCTTGCGGAAGCGGATGTCCGCTATATTCAAGTTAATTACGGCGATAATACTAATAACCCAGCTTGGGATCAGCATTCCAATCTTCCCAAGCATGCTGATCATGCCAAAGCGGTTGATAAGCCGATTGCTGCTCTTTTGGGTGATCTTAAAAAACGAGGGTTGCTCGAAGATACTCTGGTTTGGTTTGGTGGCGAGTTTGGCAGAACCCCTTATTCCGAACGCAATGGCACAGGGCGTGATCATAATCCCAATGGCTTTACGGTATGGCTTGCTGGCGGCGGGGTGAAGGCAGGATACACGCATGGCAAAACCGATGACTTTGGTTTCAATGCAATTGATGGCTGTGTTCACATGCATGATCTTCATGCAACGATGCTCCATTTACTTGGGCTGGATCATCAGAAACTTACCTTTAAGTTGGATGGGCGTGATTTCCGCCTGACTGATGTGCACGGTAATGTGGTTCACGATATCATCAGCTAAAGATTAGTTTAAAAGAAAAAGGATCGAGCCGAAATTAGGCCCGATCCTTTTTTATTGGGTGATAGCGGATTACTCGTTTTCGAGTTCTGCCAAAACTTCTGTAGACATGTGCACATTGCAGTGAACATTCTGCACATCATCATGATCATCTAGGTTTAGGAGAAGCTTGGTGATTTTTCTGGCGGTTTCTGCGTCCACATCGACATTCATTTTAGCGACCATGGTGATTTCCGCAGTTTCGGTGGCGATATTTTTTTTTGCAAGTGCTTCCTGCACTTTTTGAAAGCTAGCTGGGTCGCAAGTGACGGTGAATCTACCTCGTTCGTTTTGCATATCATCTGCGCCCGCATCGAGCACAAGCGACATCAGGCTATCTTCATCAATCCCTTTTGCAAGGATGACAAATACACCTTTGCGATCGAAGAAATGAGCAGCGCACCCTGGCGCACCCATGTTGCCTCCGCCTTTTTCAAAAATCTTTCGGATTTCGCCATTGCTGCGGTTTCGATTATCGGTGAGAAGATCAACCACGATGGCGGTGCCACCCGAGCCAAATCCTTCGTAAACCAATTCTTCAAAGGTGATACCTTCTGCTTCGCCCGTACCTCTGCGGATAGCCCGTTCGATGTTATCTTTGGGCATACTTATTGCGCGGGCTTTATCGATTGCGTAGCGTAATTTGAGATTTGTTATGGGGTCGCCACCGCCTGCTTTAGATGCAATGATAATTAATCGACTAAGCTTGCTCCATACTTTGCCTCGTTTAGCATCTGCTGCACCTTTATAGTGCTTAATATTTGCCCAATGGGAGTGGCCTGACATTGCCTCGACCTCCTTACACGCGCTATTTCAAGCGCAGCCTTAAGTAAAACAACAAGTTGTTATTCTACTTCTTAGAAGGCTCGAGTTCCAGTAATTCAATCTTTTGTTTTATATCTTTAACCCGCTCTGCATCTCTGCGGGTGCGAACTACCTGATAAAGGTTTATCGCTTTTAGGTAGGATTCATGACTCTTTTGTTTTTCTTTAAGGCTGAAATATACATCTCCCAGATGATCCCAGACCACAGGATCATCCGATCCTTCAGGAAGATTAGAGGCTTTTTCAAGCTCTTGGCGTGCTTCTTTCAATTTCCCTTGGCGAAACATAACCCAACCAAGGCTATCAATATAAGCGGCATTCTCTGCTTCAAAGGTCAGCCTGTTGCTGGTGTCGCGTAATTTCTGGTCGAGGTCGAGAGCCTTGAGAATTAATTTTTCTGCTTCTGCCAAATTATGGGAACGATCCGCCCATTGGTAGCCAAGATCGTTATTTGCAGTAGCATCTGAAGGATCCGCTTCAAGTATTTGTTTCAACAGCGCCTCAGACTTTTCATGATTCTTCATGCCTGAATAAATGGAGCTGAGGGTGTAGCGAATATCGCGCACTTCGTTTGGTTGGTCGTAATCACGCAAGAGGGTGAGGGCTTCTTTTTCAGCATCCTGATGCCTTCCCATTTGTGCGAGCAGGCTGGCACGGTAGCGCTTGGAAAATAGCTTTTCCCGATCCTGCGATTCATTGATTGCGAGATCAATTGCAGCGAGGGCTTCGACATCTTTTTCGAGGTGGGTATAGGCACCCGCCATCTCTACATGAAAAAGTACTCTGCTGGTATTTTTGGCTTTATCGAGGCCCTCTTTGCAAATGGTGATGATTTCCTGATACTTGTGAGCCATGCGGTAGATTCTGAGCAACCCGGAATAGACTTCGGATTCTGTTGCGGAGTTGGGTGTGGATTCGGAAAGGGAAACGAGTAGGAGTTTTTCGCCTGCTTTTAGTTCAGATGCTCGGGAAGCGAGTGTGCCTAATGCAACTTTGGTTTCCAATCCAATTTTGCCACCTTTGACAAGTTGATTGTAGGCTTGATCTAAAATTTTCCGAAGCATCTCGGGGTCTTTTTTTAGAGCAAGGAGCATGGCTTTGACTTGCATGGCTTGGGAAGGGTCGGGTGGAATACCACCTTTACGCGAAACTGCTTGGATGGAAGATTCAAGCCTCGCTAAAGCGCGAGAAGCCCCTGATTCCTTGTTTTCGCGGTATAGATCAAACAAGGCGTGATACACTTCGGTTGATGGAGCTTGATTGGCAATTTCTTCGTAAATAGCTTCTGCGCGGGGAACCTGACCATTGATTCGCAGTTCACGTGCGAGGATTAGTTTCAAGGAATTGTTATGATTATCTCTGCTGGATGCGAGTTCAATTTCCGGAACGACATCTTTATTTTTCCCCATCTTCTTTTGAAGAGAGATTTTTAATTCGTAGGCCTCTGTGCCTAAGGGTTGGGTTTGTAAAAACTCATCAATGCGAAGCAGCGCTTCTTCATTTTTTCCTTCGCTTGCATAAACTTGGGCGAGGTTTAATCCTAACCTCCCTGATCGTACAATGTCGAGCTTCTGAGCTTTTAAATAATATTCGATGGCTGTTTTGGTATCTTTGCGCTTCAGGGCCAACCTGCCCAGCATCTCGTAATTTTCTGCTTTCAGTTTTCGATACGAATCTTCAGTAAGTTCGAGCACTTCTTCCGCAGAGGGCATTTCAAGAATGTCTGCGACACCTTTGCTTTTCTCTTCAGATTTTTCCCAATTGCTAGCTTGTTCGTAACGCAGTGAAAGTTCTCTCAGCACTTGCAGTCGCAATTCAGGTTTATCTTTCGATGCTGGGTTCGTCAAAAGCTTTTCAAGAATCTCGGTGACTTCTTCGATTTTTCCGAGTGCTGCAAGTTGCTTGGCATAGAGTGCGAAGGTTTCCAAGCTTGAATCATCACGCTCTAAAACATATCTGCACTGAACCAAAGCATCTTCAATACGATCTAAGGACATGTAAATGGGGATGAGAGCTTTTCTGGGAGAAAGGGCACCCGGGTCTAATTCCATTGCTTTTTCGAAAGACCTCAAGGCATCGAGCAGGCGATTTTCTTTTTCATAAAGCAACCCAGAGCCATAAAGCTTGATGGCTTCTTCGCGTTTGCTGTCGCTGGTAAGTTTGGGAAGAGGTCCGACTTTCTTGGGTGCATCTTCTAGCTGAAGCTGCATCGAAGTTGTCGTTAACAAT
>JAPLNF010000067.1:9573-10803 GCA_026692965.1 Planctomycetota bacterium
GTCATTAACCATTGCATTAAAAACAGAATATAAGGGGAGTGAATCATCATGCTTTTATTTCCCTTGCTGTTGGATCAACGATTAACGTTTGATCCGTTGGTTTAGCAATGAGAGATTGTAAACAAAAAGGTAGGAAAAGCGCTAGCGCTCTTCGGCAGATTATAAGTTCCCCAGTCAATTAAGAATTTGACTGTAACTTGGCTGCTAGTAATGTGTTATGAAGAAGCATGGTGATAGTCATGGGGCCAACGCCGCCTGGCACTGGGGTAATTGCACCGCATAAAGGCAAAACCTTATCGTAATCAACATCGCCTACCAGTTTGCCATCGTCCAGCCTGTTGATTCCTACATCAATCACCACAGCACCCGGTTTCACCATGTCTGCGGTCACAAAGCAAGGCCTGCCAATTGCAGCCACAAGGATATCCGCCTGCCTGGTAATCTCTTTAAGGTTTGCGGTTTTGCTATGGCAGATGGTAACCGTTGCATCGATGCCATTTTGCAAAAGAATAAGGCCCATGGGTTTGCCCACGATGGTACTTCTACCAAGAACAACAACATGTTTGCCTGCGACGGGGATGTTGTAGCGCTGCAACATAACAAGAACGCCATGGGGAGTGCAGGGAAGAAGTCGTGGTCTGCCTGAAGTTAGAAGGCCAAGGTTTTCTGGGCCAAAACCGTCCACATCTTTGAGCGCGGTTACTGCATCAAGGATGAGATCGGTGTTTAAATGTTTAGGCAGGGGGAGTTGCACCAATATGCCATGAACTTTGGGGTCGTGATTAAGTTTTGATATAAGATTAAGAAGATCTTCTTGAGTTGAATTAGCATCGAGTTTGTAGAGCCAGCTTTCAAAACCAGCTTTCTCGCAGGCCTTTTGTTTGTTTCTTACATAAACCTGACTTGCAGGGTTGTCGCCAACGAGTACTGCAGCTAGGCCGGGTTTTGTGCCTGTTTCCTTGAGCATAGCAGAGGCATCAAGTGCCAGTTCAGCTTGAATGATAAGGCTTAGTGCTTTGCCGTCGATGATTTGAGCTGCCATGATTCTCTCACCGTAAAAATTAAAAAACATGGGCACGAAGGGTAAACTTCATGCCCATGGTAAAACGATTAAGCGATTACTTGACCTTTTGGAAATAATCTTGGGAACCCTTGGGGTCGGGCTTCATGGTGGCTTCGCCTGGTTGCCAGTTGGCAGGGCATACTTCGCCATGCTTTTCTACAAATTGC
>JAPLNF010000068.1 GCA_026692965.1 Planctomycetota bacterium
CTTCGAAGGAAAAACCCTGGGCCTTCTGGTACGGTGGGCTAGAGCCCCATCGTGATTATGAATTTGGATCTGGCGTTGCAAAGGGCGGCAAGAAACTTTCCGACATTCCTAAAGTGCCAGGGTATTGGCCCGATAATGATACCGTTCGAAATGATATGCTCGATTATGCATTCGAGGTGGAACACTTTGATCAGCATTTGGGAAGGATGCTTGATGAACTGGAAAAACAAGGGTTATTGCACAACACCCTTATCGTTGTGACCTCCGATCACGGTATGCCATTTCCTCGCTGCAAGGGCAGTGCCTACATGGATTCTAATCATGTGCCCTTGGCGATTATGTGGAAAAAAGGCATTACCAACCCGGGAAGAGTGGTGGATGATTATGTGAGTTTTATAGATCTAGCGCCCACATTTCTTGGTGTTGCAAATCTTGATTGGAAGAAGTCGGGGATGGCACCAACTCCGGGATTAAGTCTTCAAGATTTATTTGCTTCTGCAAAATCTGGTTCCATCAATCCGGTTCGAGATCATGTTCTTATTTGAATGGAAAGGCACGACATTGGCAGGCCGGGCGATGTTGGTTACCCCATTCGTGGGATCATCAAATCAAATTTGATCTATCTTCATAACTTTGAACCTTCGCGCTGGCCCGCCTGCAATCCGGAAACAGGTTATTTGAATGTGGATGCAAGCCCCACCAAGAGTTTGATTTTGGAAGATCACCGAAGTAACCCTACAGATAAGTTTTGGAACTGGTGTTTTGCAAAGCGCCCCGGTGCAGAACTTTATAACCTTGAGAAAGACCCTGATTGTCTAAATAATCTCGCTTTGAATCCTGCCAATGTAGAGCTTTGTGACTCTCTTAAAAGCCAAATGTTTGCGAAATTGAAAGCAGAAGGCGATCCGCGCATGGAGGGTAAGGGCAATCTCTTTGACGAATACCTGCATTCCAACAAGGCTAATGTGAACTTTTATGATCGCTACATGAAAGGTGAAAAATTGAAAGCAGGCTGGGTTAATCCTTCCGATTTCGAAAAGAAACCCCTCGATTAAAATCTTTAGCAATGGAGCAAGATCATGCTTAGGCGACAATGGCTGAAACATTCTGCAGCAGGCCTTCTCGCTACTGCTCTTCATCAAAATAGTGATGCGAGCCAGATTAAGAAGCGAATTAAGATTGGGCAGATAGGCGTGGGCCATGCTCATGCTAGCAAGCTTTCTGTCTACCGGGCATCCCCAGATTACGAAGTGGTTGGCATCGTTGAACCCGATGAAGCGCTTAAGAAAGGCGCAATGGCACAACCCGTGTATAGCGATTTGAAATGGATGACACGCGATGAACTCTTGAACATAAAAGATCTTGATGCAGTGCTTGTAGAAACCCGGGTTGCTGATCTATTAAACACTGCTGAGGTTTGCATTACTGCGGGTAAGCATATTCACATCGATAAACCCGCAGGCGATAACCTGACACAGTACAAACGCATCCTTGATAATGCGAAAAAGCAAAACCTTCTCACCCAGATGGGCTTCATGTATCGCTACAATCCCGCTGTTGTTCTACTTCGTGACTTCCTTAATAAAGGCTGGTTGGGCGATATCTTCGAAGTGCATACCGTCATGAGCAAAGTAGTTGCACCTCCTGAACGAAAACAGCTTGCCAAGTTCAAGGGTGGCATCATGTTTGAACTTGGTTGCCATATCACTGATCTTGTCATTGGCGTTCTGGGCAAACCAACCAAAGTGGAAGGATTCAACCAACATGCCTCAACAATCGATGATGGTTTGATGGACAATATGCTTGCAGTGCTCACTTATCCGAAAGCAATTGCAAGTGTCAAAACATCTGCGATGGAAGTTGAAGGGGGCAGCAGAAGGCATCTTGTGGTATGTGGCAGCGAAGGAACATTCGAGATCGAACCTTTGGATAATCCATCGGTAAAGCATTCACTCTCAAAACCACGGGGTGAATACAAGAAGGGCACACAAGTAATTAAATTCCAAGGGTTCAACCGCTATGTTGCAGATGCAGCAGACATGGTTCGTATTATCCGTGGGGAAAAGCCTTCCGACTTTTCCTATGATCACGACTTTGCTGTTCAGGAAACTCTGCTGCAAGCTTGCAAAGTAATATAAGACACCTAATATTAAGAGGATTTTTCATGAGACATTATGTGCTGGTTATTCTTGGACTATTATTGGGCAATACTCTTCATGCTGCTGAAAAGGAGACTCCACCTCAATTTGAATGGGTGATTCAGGCGGGTGGTAAACTGCATGATAAAACTCGTGGCATAGCAGTGGATGGCAAAGGCAATGTCTACCTTACAGGCGAATTCACAGGCACCGCAACTTTTGGCGAGTTCACGCTCACCAGCAACAAACTCATGGATTTCTTTATCGCCAAGGTTGATCCCAAGGGAAAGTTCCTATGGGTACGCAGTGGTGGCGGTTCGAAAATAGATCGTGGTTACGCAA
>JAPLNF010000069.1 GCA_026692965.1 Planctomycetota bacterium
ATCGGGATGAAGTTTCGAAAGAGGCGAGCGCTGCGGTTGTGATTGCGTTGCAAAATCGCCTTGCAAAAATCACCCCAGTTCCAGTTCCAATTCCGCCAAGCAAACCTGCAGAAACTTTAGATCTGTCACAATTAATTTCTGTTATAGAAAATGAAAATACTCCCCCTGCATTGCCAATGCAATCAATAGAATCTAAAACTCAGCTTGAAGAGGAAAGGCCCGTTCTTCCTTTTCCTAAAAATCCTGAAGAGCCTATTATTGTAAAACCGCAAAGAACCTTGGCAGGAGTGCTTAGCCTGTTTCTTGAAAGTCGCAATATCTTGCTTGGGGAGTTAGTGGGCGGGTTATTAATTGTTGGCGGGTCGGTCGCCTTGGTTGCAACATTATGGAATAGCCTTGAACAAATCCCGTACTTCCCGTTTTTAATGCTTGCTGGAATATCTGCGCTCCTTTTCTTTGCTGGTCAATACACCTTGCATCATTGGAAATTACAATCCACCAGCAGGGGCATGCTGGTCATCAGTATTTTGCTCGGAGTGCTTTCTCTTTTAGTGCTGGCAAATCTAGGCCTTGCTGGCTCAAGTTATTGGATTGCAGCAGCGGTTCAGATTATCGCCCTTACAGGCATTGCAATTCTGTTCAAAAAAGCAACTTCCGATCTGTTTGAAGATATTGCTTTTGCGGGAATCCCACGCCCTTTGACTCTGGGTATATTAATCTTTTGCGCTGCGATGTTGCTTGCTTCATGGCATGTGCCATTAGATATGAAAATTGCACAAGGCGGGGCAATTCTATTGGCACTGTTTGGCGCTTGCTTGTCTCGAATTGCAAAACCAGCAACCTCTGCAAAACTCATTCTTTTTGCACTCCTTCTTGTGTTTTCGCTGTTTGTTTCTCAAGGGTTTCTTTTGGCATCGGGTGCAGATTTTGCAATCTCTTCGCTTGCTATACCTCTGATATTTGCTGGTGTTGTATTTCTAGCTTTGCAAATTCCTAAACCAGAGATATCAGACGATGCTTTTTCATTGGCAGGGCCGCTGCTTCATGGCTTCGGTATTTTAACTATTACCATTGCACCATTTCTTGCATGCGCCGATGTTTCTTCGATGATCCTAGCGTTATGGATCGCCATTGTAATGCTCGTCTTATTTTCCAGAACTGCAGTGCCTTTATTTGGCCCTTTGGCTGCCAGCTTGCAAATGGTTATCGCTTTCTCTGTACAAGTGCATTTGCTCAATGGAACTTTGAGCACAACTGGAACACTTGCTTCGTTGGATCTAATTAAAATCGTGGTGGAACCGCCCTCTGCTTTTGTAATGCTTCTTGTCGGTGTTTTAATCACTGGCTTTGCACGCTGGAATCTTGAAAATAGTTTGGAACGCAAGGGATGGATTGCAGGGGCATGGATTGCTGCGATGAGTTCTCTGGCTATGGGTTGGGCGCAAGCAGAGGGCCCCGGCCCAGGAGGCGCAATCGCTCAAATCGGCTTTGCCTGCCTTCTCTTGTATCTCTATAAACTGCAAACCAATCGCTTCAGCGCAATTATCATCGCTGTTTTTCCGATCTCCGCAGTTGCTGCTTTCTTATACCCGGACCCTCCAGGAAATTTCGGATTCGCCTGCTTTGGGTTGATGGCGTTCATTTATTCTGCACTCGCAAGATTCATTCCTTCTTCCGCTAAAACAAATTCTTTAACTCAAGCTTTTAAGATACTTTCCTGCATTCTCGTGGTGTGTTTATTACCCGCTTGGTATTCCCTTTCAAAAACCCTAGATGATAAA
>JAPLNF010000070.1 GCA_026692965.1 Planctomycetota bacterium
TACGATTTTTGCCCGGATCGCCTGCTTCAACACCATCTTTGTCTACAATAGGCACAGCAAATAAGACATGGCGTTTACGGAACTCTTTACCTGCTAGTGATTCGGAAAGTGCCTCTTGCAAAAAACCCTCAAGCACATAACTTGCTGTTGATTCACAGGCATGATGCCTAGCAGTGACTAAAATAGGGGAAACATCCGGGCCGGGTTTTCCTATTCTCAACAGATCAACAGAAGTTCCCTTGCGGGTCTTGGTTAATTCACTCTTTACTAGAAAAGGATTGGCTGCATTCTTGGTGATAAAAGCATCAAGATTATGCTGCAAATAAGGGATAGCAACACTAAAGCGTACCCGCTGGTTAACTTTGGTGAATTCATAGGTGAAGCGCTCTGCCTGGGGTGTCATTTCGACATTTTCAGTTCCGAGATAATTCCAAGACTTTCCCTCATCGATACTTACTGCTGGGCCACGCACCCCAATTTTCTGTGGCTTCCCTAGATCAAATAGAACCTTCCCAGGGTTCGCAACCGTGGCATCAAAACACCAATAGAACCAAGGTTGCCCGCCCCGCAGATCGGTGCCCAGATGAATGGTTCTGCCATCAATTTTTTCCACAATAACATTTCCACCAGGAAACGATGTGCTGATCCTCACCTCTTCACCATGAACTTGCATGGATGCAAATAAAATAATCACTGGGGTAATAATGAAAGACATATTCATGGTCGTCGGGCCTCAATGTTGATCATCCGTGTATTATCATTGAACGAATTCTAGGTTTGAATTCATGGATGGATTGTTTCATGCACTTTACCATGGGTCAAACCCTGAAACACCTCTTATGTGCTTTATCAATGGTTATGATTGGTTTTGTTTCAAAGCCTTAAAAAGCATTGAAGTAAACGCAAAGCAACAATTTAAATGAGGACCTTAAACTAACTTACCAGTTCTTCGCCTAATAATCCGTGAACGCTTCCCTATACTATCTTCTTTAGTCATCACCAACCGGGATCCTCTCATGGGCATGGAAATCGAAGTAAAAGTTGCAGGCCTGAATTGGAGTAAAATCTCCGGATCCATGGCAAAGTTCGAACCCAAAGGCACCATACGCATGGCTGATGGGCAATTGACTTTTCCTGACGAAGAACCAGCAGCAGACTGGAAAGAGTTGCGCATCGCATTACCCGCAGGTATGGTTACCATTCGCAAAACCCTTACCGGAGCAATGCTTGTTACCTGGGGTAATGTAAGTCAAGAATTGATCGCGCAAAGAGATTCATTCGCAAAGATGCTCGAAGAATAAAATGCGTAACCATCTCTTTATTTCTTGTTGCTGATAGGCTTGTTGGTTTCAACAAATAAATAATTGAATAAGAAAGAAAAGTCTCTGCTACTTAGGATAAAGACCCCACCCTTCGTCTCATAGCCATTGATAAAACCCTCTGGGCCCATGGGCTTGAAATCATTACCATGGGGGTTCCAAAGTGTAATCAAATCTTTTGCTTCATCGTAATTAAGTACAGCATAGGCATGACCAACAACGATGGCTGGTGGTGGCTTTTTAAGGTCAAGGGAAACACCCGCACCCATTAAGCTTTTGTTTTTAACGCCTTTACCCAACAGATAACGAATATTGAGAAGATCTTCGGGAAGGCCTGACTTCCACGCAATAGTATCAGTTTGATGGCCCGTAAGAAGGGAGATGGTTTCACCTATATTCCCACCTCGTGAAATACGATCTAACCCAATTGCAGCAGCATCTTCAGGTGCATTTGTTTTGTAAACTTCTCCATATGCCTCTTCAAGTACATTAATCCATGTACCTTGATTTGCTGTGCGTGTACCAAGCGCAATAACAGCTTCAGGAAGTTTACTGATGCGCACCAAGCGCCCATCGGGAAATTCAACCTTATTGGAACCATCTTCATTGGTTTTGATCATGTTTTTAATGGCATCAGGGTTTTGAAACGCAAGGTTCCCCGCCATCGATACAAAAAAACAATTGCCTAAATGCCCCTGCGAAATTCCCTCGATCCCTACTTTCTTGGAGCCAAACATATCCCGTGAGGAAGTAAAAAGATGCACTAGATAGAATTCATATTCTCTCTCCATCTTAAAAACATTGGTGAAGGAACCATTGGCAAACGCCATAGTTTCCTTAATGTCGCTAGTAAGCTCGTCAAGGGTTGCAGATTTTTTATCAGGAGACTTTAAAAACCAAAAGTGAGAAGTTGCAAGCGCCGCGGCCTCGATGGAACGAATAGAACCATCACGAAGAAGAGCAGCAGCTTCACTACGATCAAGGCGATCATTTTTATTGGCATCCCACTTGGGGAGGAATTGTTCCAAGGCTTTTTTATAAGAAGGGGCTTGAAAGGTAAGCTTGGGCGCAGGAGGTTGTTGCTGTGCAAATGCACCTCCTACGAAAACAAAAGATACCAGCATCAACTGCAGTAACCGCATGAATCATCTCCAGAGAGCTAAAAAAAGTTCCACTGCGATAAGTCCTATTATAATGATTTCAAGAATTTGAGCACGCAAAGCTGCAGCCTGATCTGCAACTACACGGTAAACATCTTCAATAACCTCGAGATTTCTACGGATACTGCCCTCCCAGGCAGGAAGATGAAATCTGGTTGCAAGTAATCTATAGGTGCGGGAAAGATACATATCACCAAGAAGTTTGAAAACATTGCCAGTGCGTTCGAACAAATTGGTGGCTTCGATATTAAGAGCGCCCAGCTCGCGCACCCGCTGGTTGGGCCCCTCCCCTAGCAATCGAGAAAACGGCGTGGGCCAACGTGCCCATTTCGCAGAGTTTGCAAGCTCCGTATCGAGTAGATCATCAAGATAACGATAGCGCAATAATTGCAGGTTTGCAAACTGGATGGTCTGCAATGTTTCTTCGCAATCAGAATCAATGAGCACCGCAGCAGCCCAATCCACCACAAGAAGATCCGTCGGGGAATATTGCAACTTTTGCTTGATTGATTCTTCGATCTCCTCTGTAGCAAGAGGGGAAGATTCCAGCCTAAGGAGGCTGGCTAACCAAGGGGAATGATTTTGAAGCAGATCGGATATTTCCGGGAAAGGATCACCAGGATTAAACTGAAAGACAAAATATTCTTCAGTGAGTTCACTCCATTTAGGGAGTTTGATTGCAGGTGAAAGCTTTTTGAAAAGAGGTTCAAGGAGTGTTTTACCAAAACTGGGAAGTTCACCTGGGCGGGATAACTCCAGCGCCAACTCACTTAACTTCGAACCTTGGAGCGAAAACGGTACACGAAGCGAAAGGCTGAGGGTTGCAAAATCAAAGAGAATCATTTCAACCTGGGCTTCCACCTCGCCCAGTACTGCAAATTTACAAATAGTGTGTGGCAACTGAAATACCAAAGGAGCGGGGCGGTACTCAATCGACATCGGGGTACGCCTTCTTCGGGGCAACCCGGGGGAACTCGCAGACCCAAGTTCTGCCTCAAGTAATTTTGCAGCCTGCACTAAATCAACTTCTTCGCCCCAGTCAAATGCAACATAAGCATGTAGCACACCAGAAACTATTTTATCATTCATCGTTACGCAAGTATTTGGCACAAAAATACACCCCCAGATAATCTAGGCACACATTATTATTCTACACGATAGCCATTGCGGTTAGGCCAACGAAATAAGATCGCCCATGATTAAGAAGAATATTTAAGGCTGATCAAGCCATTCCAGAATGGAGCTGCGATCTTGATCAAGGGTGGGTGCGCCCCTGTGCTCAACCTTATCGGGTATACCGGTCATCTTAATGGGGTTGCCCCCGGTTCTAATATTGCCAAATACAGGGTCTTTAATATCTACAATCATATTTCTTGCAATTACCTGAGGATGAGTCGCAACCTTGCTGACATTCTGGATGGGCGCAGAAGGAACTCCTTTTTCACCGAAAAGCTTCACCCATTCTTCCGTAGTCTTTGCTGCTAAAGTTTTTTCTATCTCCGCCTCAAGCACATCCACATGCTGACATCGAAGCTGATTACTCTTGAATCTTTCATCCTGCACAAGATCCATTCTTTGCAGCACTTCGCACGCCTGAACAAACAACCTGTCATTGCCCCCTGCAAGAATCATGTATGAATCCTTGGTACGAAAAGCTTGAAAAGGAGCGATACTGTAATGCCTTGAACCCAACGATTCGGTAATAGCGCCGGTGCTCAGATAGTTGGTAAGAGAACCTTCAAGCATTGCAACCTGACAATCTAACATTGCGATATCAATGCGAGATCCGCCATGCCCCTGCATCCTGCGAACAAGCGCAGCTTGAAGAGCGATGACAAAATAAAGACCCGATGCAAGATCGCCAATAGAAACACCAACGCGTACCGGAGGTTGGCCCGGATGCCCAGTCAAGCTCATCACACCGCCAAGCGCTTGAACCACTAAATCATAAGCAGGCATAGCAGCCATGGGCCCAGTCAGCCCAAAGCCTGAAAGCGAACCATAAATCAATTGGGGATACTTTTGCTTCAAATCATCCCAAGCATACCCGAGCCTTTCCAGGGTTCCAGGTCGATAATTCTCAACTAAAAAGTCCGACTTCGCCAAGAGCTTCTCGAATATCTTCTTGTCGTCCTGCTTTTTTAAATCGAGGGCGATGCTGTATTTATCATAATTTATGGAGCTATAATACAAGGAACTATCATCTTTGAAGGGAGGAAAAGACCGGGAGTCATCGCCACCATGGGGCGTCTCGACCTTAATTACCTTCGCACCCAAATGAGCAAGATTAAGCGTTGCAAATGGCCCCGCAAGTATTCTTGTAAGGTCTGCTACCACCAATCCTTCAAGTGGCCTGCCAAGCGTTTTATCTGTTTTGCTGGATTCGTTCATACCCTAATCCTATTGTTTTTAAAGTTGGCATCGTATCTAAAAACAGAATCTTGCTTGCCATCCGACATCCCAACCATCATTATAGCTTCATGTTCTCTTAAACTTACAGCTTCAAGAGGTTGCTCCCATGATCCTTCGTTTTATTTGCTTGGCAGGTGTTTTAATGACTTCAACTTTTAGTTCTGCTGCAGATGATGTTATCCGCACCCCATTTGGAAAAACTAAAGAAGGCGAGGCCGTTGATATTTTCGCCCTGCAAAACAGCAAGGGCATGAAAGTTAGGCTCATCACTTTCGGCGCAACCATTCAATCCATCGAAGTACCTGATAACAAAGGAAAGATGGCAGATGTCATCGTGGGCTTCGATACCCTCGAAGGCTTCCTTACCGAACATCCTTATTTCGGTGGCACCATAGGCAGAGTTTGCAACCGCATTGGTAATGGTCCGCCGAAAGCTTTATTACCACTAACGACAGAGGCGTTCGCTTCACCCGCACCAGTGCTGATGGCGAAGAAGGCTACCCAGGCAATGTACGCCTTGGGGTTACTTTCACCCTCACCAACGATAACGCCCTTCGCATCGAATACGATGCCATTACCGATAAGTCCACTCCCATCAATCTGACCAACCATGCTTATTTCAACCTTGCAGGCGCAGGCAATGGCACCATTCTTGATCACCAGATCATGATTAATGCAACGCAACAAACTGCAACGGATGAAACCTTAATCCCCACAGGAAAGCTGGCCCCTGTTGCAGGCACCCCAATCGATTTCACCAAATATGCGAAAATAGGTGCCCGCATCAAGGAAATCAAAGCAACGCCCGTAGGCTATGATCATAACTATGTGCTTGAAGCTTCCAGCAAAGATTTGAAGGCCCCCGCTGCAATCGTCAGAGAACCAAACT
>JAPLNF010000071.1 GCA_026692965.1 Planctomycetota bacterium
TCTTAAATCCGCGGTTGTCTATCCCACAAAAAATGGTAACCATGTGATTAAGTATACAGAGGAAGCGCCTGTGTTAACCTTTGTGCAGAGTGGTAGATAAATCTAAACTTTATTTTTCAATAAAGGATAATACCTCCGTGAAACATAAGCTTGCCATTGCCTTATTACTAGTGTTTTGGGTTGCGAACATTCTTGCAGAAGATTCATTGCCTTTGCTCAAGGATGGTAAGGTGCCTCAAAATCTTGTTGAACTATGGGCAGGATACGAACCTAAAAAAGAACCATTAGAAATAGAAGTCAAGAAAGAGTGGGAAAGCGATGGCGTAGTCTGTCGCGTGGTGCGTTACAAAGTTGGAACCTTCAAAGGTACTCCCTCAATCATGTCTGCCTTCTACGCCTTCCCTAAGGGTGGTAAAAATCTTCCCGGCTTGGTTCAAATTCATGGTGGTGGGCAATCAGCTTCGCTCGATAGTGTGTTTGCTTATGCCAAGCGGGGCTACGCAGGGATTTCGATCAATTGGGGTGGAAACAAATTAAACTTCGGTCGTTCGCAAGTTGCCTATGAGGGTTTGCAAACCGATTGGGGCAAGTTGGACGCTACTCATCCGCCACAACGCAATAAGGTGAATCATTTTGCAGGCTCACTTGCTCCGGATGAATACACTTTTGATGCGGTTGAATCGCCCCGAAACAGCAATTGGTTTTTGGTGCTTATAGCAGCAAGGCGGGCCATTACTTTTCTTGAACAGCAACCCGAAGTGGATCCAACCCAGATAGGGGTTTTTGGCCATTCCATGGGAGGTAAACTTACCACCAATCTTGCAGGCATCGACAAGCGGGTAAAAGCTGCGGTGCCTTCATGCGGAGGTTCCGGAGATCTTTTGGAAAGCCAGACAGATGTGCCAGGTGGTAGAAGAGAAAAGCGCACCGCATTGGAGTTGGCTTGTGTCTCCGACAACGCTTATATTCCGTTTATTACCTGCCCTACATTATGGTTGTCACCCACAAACGACTTTCATGCTCATATTGATAATATGGCTTGGAACTGGCGTAACCTTCCCGATGATCGGGTTCGTTTCAGCATATCGCCCCACTTCAATCACCGCCATTCTGATGAACACATCCTTACCGAATACCTGTGGTTTGAAGAGCACTTGAAAGGTGCAACATTCAAGATGCCACAAACACCGAAGATTGCTCTGGAACTCAAGACAACTGATGGTGTTCCAATGATTACCGTCACGCCTGATGAATCGAAACCAGTGCAGCGCGTGGACATTTATTATTCGTCTGATTCCCATGCATTGACTCGTTTCTGGAGTGATGCAAAGGCCGTAAAGGTTGGTAAGCAATGGAAAGCATCCTGCCCGGTGATGAATCTGCAAGAGCCTATCTTTGCCTTTGCCAATGTTGTATATGAAACTCCCACGCAATATACGGCGGTGGCTCAAACAGCGGGCCATAATAACTCAGCCACCTTTGCAATCAGCTCTAGAATGATTTCGGTAACCACCGCACAATTACAGATGGCTGGCGTGAAGGCTACTGATAAACCAGACCGGTTGATTGACGATGGAACCCGTGGTTGGCATGATTGGTATTTGCTGAACTGGGGACATCCTCCCTTGTGGACTGCAACCACCCGCAAGCTTAAAGATCCCAAATGGCGTGGCCCTGATGGCGCAACTCTTCAACTTGAAATCAAGTCTCTTACCGATAACAATCTTGTGCTTACCTTCAATTGCAATGCGTGGGGTGCGATCAATCCGGGTAAGCCCGCATTCGATTATATTGCTGTTAAAGAATTGAAAGGTTTACCAGAATGGCAGCGGGTATCTGTTAGCTTGAAGGATCTTGTTTCCACCGATGAAAAAAGCAGGGCCACTTACCAACTGGCAATCAGTGACTGAGTTCAGCATTAGCCCCAGTGGTACTACTTTGAAAGATGGTAAGAAGGTAAAGGTGGATGGCAAGGCATGGCAGGGGCCCCGCGAGATTCGTAACCTGCGATGGGTGGGCGGGGATTAGTTTTGCCAGAAGTTGATCTGTTATGTGACTGCTCTTGATCTTTAACCGATCAGATTTCAAAGCAAAGAATCAAAGGGATCAGGTTTCTTTTTCGGAAGTATGGCTCTCAGATTTCTGTGATTAAGGGAATAATACACTCTATCTGTTTTATCTACGCATGGCGGTATGCGATGTAAAAAGAAACCTGCCCCTTATTGCCCGCTTATTACTTTACCCCTTTAGGTTTAGGACTGCGATGGGCTTCCCTACGATGGTTGATGTCGGTATTAAGAGAGGAGAATGCCATTTTAACACCTTCACCGCTGGGCGAAAAGTTGATCGCATTTTCGGAAGGTATCGCAAGCTCCTTTGCAGCCAAGATCGCATCTTGGTTTGCTGCCAGAAACATCACATCCCAATTGTACTTTTCCTGTTGATTACGAATCATGCCTTTAACCTTTTTCGGTGTGTAGATCTCGCTGGCGTTTTCCTCGCCATCGGTTAGGATTGCCAAAATCACTTTACCTGGCCTTTCAGATTCAGGAGTCTGGCTTAATCGGTTGCCTATGTCGTCAATGGTTTTTCCAATCGCATCCAGTAATGCAGTCGAGCCCCGGGGCACAAATGTCGTGGTATTAAGGCCTTCCACAAGTTTGATGTCGGCGCCATTGTGAACTACTTGGTATTCGTTATCGAATAACACCAGGGTAAATTTTGTAGAACCGGGCTGGGTTTTCTGGCTGGCCAGAAAAGAGTTGAACCCGCCGATTGCATCCGAGCAAATTGACGCCATCGATCCCGAACGATCCACAACGCATGCAATTTCTACTAAGTCCATATTCATGTTAAATTCTCCGATCAAGAGTAAGGCGTACTGCCCGGGATGGAATAATGCACAACCACGATTTGTCACCTGTTCAATAATCAAAGGTTACCCTTGGATTGTTGAATAGATAGGTCAGCAGCAAAATATTATTTGTGGGGGAGTGTTCTTTTTAGCGAGTTAATCTGCGATTAGCAAAAATATCATGGACAACAATTCCAACTTGAATGATATTTAATGTTAAGGTCAAAGATCATTCCAACAAGTTTGGTGCAGTGGTAACTTGCCAAAACTCGAGTTTACAAAGAAGGTAATCATGAATCATTCATCTAAACTTTTCACATCCATGCTACTGATGCCATTGGCAGCTTTCTCTGTAATAGGCGCTGAGCTAGGCGATTGGCCACAGTTTCGAGGCCCGAACTCTGATGGGCATGTTAAAAATGTCGTTTCGCCTTTGGAATGGTCTGATTCAAAAGGTGTAGCATGGAAGACTGCAATCCCAGGTCTGGGTTGGTCTTCGCCTGCCTTGGCAAACGGTAAAGTTTTCCTGACCACAGCCGTGCCGAATGATGGAGGATTATCTCTTCGAGCCTTGGCACTAGATGCCAAGA
>JAPLNF010000072.1 GCA_026692965.1 Planctomycetota bacterium
CTGATCCTTTCCATGTCCAAACTGCCAACTCTCTTAAAGTCTTAAAGCATCTTGAGAAATATGAAACCCTGAAAACCGATCACTTCATCTTTAAATTCGATGCCTCGCAGGATAAACCCCTCGTCACTTACATGTCCTTTTTTATGGAAGAAATCTTTTCTCAACTTAATGCCAGATTTCGTTTCTCTCCCAAAGACCCAATCCTTGTTGAAGTCTTCTCCAATCACGAAATGTTCAGCGGCAGAACCATTGGTGTGCCAGATCTTCATACCATTGGCGCTTGCACTGGCAAAGTTATCACCATGGTTTCTCCCCAAAGCAAAACCATGAACAAGCCTTTCAACTGGGCACGAGTCATGCGCCATGAACTAACCCATATCTTCAACCTGGAACAATCCCAATTCATGGTGCCCCACTGGTTAACCGAAGGACTGGCTGTTTCGCTCGAAGGTTACCCCAGATCTGACTCTTGGAACAAAGAATTGAAACAACGCATTCAATCCAACAACCTTTTTAACCTAAGCAATATCAACCTCGGGTTTCAGCGGCCCAGATCGCCCATTGATTGGCAGATGGCTTACTGCCAAAGTTTGCTTTATGTCGAGTACCTGCAGAAAACGCATGGCGAAGAAGCATCCCGCAATATGCTCGAATCTTTCGCCAAGGGAAATGGAACTGACTTGGCAATCGAACTTGTGACTAAATCTAAAACTGCGAACTTTGAAAAAGGATATCTCACTTACATCAAGGAAATTACCGCAAAGACCTTGATTAGTGATAAACCAAAACTGCGAAGTGTTGAAGAGCTGCGTAAAGCGATCGAAGCAGATGCAACCGATGCGGAGGCCCAAGGCGAGTTGGCGCTTTTACTGATAAACCGGGACCGGGCCGAGGCAAGAAAACTTGCGGAGTCCGCACTTTCAAATAAGCCAGGCCAGCCCCGCGCATCCCTAGTTCTAGCCAAACTTGCAAAGCTGGCGGGCGATACAAAAAAAGAGCAGACACTTCTTGAAGATTCTGTGAAGATTAACCCCGATCCAGACATCCTTTTTCTGCTGGGTAGAATCTTTTATGATGCAGGGGAATTTCCAAAGGCGACCGAAACTTTGCAATCGGGTATGGCTTTAGATCCCGACAATCCGCGCTGGCTTGAACAACTCGCCCGCGTTTTCGCCCAAACTGATAACAAACCTATGCAAATCGATGTCTTGCAAAAACTCACCCGGCTCGACCCAGACGATCTGGAAAAACGCAAGCGACTCCTCAAGCTTTTATTGCAAAACAACCAAAAAACGGAAGCTCTTATCGCTGCAAAGGAAGTGTTAGAGATTGATGTCTCCTTTAAAGAGGCGCAGGATTTGCTCCTTGAGCATCTGCTAGCTTTAGGCAAAAATGATGAGCTCCAAAAACTCAAACAAGCTTTTAATCCTTCAAGGTAACTTATGCCACAAAACCTCAAACAATTACAATCATTGATCAAAGAACTGTATGGTAAAAAAGATTCCTCGAGAGGGATTGAAGGTACTTTCATGTGGTTTATGGAAGAAGTTGGCGAGCTTTCTGCCGCTCTTAGAGAAAAAAACCATCAGGCACTTGTGTTAGAATTCGCAGATGTGCTTGCATGGCTCGCAACCCTTGCTAATATTGCAGGGGTCGATCTGGAAGATGCAGTTAATTTAAAGTATGGAACTGGTTGCCCGGGATGTGCGAAATCACCCTGCGTTTGTAACCCCAACGAAAAACCTTAAGAAAGTCTTCATGTTACGATTTCTGACCATGTTCTGCCTGCTCTTATTCTGTACTCAACCAGCTTTGGCACAACCATCCTTAACCCAAGTTCGCTTTGGTTTCCCTTCCGAAGCTGGGGCCTTGATTCGGAACGGCGTTTGGGTTCCTGTTGGGATTGAACTTGACACTAAGGGTTCTGTAATCGAACCCGATAAATTCCTGATTGAACTGGAATCCACCGATGGCGATGGGGCAACCTATCTCATAAAAATGCCTGTGCTTCCCGGGCAAACTCGGATGATGGGCTACCTTCGCCCAGGTTCTTCAACAAGCCCTCTTATCGTTAGGCTGAAAGAAAAAAATGGTACGACAATTCAAGTTTGGCCAACCCCAGCGCGATCGTCTGCAACCATGATTGGTCCAAGAGATTTTTTAATCGCAACTGCTGGATTTTCCCCAGACACACTTCAGCTCGCTTCTGCAAACCAAAGTAAACTAGATGCAGGGAAACCAATTTTGAACGAAAGGCTGCCCCGCAAATTCTCAGAATTAAAAACCATTCATGATCTTCCAACTCAAGCGCTTGGATACGCCTCGTTGGATACGCTGATTATTTCTACTGCTTCAACGATTTCCAGCGATCTTATTAAAGAAGCAAACTCAGAAAAGCGCGCAGCTCTTTCTGCATGGCTTCTTTCAGGCGGCACTCTTTTAGTGGATTCAGGCACGCATTACGAAAGTACGAAAAATTTGCTCCTCACCCTCGGAGTTACAGGCTGCAACATCGAAGGGTTGGATTCAAACCCTAAAGGATTACGCACACTCAACGGGTTAAATCGTTGGGTTACCCCGTTAGTTAGCCAGTTGTTGCCAATGCGTATAAACGAGATTGCAAAGTTAACCCCAACTTATTCAGCACAAACCATCATTAGGGAATCCTCGGAGCCATCCGATCCCGTCGTGAGGCCAATATTGGTACAGATACCTTTTGGCCGTGGCAGAGTTTTTCTGCTGGCCTTAGGCATGGAAGCTTCGCCTTTTGCAAGCTGGGATGGGCAGCAATCTTTCTGGGATAAGTTTTTATTTGAGATCTCGCCAAGGAACCCGGGCTTTGCCCAAGGCAAATTCCCACCAGACACAACCTCGATCAGGCCGGAACTCGCCTGCGAAATCCAACGATCGCTGGAAACATTTGTAGAAGTACCTGCATTCCCTTTTGGCTGGGTTGCTCTTCTAATTCTTGCTTACATTATTATCATTGGGCCAGTTGATTATTTCGTCACCCATTACTGGTTAAAAAAACCTGAACTAACATGGTTCACTTTTCTGATTGCAGTTCTGATTGCAACCTGGGGAGCTTGGGCAGGTGCAAACGCTCTCAAGCGCGATGACTTCAGGCTCAACAAACTCGCTATTATGGACCTTGATATTTCTTCAGGTTGTGTACATGGCACTTCCTGGATGTCTTTTTTCAGCCCCATTCCTGGTAATTATTCCTTTACTTTTCAAGCCAACCCTACTTGGAGTTCGGGAGAACCCCTTACCCAACCGGATCTAGGAATCCTCGAAACACCCGATCGCATTTTCAGGGGCGCTTCCCAATCTCTTTTCCGAAAACCTTACGAATACAGCTCGTTTCCTTCTTCTCTTGAACAAGTCGGCATCCCTGCATGGGCTTGCGCATCTCTTGAGGGCAATTGGCAGAAAAAATCCAAACCCAACAGTGCTCCCTTTCAAGGCGACCTTTCCCATTCCAGGGTTGAAACTGTCCTTATCTCAGGCACCATCACAAACAATCTTTCCACTGACCTTCATGAATGCAACCTTTTCTATCAGGATTCCTGGCACAACTTGGGCAGGTTTCAGGCAGGAGAAAAAAGGCGCATCGATATGCTACAACTAGGCGGTAGGGGGCAATCTATTCAACAATGGAACGATGCAAAAATCTTGGCACCCAACAATTGGACCAACCAAAAAACCAACAACTTATCCGACAATATTTACCCTATCCACAAGCTCGTGAAAGCTTTTGTTTTTCATGACCACCCCGAAGCAGGAGATCTTCTTTACAATAGTTCTCTGCGAAAGCTCGATACCAGTTGGCGCCTGAAGCAAGTTTCTGAAACGTTTCTTTCAGAAAGTGCAAGGCTTAGGCACCCGGAAGAAGTCATTCTTGTAGGCAGGGTTGATCCTGCTAAATCTTCTTCTGCACCCACGACTCTTTCTCTTTCCCAAAAAATTAATGGCAACCCAATCACCATCAAACCCAGCATTAATCAGGAAACTTTTGTAAGGGTGGTTATCCCCATCCAACATGCAAAACCCTGAGTGCGCTCTTTTTCTTCAATGGAACTACTTTTATGATTGAAACCCGTGACCTGACCAAAATGTATGGCGAACTCTACGCTTTAAACCGCCTGAATCTTAAACTTGATCAGGGCGATGTCTACGGATTTATCGGGCCCAATGGCGCAGGTAAAACCACAACCATGCGCATCCTCGCCACTCTTTTAAACCCTAGCTGGGGCGAAGCCACCGTATGTGGCTACTCCATCTACAACAGCTCCAGAGATATTCGTAAATTGATAGGCTACATGCCCGACTTCTTTGGCGTTTACGATGATATGAAAGTAAGCGAATACCTTGAATTCTTTGCTGCTGCTTACCGTATCCAAGGCCTCGACCGCAAAAAGAAATGCGATGAAGTTCTCGAGCTTGTCGACCTAGGCTATAAACGCGATGCACTCGTTACCAGCCTTTCCCGCGGGATGACCCAGCGCCTTGGACTGGCTCGGGTTTTGCTGCATGACCCCATGGTTCTGCTACTTGACGAACCTGCCAGCGGTTTAGATCCTAGGGCCAGAATTGATATGCGGGCCTTGCTAAAACGACTCCGATCCATGGGCAAAACCATTCTTGTTTCTAGCCATATTCTGCCTGAACTTGCGGATATCTGCAATAAAATCGGTATCATCGAACGGGGCCAGCTTCTATTTGATGGCGATGTGGAAACTGCGATCAAGCAGGTGCGCCAAAACACGGTCATTCATGTGGGCGTTGAAATCAACAGGCTTAAGGAAGCTTCAGGGTTTCTTAAAGCGATGGAAGGTGTTTTTTCCATCGAAGAGCGAGATAATACAGATTATCTGCGAGTAACTCTGGCACACGATTTTAAAGATGGTAGTTTTATTGCTGAAGCATTGGTACGTGCTGGGTATAAACTTAAAACCCTGCATGAAGAAGAGGTAAATTTGGAAGATGTGTTCATGGGTATTACCAAAGGAATCACCAACTGATCTTCAACCCTGAAAGGGTCAAGACATGCGAATATTGGTAACTGGTGGCGCCGGATACATCGGTTCGCATACAGTTCGACACCTGCAAGCACACGGGCATTTCGTTCATGTCTACGATAACCTTTCCCGCGGACACGCTGCTTCTATTCCTGCTGAAATTTTTACCCAGGGCGACCTTCATGACTCAAGCAAGCTTGATCATGTCATGGTTACAAACCAGATCGAAGCGGTGATCCACTTCGCTGCTTTTGCGCAAGTGGGCGAGTCCACGAAAAACCCCGAATTGTACTACCGTAATAATGTTGCAGGCACCATCAGCCTTGTCGAAGCTATGAAACGAAGCAACATCTCTAAGCTTGTTTTTTCAAGCGCTAATCGGTGTGCGTTGGCGAGGTCATCTACATGGATGTAATCCCTGATGCAGGTTCCATCTGGAGTTGGGTAGTCAGTACCAAAAATTTCGAGGGATTTAGATCTACCAGCAGCAGCAAAAAGTGC
>JAPLNF010000073.1 GCA_026692965.1 Planctomycetota bacterium
AGTAAAGGGCGTTCATTCGTTCCAACATTGGGTTAAAGAAAACATCGAACAAAATGTGGGTATCGATCGCATGATCCGCGATCTGATCACCAGCACAGGCAGCGCTTCCAATAACCCCGCTGCAAATTACTATCGCATCTCCCGCGATCCCCAGACACTCGCAGAAACCACCGCCCAACTATTCCTTGGCTTCCGCATGCAATGCGCCAAATGCCATAACCATCCATTCGAACGATGGACCCAGGATGATTACTATTCCTTCGCGGCTTTCTTCGCCCGAGTGAAAGTTAAAAAAGATAATATCGATGTCGGCCCAGATCCAAAAATTGCTGCAGGCGAAGTGGTGTACGAAGACCGCGCAGGCGAAGTCACCCAACCACGCAGTGGCAAAGTGATGGCTCCAAAGTTTCCTGGTGGCGCCATCGCAACAGCCGAAAACGGCAAAACCCGCAGAGAAGCCCTTGCAGATTGGCTCACTAAACCAGAAAACCCCTTCTTTGCTAAATCTGTCGTCAACCGAATCTGGTTCCATCTCATGGGCAAAGGCATTGTCGACCCAGTGGATGATTTCCGCGAATCCAACCCCAGCGCCAACGATGAGCTTCTCGTTGCGCTAGCTCAAGATTTCGCCAAGAGTGGCTTCGATTTCCGCCATCTTGTTCGCACTATCATGAACTCCAAAACCTATCAACTAAGCGCCCAGCCCACCAAAGATAACCAAGAAGATGGCAAGTACTTCTCACACGCAAGCACCAGGCTTCTAACCGCAGAACAATTGCTCGATTCGATTTGTGCGATTACCGAAGTGCCCGAGAAGTTTGCAGGCTTGCCCCTAGGCACCCGTGCAACCCAGTTGCCCGATACCGAAGTCAACCACCTGTTCCTTAAAACCTTTGGCCAGCCCGCCCGCGAACTCGCTTGCGAATGCGAACGCGAATCTGATAGCAACCTCGCCCAAGCGTTACAGCTCATCAACGGACCGACTATTAACGAAAAAATTCGTAACACCTCCAACCGCATAGCCAGACTTATCAAAGAATCCAAAAGCGATAAGCTCATCCTCGATGATCTTTACCTCGCAACCCTCAGCAGAATGCCCACCGCTGAAGATTATAAAGTTGCGAACGATCACTTAGCAAAATCAAAGGAAAAGCGCCAAGCTTGGGAAGACCTTCAATGGGCCCTCATTAACTCCAAGGAATTCCTTTTCCGCCACTAGGATTATCATGCAATCCGCCATCTCCGCTTCGAGTGTGGTACTAGAAAATTCCACACTCGAACCAGGCCATGTGATCATCAGCGATGGCTTGATTTCCCAAGTTTCAAAAGGCCTCTACCAAGGCCCCATTCAAAACCACCAGCACTTCGATGGTTATACCCTCTGCCCCGGATTCATCGATCTTCATGTGCATGGCGGATTGAATTGCGACTTCATGGATGGCACCCCCGAAGCCTTTCATACCGTCTGCAAAGCCCACCTAAAACATGGAACCACCAGCCTGCTTGCAACCTCCACCGCTGCAACCATGCCCTCGATTCTTAAATTTCTTGACACCTGCAGGGCCAGCAAAAAAGCAAACTGGACCGATGCAGCGCAGGTTTTAGGCGCGCATTTCTATGGCCCCTACTTCTTCGCAGAGGCACGCGGCTGCCATCCAGCAGAGCCAATAGTTGCACCAACCCCCGAACACTTCAATTCTTTCCTTGCGTACGCAGATACAATCATCACCGCAAGTGTTGCCCCAGAATTGCAAGGCGCAGAGGCCTTTGTCAAAGCCTGCCTCAGTAAAAACATTCGCTGCAATGCAGGCCATTCTCATGCGACTTTTTCGCAAGTCGAAGCCGCGGTTCAATGGGGCGTTCGCCATGTTGATCACCTGTTCTGCGCCATGTCCGACCGAGCCAAGTTAAGGCTTACGCAAACCTACCCCATGCGGGGTGGACTATTCGAAGCCACGCTCTTCTTTAACGAACTCACAACGGAAATCATCGCAGATGGAAAACACCTCGCAGATGACCTTCTAAGGCTTGCCTTCAAAATCAAAGGCCCCGATGCCCTCGCCCTAGTCACCGATGCCAACCGTGCACTCGATATGCCCGATGGCGAATACATCTTTGGCAACAAAGATGAAGGCTGCACCATCCTAAAACGCGATGGCGTTGGCCTAATGCCCGATGGCAAAGCCCTAGCATCAAGCGTCGCAGGAATGGACCACTGCGTTCGTACCATGCACCACGCAACAAAAGCCCCCCTCCCCGAAATCATTCGCATGGCTTCCCTCACCCCAGCCAAAATCGCAGGATTTGATAAAACCCTAGGCAGTATCACCCCTGGGAAAGTCGCAAACCTCCTCCTCCTTGATCAATACCTCCAGGTTTCCAAAATCTTCCTCAAAGGCTCCGCTGCAAACGTTTAACAACGTTTCCTAGGGCGGTGACTAAGGTTCACCCGCAAACGTTTAACAACGTTTCCTAGGGCGATGCCCTAGGCTGGTATAGGTTGCCCCTTCAGGGCACAGGCGAAATTAAATTCTTGCTTTGCGATTGCATTTGCCCTGAAGGGGCAAAATAAGATAGCCCAGGGCAACGCCCTGGGTAACCGTGCAAAAAAAAGCGAAGCCCTGAAGGGGCGAATTAAGGCTGGTTAGGGCGATGACTTGCGTACCTAGGGCGGTGCCCTAGGCTGGTTGTGGCCTGCCCCTTCAGGGCACAAAGGGCCTTGCTTGTTTTTCTTTCTTTGCGGTCTTCGCGTCTTTGCGGTGAAAATGTTTTAAATCCAAGAATCTTACCGCGAAGACGCAAAGTTCGCTAAGTAGCAGAATACAAGCGCCCCATTTATCGAGCAGCGGATGTTAATCCGCTGGTGCTGTTATGTGAACGATGGTTCATGTTTTGATAGGGGCGTAAAAAAACCCATGGTTGGGGGGAGCCATGGGTTTAAGTAATTGAAGGTTAGTTAAGTACCTAGTGGTGCGGGGAAGATTGTGATTTTCGAGAATTTGCGCACATGTTCGGACATACGTTCGCGGAGTTTTTCAGCGAAGTATTCCTTGGCTTCGCCTTTAAGGTCTTCGAATTTAACTTCTTTGCCTGGTTTCTTTTCGGTAGTGAGGATGAGGTGGTAGCCGAACTGGGTTTTGACGGGGTCGCTTAGCAGATATGGCGGAAGGCCGAATGCTGTTTTGGAGAAGTTTTCGACCATCACGCCATCTCGGGTGAACCAGCCTACATCGCCTCCTTGGTCTTTGGATGGGCAGGTAGATTTATCCTTGGCAATGATGGCAAAGGTTTCGTCAAGTAATGCGATGCGGGCTTTTTCTTTGGCCAAGTTATCTGTGGTAGGCGGGAGCTTTGCCATTTCGGTTTTTACGGTATCTTCAACTTGTTTTTTGTAGGCAAGGATAAGAATGCGGGCTTTTTCTAATTCGACTTCATCCGTTGGGGGAACAGTAAGAAGGATATGGCGGGCCCGTACCGATGCGCCATTAAAGACTTCTTTGTTTTGTTCGAAGATTTCTTGGAGGGCTTTATCGGTGGCTTGGGAATCGGTGTATTTCTCCCAACGCACTTCTGCTGCAATATGTTCTTTTAATTCTACATCGTTCAGCTTCAACTCTTCCAACATCTTGGCGTAATCTTTGCCTTGCTTGATGATTTCCGCTTTCATCAACGCATGGCGTTTATCAACTTCAGCAACATCCGCAACGATTTTTTGTTGGATCAGATACTGATCAACCAGCATGTTATCGACGAGGTGATTGATAAGTTCAGGGCGGGCTGCAGCTCTGCGTTCTGGGGGAATTCGCTCTAGGCTGCGTTGAACCGCACTTTCCGCAATAGCTTGGCCATTAACAAGCGCAGCGGTGCCTGGCGGGGCTTTTACCGCAGGGGCTTGGGCCATGCTTAGGCTGGCTATAAAAAGAAATAAAACAAACGATAGCTTCCTTGCCATGCGAAAACTCCTTCAAGAACGAAAGCCCCTTGGGATTGGGGTATGCAGATCCAAATCGCCCATATTCTTGAATTCTAATCAAAAAGTGTTTTTTTTTGCGATAGGGAAATCACAAAATTCTTGGCCTAGCGCTTAGCTCTAGAGGCTACACCATCGGCAATTGCAGATTTCATATCTTTTACAGCACGATCAAAGCCCAATAAAACAGCCCTTGATATAATGCTATGGCCGATATTTAGCTCTTCAACGCCATGAATTGCGGCAACTTCTTGCACATTATGATAGTTAAGGCCATGGCCCATATGCACATGCAGGCCCAGATCACGGGCAAAACGGGTAGCTTCGCGCAGTTCATCTAGCTCGCGATCAAGGTTTACCTTGGTCTTGGCTTCGGAATACCTTGCAGTTTGAATTTCGATAGCCTGGGCGCCCAAGGCATGCGCAGTTTCTATCTGCTCGCAATCCGGATCGATGAATAGCGACATAACAATCCCCGACCCCGAAAGCTTTTTCATGACTTTCTCAACCTGATTACGGTTGGCAATCAAATCCAAGCCACCCTCGGTAGTTAGCTCCGCCCTTTTCTCGGGCACCAACGTTACCTCATCGGGTTTATATTCCAATGCTAAATCTGCAATCGCATCACTTGCAGCCATCTCTAAATTCAGCCAGCGCACCACCGGGCGAAGCATCTTTAAATCACGATCCTGAATATGTCTGCGATCTTCGCGCAAATGAATCGTAATACCATCCGCCCCCGCAAGCTCTGCCATGATTGCAGCCGCAACCGGATCGGGCTCGTGCCCAAGCCTGGCCTGCCTGATCGTTGCAACATGATCGATATTCACACCCAACCGAACTATCCGTGTATCATTCATCATCCAACCCTCTTTCTAATCAGGCCCCAATCTAAGGCTTTTAGGTAAGCCCGGCGCAAGTTGCCGATACCTTCGCGCCTCTGCACTTAGTATTTTGATTAAAAAATACCCAAGGCCAAACATGATTATAGAGTCAAACAAGCTGCCAACAACAGGCAGGCTCGAAAAAGGTACCCAATACCCAGAAAGAATAATCAGCAAAAAAAGCCCAGCAGGCAACGCCTTGTTCCATGCCCCCAACCGATACCGAGGATCAAAAAACATGCACGACATCGCTCGTAACTCAGGCACGATTTCATTAAAGAACCACTTCCCCGCGGTGAATGGATTCAACCCAGGTACCTCTACCACATCCTCCACATACCCGGGCGTAATGATTTCTGGGCCATTTGTTTTCGCGGGCGTAAATTGCGCAACAGCTTCATTTTTTTGCACCCGGCTTCCTAGCCGAGTAACAATGCGCTCTTCCAAAAGCCCTTGATCTTGCAGATTCGCAAGGGCGTTCTCAAGCCTGGTTACCCTAGCCTCAATTTCCACTCTGCTTTTTGTTTCCATGTTTTCGACAACAGCCTTTGTTGGCTCAGGTGTGAAATAACTTCTCTTCTCTTGCTGAACTTCCATTTCATCCCCCAAAAATATAAACCCGCTTCCATGCATGATCCCATCTTAACCACTCGAACTAATAAGGAAAAGGACATTACAAATAAATGCGTTGCCTTCATTCCTAGGGCGG
>JAPLNF010000074.1 GCA_026692965.1 Planctomycetota bacterium
CCCTCGAGACGAATCATCTCTTCTTCGATCATAAGATTCTTCGCTTTGAGAGCCTTCAAAATTTCCGCTGCACCAACAGAACCGTAAAGATGACCTTCTTCATTAACTCGGGATTCAATATTCACACCACCAAGGCGAACAATTTGTTCAGCCATGGCTTTAAGGTCGGCGTGACGAGCATCGCGAGCTTGCTGAAGCTTGACTTTGAATCGATCAAGGAGGCGCAAGTTATGCTGGGAAGGCGCAGTTGCAAGCCCTCTTGGCAAAAGGAAATTTCTGCCATAACCATGACGAACTTCGACGACTTCGCCTTGTTTGCCAACATGAAGTACATCCTGAGTAAGGACCAGCAGCATACCGCCGGATTTACCTTTGATGACCTGAGCTCTTTTTCGTTTATTCTGTTCCAAAGTATTACTCACTTTTAAACTCCCTTAGCCCTTCAATTAGAAGGGAAGTTCTTCATCTTCACGAGGAGCAGGGCGATTGCCGCCTTCTTCTGCAAAATCCTCAGCACCAAAATCATAAGCGTCACCGCCAGAGGATGCGCCACCTTTACGGGGTGCACCTTTGGACTGTCCGCCACCATCTTCTGAATTACCTCGGCCATCGAGCATTTGCAAGCTATCTACTACAATTTTAAGAGCTTGCCTTTTCTCGCCAGCCTGAGAAGTCCACTGTTCTAAAATTATATGACCTTCAAGGTAGCATTGCTTGCCTTTGGTCATCATTTGTTCAACACGGTCAGCAAGTTTACCGTAATCACCACGATTGAAAGCCTGACAATCAAGAAAAACGGGCTCATCAACCCACTCGCCGCCTTTTTTGGTCCGATTGTTAACCGCAAAACCAAACTTGGCAACTTTGCCACCATTACTAAAAGTTCGAATCTCAGGATCCCTGGTCAATCGGCCAATAAGCATTACTTTGTTGAGGTTCGCCATGGTGTCCTGCTCCTGTGAAATTAACGGTACTTATTGCCAACTGAAAGCTTGTTACAAGTTAAATTAGAAATCTGAAAAATCAAGCCTAGCAGCAACAAAGGTACGCTGAAAATACTCGTTAATCCTTGCTATCATAGCGACGACCACCGCCACCACCGCCACCACGACGGGAACCACGATCATCTTCTTGGAAATAATCTTCGCCCGTAGGATCTTGTTGAACCGTCTGCAATGCAACAGGCCTGTCTTCACGAGCCAAAGAAAGCATGACATCAGTAAGTTTTGGGTCAATTTTGAGGAAAAGAAAACGAAGGACATTTTCATTAAGGAGGCAGTCATGTTCAACAGCCGCCAAATTTGGCCCTTCAATTTTGATGTAAATTAAGTAATAAAGAGCCTTCTTTTGACCCTTAACGGTATACGCCAATTTACGATCATCCCATGGGCGGGAGATTAAAATTTCAGCCTTGTGCTTTTCAAGGATGGCATGAACCTGATTGGATAACTCGGTGGTATTTCCTGCGACCTTATTGGTGTCGAGCAAAAACATGCATTCATAAACATTCACATTCGCAGTACTCACACTCTCAATATTCGCATTCGCAGTCATGATTTACACCCTATCCTTGATAAGAAAACTACAAAAATTTTGTTACTTTACCGGGCCATTGAATCGATTCATACAAACATGAATCCCATCCTTAACCCAGCTCCAAACGGCATCTACCGCATCATCTACCATCATTTTCGTTTCGGTCATTTCGTGAGGCCTGACTTTACCCACCACATAACCGGACAAATTCGCTTCACTCGGACCGCCAACACCAAGTCTAACTCTGGGGTAATTCGTACTCCCCAGTTTATTTTGTATGTCTCGGAGGCCGTTATGCCCACCGTGACCGCCTTCCGCCCGAATCCGAATTTTGCCCAAAGGCAAATTCACATCGTCGCAAAGCACTATCAAATCCGCAAACTCAACCCGGTAAAAACCCAATATCTCTGAAACGCACGACCCACTAAGATTCATGAATGTCATGGGCTTTACAAGTAAAATCTTTTGCTCGCCCTTAACTACCTGACAAACTGCACCATGAAACTTTAACGCGTACTTTCCATCCCCATCCGTCTTCGCAATTTTGTCAAGTACATCAAATCCTATGTTATGGCGGGTACCATCATAATCAACACCAGGGTTTCCCAAACCCACAACCACCTTCATGCGTCTGCCCTTTTGTTAAATCCAAAAGGCTACTAATTATTCTTCGTCATCAGCTACTGGCTTGGGTTTCTTAATGACCTCAGGTTCGGTAGCAGCGGCGCCAAGTTCTGGAGGCATTGTAGATGCTACTTCAGCTTTAGCCGACACGATTTGAACAACAACTGCATCTTCATCTGCAAGGAATTTAACGCCTTCAGGAGCAACCAGTTGTTTCACATGAATTACACCACCTACTTGCAATTCGCTAACATTAACTCGAATCACATCAGGAATATTTATTACCAAGCATTCAATGTGAATGGAATGCATCGGCATATCAAGAACACCACCTGCCAACAGGCCGGGTGCGGTGCCCTTCAATTCAAGAGCAACGGTGATATGGATTTTCTCATCTGCGCTAACGCGAGAAAAATCGACATGAATCACATCATTTCCAAGATAATCCCATTGCACATCGCGGATTAGCGCCTTTTCAACCTTGCCATCAGTTTCAAGATCAACAAGGCGAACGCCATGCTTTACGATCTTCATAAGTTCATCATGGCTAGCAGAAAGGCTAACAGCACTTTCTTTATGGCCATAGATAACACAAGGCACCATGCCTGTTTTTCTAAGCTTTTTAGCAGCTTTTGATCCGTTTTCGGTGCGACTTGATGCTTTAACTTTTACAACTTGAACCATGACATTTATACCTGAAAAAAAAATAAAGGAACCAACCCCTACTGGGAAGTTCTCTTGAGTGTCTCAATGCAGATAAGATATTATCGTAAACAGAAGGGCAAGGAGCAATAGGCTGAAGAAAAAAACCTCAATTTAAGAAGAATTTATGCAGCTTTTTTGAGGCTTCTTGATCGATCTTGATTGGGTAATACTAGCACGCCAGCAAGTCTGCTGCCTGAATCTTCAATTCTTCCAAGTATTTCTTCTACGGTTGTAGAACCTGATTTACTTGCGGGTACTAAAAGACAAATTCCATCACATTCTCGTGCCAATCCCAAAGAACCTGACTCTTCGGACCAAATTCCACCATCAATAAGAATAAGACGGTGCTGCTTTCTTAAAGTACGAATCAAGCCCCTAGGTGAACGGGCGATCAGTCGTGGGCTATTTTTAGCTCCACCATTTCGACTTCCTGCAGTCACCACTTTTAATCCGGGAATACTTGTATCCTGCAAACAATCTTCAAGTTCAGCTTTACCCGATACCACATCTTGCCAACCTGGAGATTCCTGCAATCCAAGCCAACGCTGCAAATTTCCCGAATTCTCTTTAGCTTCAACCAACACCACTTCGCCCAACAATGCCGCTTCTTTCGCCAATTTAAGTACCGCATCCGCAATTTGCACTGCAGGAGGGGTTACAAATAACAAGGTGCCTTCTTGTTTGGTTGGAAATTCCGCAATCAAGCTTTTCATTAAGTCTGCGTAACAACCACCTTCATCTTCTGAAACTTGGGTATTAACAGAGGGCAAGACTGCAGCAATGGCGGGAGCAATCTCTGGTTCGATCGTACTTAATTTTAATTTTGGGCTTTCTAGTACCGGAGCAACAACCACAACATCGGGCGAACCAACGAGATAACCTTTAGGGCCAACCTCAATAAACGAAAAACCATTGCTGAGATTATTATCTTGGATCTGCTCTACTGCGGATGCCTGAATGGGCGCAGTTTCCTGCACTGGGATAGGTGCTACTTCAACTTTTTTGGTTTTGCGACCAGTTTTGGGTTTTGCCCCTGAACCTAGCGCATCGAACATTCTTGCCATCCTTGAAAAACCTCCGTTTAGGCAATGCAGCCTAATCCTAGGCAGTCCTGCCTAATTCGCCATGATTTAATAATCGGACTTCTGGGCCCTGCACTCGATCAATGTTTTGTAAAAGATCAAATTCTTTGTTTTCTCGAAATTGAAGCCAAGGGCGTTTCAGCAATTCGATAGCAGTCTGGACATGCTCTAGATCCAGCCTATTCTTCCCTGCTTGGGTTACTTGCTGGTGTGAGATTTCCCCTACTTGATTTAAAATGCGCGGGATACCACAGCTAAAAGAAACCAGCTTTTCAAGGGCGCTTTCAGTAAAGTAGGCCGGCGACTTTTGCGCAAATCTGGCATGATGGATTAAATAGTCAGCGGCTTCATATTTGCCCAAAGGTTCAAGAGAAGGGCAAACCGTAATGCGTTGTTTGAAAGATTCGAAGTAAGGTTTTTTGAGAGTTTCAAGGATATCAGGCTGGGCCAAAAGAACCACTTGGGCTGCCCTGCCCGCCCCCGTTTCAAGGTTTCCAATCATTCGATATTCTTCGAGCAATTCTGGGTGTAAAAGGTGCGCTTCATCCTGAATGATCAACGCTGGGCCGTTCTCTGCAAAAGATTCATAGAGTTTTTCGGTGAGATCCATTCGCAACTCTTGTGCTGTTTGTTTAGGGCTGGTAAACCCAAGATCAAAAAGAATCCCTTGCAGCAAACCAAGAGTGTTATCAAATCTGGCATGCGGAAGAAAAGCCACTGCTTTAGGGTTTTCAAGCCTTTGAAGCAATACTTGAGCTAGTAATGTTTTGCCCAATCCGGGCTGCCCTATTAAGAGAGCAAAAGGTTCGCCAAATTCCAATGCTTTAACAAGCCCAGCCAACGCTACCTCGTGACCCGTTGATGGGTAATAGCACGAAGCATTTGGGGTGGTGGGGAAAAATCTGCCTGAGGTATCGTTATTCAGGCCAACCATAAACAATATCTCTCCTAAGTTTCATGATTCCATTCAAGAAACCAAAGGAAGTATCGGCACAATATGCCACTAACTTAAGGTGTTAGGAATTACCCAGTTGAACCAGATTGGTGCTTTTGCGAAGAAAACTTAGGCTCTGAGCTAGCCGAAGGTTTGCAAAGCGTGGCAAATTCTAAGTTTAATAATTGTTTAAAACAGGAAGGATAGATAAAATTTTCCGCTATTCTGATTGACACCGGTTTTTTATCAGATACCATTTTGATACGTTCTTTTATGTTTTATTAGGTGCTTGCTTTGTACCGATAATCCTCTTGATTCCTAATTTCTGCCGCAATTCAGTTAAAATGCTCTAGTTTAAAGGGTCTCACCGATGTTTTTAAATGCTTTCAAAAATCTTTTCACATCCAAAACTACTAATAAGTTATCAAAAAAGGGGATTCACCGTAGGCTCGAACTCCTCGGCCTAGAAGAACGCGTTGTACCTGCCACCTTCACGGTTGTTAATAATTCAGACTCAGGAATTGGTTCGCTTAGCCAGGCTATACTTGATGCCAACGCTACCGTAGCTAATGACATCATTGATTTTAATTTCGCTACTGGCACTAGCCCCTACACCATTACCCTGGCAGCAGCGTTACCAAATATTGTTGATGCCAGCATCGCAGGCACCTTGAACATCACCGGCCTCGGCGCTTCCTCACTTACTATTGATGCTAACCAAGGCAACTTTAGTATTTTCACCATCGATACAGGTGCTGATTTAACCATCTCCGGCGTAACAGTTACCGGGGCAAATAACAGTAACAATGGTGGTGCCTTTAATAACTCTGGCACCCTCAACGTCTCCAATTCCATAATCTCTGGTAATACTGCTGCAGGCAACAGCAACAATGGTGGTGGCATCTGGAACACTGGCACCCTCACCGTCTCCAATTCCACCCTCTCTGGTAATTCGGGATACTTTGGCGGCGGCATCTGGAACAAAGGCACCCTCTCCGTCTCCAATTCCACACTCTCTGGCAATTCTGCAGCCTTCGGCGGCGGCATCTACAACAAAGGCACCCTCACACTTACCAATTCAACCCTCTCTGGTAATGCTGCAAGCTTTGGAGGCGGCGGTATCTTCAATGATGCCACCGCCACAGTCACCAATACCACCCTCTCTGGCAATTTTGGCTCCAACGGTGGTGGCGGCATCCTCAACGACGCCGCTGGCAACCTCAACATTGCCAACACCATCATTGCCAATAGCACCAACGGTGGAGATTACGCCGGCAGCGGCAAAATCGGTACTAATACCAACAACCTTGTTGAAGATGGATCACTATCTGGCGCCATCGCAGCCGATCCACTTCTGGGCCCCCTACAAGATAACGGTGGCCCAACCTTCACCATGGCACTATTAGCTGGCAGCCCAGCCATTGCAGCGGGCGATGCAACCATCAGTAATGCAGCACCTGTAAATGGTTTAGATCAGCGCGGTATCAATCGCACCACCTCCGATATCGGTGCCTATTCCTTCGGTATTCAAGTTACCACCACTGCAGATGCAGGCCCTGGTTCATTAAGACAGGCTATTATCGATGCCAACGCCACCGCAGGTAATGATCAAATCAGCTTTAGCTTAACTGGTTCCAACTCTTACACCATTACCTTAGCCGCAGCATTACCAAACATCATTGATGCTAACGCAGTTGTTGGTGCGGGCACCGCAGGCACTGTAAACATCGCAGGCCTTGGCGCCTCCTCGCTTACCATTGATGCTAACCAAGGCAACTTTAGTATTTTCACCATCAATACAAGTGGTAATCTAAGTATCTCCGGCGTGACTGTTACCGGGGCCAATAACAGTAATAATGGCGGAGCCTTTAATAACGCTGGCACCCTCACCATCAACAATTCCACCATTTCTAGCAATTACGCCAACAACGGCGGTGGCTTCTTTAACTCTGGCACCCTTACCGTCTCCAGTTCCAATATCTATGGAGATAATGCTAACAACGGCGGTGGCTTTTTTAACTCTGGCACCCTTACCGTCTCCAGTTCAACTATCTCTGGAAATAATGCATTCAACAATGGCGGAGGCTTCTTTAACTCTGGCACTCTTACCGTCTCTAATTCCACTATCTCTGGTAATAATGCATCCAACAAGGGAGGCGGCTTTTACAATAACCCTAACGGCAACCTCACCATCTCCAATTCCACCCTCTCTGGGAATTCTGCAAAATACGGCGGCGCCATTTTGAACTACAACGGCACCCTCACCGTCTCCAATTCCACACTCTCTGGCAATTCTGCAACCAGCGATGGCGGCGGCATCTTTAACAACTACGTTCTCACCATCACCAATTCCACCATCTCTGGGAATTCTGCACCCAACGGTGGCGGCATCTCTAACCAAAACGGCGGCAACGCTAACATCGCTAATTCCACCCTCTCCGGCAATACTGCTAATCGTGGGGGTTCCATCGCAAACAGCGGAGGCGGTGCCCTCATGGTTGCTAATTCCACGCTCTCTGGCAATACTGCAATCAACGGCGCTGGCATTTACAATACCGGCGGTAGCACCCTTACCGTGATAAATTCCACGCTCTCTGCCAATACTGCAAGCTATGGCGGCGGCATATTAAATAACTTCGGCGGCACCCTCTCCGTCATCAATTCCACCATCTCTGGCAATTCTGCTGCCTACGGCGGCGGCATTTTTAGTGATAACAACCTTACGGTCACCAATTCCACCATCTCTGGCAATTCTGCTACAGCTTCAGGCGGCGGTATCTTTAGCAACGGCGGCAATCTCAACATCGCCAACACTATTATTGCCAATAGTACCAGTGGTGGTGATTACGCTGGTACCGGAACCGTGAACGTTACTTCCCCTTCGACTGCAGCCAACAACCTTGTATCACAAGGATTGTTTACTTGGGCTACCACGAAAACTTCCGCAGAAATCAACCTTGGACCCCTAGCAAACAACGGTGGCCCAACCCAAACTCTAGCCCTGCTAAATGGCAGTGTTGCCATTGGTGCTGGTAATACAACCATCAGTAATACAGCTCCTATAAATGGTTTAGATCAGCGCGGTACCAATCGCACCACCTCCGATATCGGTGCCTATTCCTTCGGTATTCAAGTGACCACCACTGCAGATGCAGGCGCTGGTTCATTAAGGCAGGCTATTATCGATGCCAACACCACCCCAGGTAATGATCAAATCAGCTTTAACTTAACTGGTTCAAGTTCTTACACCATTACCTTAGTCTCCGCATTACCAAATATCATTGATGCTAACGCGGTTGTTGGTGCGGGCACCGCGGGCACTGTAAACATCGCAGGCCTTGGCGCTTCCTCGCTTACCATTGATGCCAACCAAGGCAACTTTAGTATTTTCACGATCGATACAGGTGCTGGTTTAACTATCTCTGGCGTGACTGTTACCGGGGCAAATAACAATAATAATGGGGGGGCCTTTTTTAACGGTGGTAGCCTCACCGTTTCCAATTCTACTATCTCTGGCAATTCTACAGGCAACACTAATAACGGTGGCGGCATCTGGAACAACGGCACCCTTTCCGTTTCCAATTCCACAATCTCTGGGAATTCGGCATACGTTGGCGCTGGCATCTGGAACGGCAGCTACGCCACACTTACCGTCTCTAATTCCACCCTCTCTGGCAATTCTGCAAAATACGGCGGTGGCATCTTCAACAACGGCACCAGCACCATCAATAACTCCACTTGCTCTGGCAATACTGCTACCTATGGTGGCGGCATCCTCAACAACGGTACCGTCACCGTCACCAATTCCACCCTCTCTGGCAATACTGCTACCTATGGTGGCGGCATCTTCAACAGCGGCACCCTCACCGTCACCAATTCCACCATCTCTGGCAATTCTGCAAAATACGGCGGTGGCATCTTCAACAGCGGCACCCTCAACATTGCTAACACCATTATCGCCAATAGCACCAACGGTGGTGATTACGCCGGCAGCAACAACTCCACCGTGAACGTTACCTCCCCTTCGACTGCAGCCAACAATCTTGTATCACAAGGATTGTTTTCTTGGGCTACTACAAAAACTTCCGCAGAAATCAACCTTGGACCTTTGGCAAATAACAGTGGTCAAACCCAAACTTTAGCACTGTTAAATGGTAGTGTTGCCATTGGTACTGGTGATGCAACCATCAGTAATGCAGCACCTATAAATGGTTTAGATCAGCGAGGCGTTACCCGGTCTTCTACCACGCCCAGCATCGGCGCCTATGAAACCGCTGCACCAACGCCGACTCCTACACCTACTCCTTTCACGGTAACAAACGATTCAGATTCAGGTGCTGGTTCATTAAGACAAGCTATACTCGATGCCAACAACACCGCAGGCAATGACACCATTACTTTCTCTTTTGCTTCCGGCACCAGTCCTTATACCATTACCATTGTCTCCACATTACCAAACATCATTGATGCTAACACAGTTGTTGGTGCAGGCACTGCAGGTACGGTAACCATCACAGGCCTTGGTTCTTCTTTGCTTACCATTGATGCAAACAAAGGCAATTTCCGTATATTCAACATCGTTCAAGGTGGTAATTTGAGCATCTCCGGTTTGACTGTTACCGGGGCAAATACCGGTTACAATGGTGGCGCTTTTAATAATGCAGGCAGCCTTACGATCACCAGTTCTGTTATCTCGAATAATATTTCAGGTCAGGGTGCGGTGTATTCAGGCTATAGTTCCCAATCCGTTTTAGTGATATCAGATAGCATTATTACTGGGAATACTGCGGGTTATGGCGCTGGGCTTTACAACCAGGGATTTATGACCGTCACAAATAGTACGATCTCCAACAATCAAGCCCCCGGTGGCGGGAAATATGGCGGGGGCATCTTCTCCCGTACCGGCTTTACTCTTTCGAATTCAACCGTTTCTAATAATACTTCGGGCCGCGGCGCTGGTATCGATGTTGCCGGTTCGGGTATTGTTAATATTGATAACTCAACTATCTTCGGTAATAGCGCAACCTCCACTAACGGAAACGTGGGCGGTGGCGGTATTAGTTTTGGTGGTGGCGCCACATTTAATATCACCAACTCAACTATTTCAGGCAATTCCGCGGCTAATGTTGGCGGTGGTATTTATAATAATGGTGGTACCCTCAACATTGCCAACACCATTATTGCCAATAGTACCAGCGGTGGAGATTACGCTGGCAGCGGCACCGTGAACCTTATTTCTCCTTCGACTGCGGCTAACAACCTTGTATCCCAAGGATCGTTTTCTTGGGCTACCACAAAAACTTCCGCAGAAATCAACCTTGGACCCTTACAAAATAACGGTGGCCCAACCCAAACTCTAGCCCTGCTAAATGGTAGTGTTGCAATTGCCACTGGTAATGCAACCATCAGTAATGCAGCACCCATCAATGGCTTGGATCAGCGCGGCGTTACCAGGTCTTCTACCGCACCCAGCATTGGCGCCTACGAATATAATGGCACCCCTACACCTACACCTACTCCCACACCAACACCTACGCCAACACCTACACCTACGCCTACGCCAACACCCACGCCAACTCCAACGCCAACGCCAACAGCACCGTTGGTGGTAGGAACACCAGCATCTTCCTCTGGCGGTTCCAGTACGGTCACGTTATATGACCCTGCAACCGGACAACCCACAGGTACCGCAGTACCATTCCCCGGATTTAGCGGCCCAGTCAAAGTTGTTTCAGGCGATTTCAATAACGATGGTGTTGCAGATATCATCGCAGGCGCAGGGTTCGGCGGCGGACCAGCTATCGCTATCCTTGATTCCCAAACCGGCGAAGTCCTTGAAGCTTTCTTTGCATTCGATCAAGCCTTTACAGGTGGCGTGTTTGTCGCAGTTCAAGATGTAAACGGTGATGGAATCTTAGACATCATCGCTGGTGCTGGTCCTGGCGGCGGCCCAGAAGTTCGCGTCTTTGATGGTAGCAACCTAAACGTTCTTCGTTCCTTCTATGCTTACGACCAATCCTTCTCAGGCGGCGTTAGCGTTGCATCCATCGACTTCAACAATGATGGTATCTTAGATTTAGTTACCGGCGCAGGCCCTGGTGGCGCACCTCATGTTAAAGTCTTTGATGGGGCAACCAACGCAATCATCAGCCAATGGTATGCCTACGCTACTGATTTCACCGGTGGTGTATTCGTCGCAGCAGGCGATATCGGCAATGATGGCAACATCGAAGTCGTCACCGGCGCAGGCCAAGGCGGCTCACCCGTCGTTGCAGTTTGGGACCCTTACACCGGCGCACTACTTGCACAGTTCATGGCCTACGCAGAAGACTTCACAGGTGGTGTTCGCGTTGGCATCAACGATGGCAACAGCGATGGCATCGCAGACATTCTTACAGGCGCAGGCCCAGGCGGCGGCCCACAAGTTAATGTCTTTAACTTCCCAGCCTTGGATCTGCTGTTCTC
>JAPLNF010000075.1 GCA_026692965.1 Planctomycetota bacterium
AATGGGAAGAACCCCACGCATTAATGATAAAGCTGGGCGCGATCATTGGTCGCAGGCGCAAAGCGTTTTACTTGCAGGCGGGGGCATTAAACCTGGCATCGTGGTTGGGGCTACTGATAAGACAGCATCCTTCCCCACAACAGAACCCTTCGGCGTTGCTGATGTTCTACGAACCATCTTTCATTTGATGGGAATCGATTCAGACAAAGTGTACCGCACTCCTCTTGGTAGGCCCGTGCCTATTGTCAGCGGCGGCAAGGTTATCAAGGAACTTCTGATTTAAACCTAACTGGGTAGTATTCCAGCATTCCCAGACTTGGAAAAGATAATGCGTCCTCTACAAACCAGTATTGTGCTAGCAAGCGTTTTCACTTTTGCGCTGATATTATTGCAGCATGAAGCAAAGGCGCAACTCATACCGGGCGGGATTGGATACGCCCATCCTGCGGGTGGAAAAGCTGGAACCAAGATTGAAGTAAAGCTAGGCGGGCAGGATTGGACACCGGACACCGAGTTTTTTGTAGCCGATAAACGGGTGAAACTAGAGTTACTTTCACCGCCCGGCCCCGTATTGATGCACGAACCCCCTTATTGGTTCGATATTAAAAGTTTTGCTAGCGACCCTGCCCTGCCCCGCGAAATATCCGCACGCTTTACTCTTCCCGATGGGATGCCATTAGGCCCAATTCAATGGCGCGTTGCCAATGCCAATGGCGCAGGCAATGGCGGTATATTCATGGTGGGCAATACACCTGAAATTCTTGAAGATGAATCTCTGCGAACTCCGCAGCACCTTCCTGACTTTCCTATGACTGTTTCAGGCCGATTAAAACGCATTGAGGAAGTCGATCGCTATCAATTCAAGGCAAAAAAATCAGAACTGATAACGTGTGACCTTTTCGCCCGTAGGTTGGGTTCCGATTTCAACGGCGTGATTGAAATCCACGACCAGAATAAGCGCAAGGTTGCTGAAATATTCGACACCGAGGGTACAGATCCAAACCTGACTTTCGCTGTCGAAAAAGATATCACGTACACCGTATCCCTTAGGGATGTGGACTACCGCGGTTTTAGATCATTCACTTACAGGATGTTGATGAGTTCGGGGCCTAGAATTCTTGCTGCAATTCCCGCTGCGGGCAAGCGAGGCCAGAAGCAAACCATCGAGTTCATTGGCATCGGTGTTGCAACAGGTAAGGCGAAAATCGAAAGCATCAAGAAAGAAGTTGTGTTCCCATCGGACCAAAAGCTGATTTCCTTTTCGTACAAAGTTGAAACCCCATTTGGGAATAGCCAGGATTACACTTTCCCGCTTAGCAACTTTGATGAAAAAATTACGGAAACAGAACTCATAACGGTTCCTGGCGCGGTAACCGGCCGCCTGACTGAGGCTAAAAAGTTTGACACTTATAGTTTTAAGGGTAAAAAAGGCGAGCTTTGGACTATCTCTTGCGATGCCATAAAAACCGGCTCTAACTTGGATATTACACTTTCTGTTCTTGGCCCCGATGGTAAAGAAATCGCCTCCAAGGATGATTCTTCACCAAGCATGGATCCGGAACTTCTCATCACCTTACCTACTGATGGCGATTACAAAATCATTGTTCGTGATCTCTCTGGAAAAACCAAAACTCCCGCTTCTGTGTATCGGCTAATGGTTGATAAATCCAAAAGTAATTTCAAGCTACGAACCCTTCCTGCTGCAAGTGTCCCAATCGGGGGAACCTTGGCATTAGCCATCGCCATCACCCGCGAAGCTGGTTTTAAAGAACCCGTCACTCTGGCTTTCACCAATCTTCCTGAAGGTGTTAGCGTTCCGGCAAATCTGATCATTTTGCCAACAGTGGCT
>JAPLNF010000076.1 GCA_026692965.1 Planctomycetota bacterium
CTTGGCAAATTCGAATAATCGTCAGTCCAAACACCAAGTTTGGGATTGGATTCAATCTTTCTCCATGTTTCCACCCAATCTTCGGAATTGGTCTTAAGCTCTGCTTTAAGCTCGGGTAGAACGCCAAAATCTTCTGTTTTGCGGGCCATCACCACCCAATTGGTTCCGAACTTATCTATCTCTCGGACTTCGTATCCCCCTTGAATCATGCCTACGATATTTCGATCTTCGGTCATGTTGCCCAGAACATGTTCAAAGTTAAGATATCTGTTGGCAATATTAAGGACGATGATCCCACCGGGTGCAAGTTTCTTAAGGTAAATATCAAATGCTTCGCGGGTTAGTAGATGCACAGGAACTGCATCTGAAGTAAATGCGTCCATAAAAATAAGATCGTAAGATGCATCGGGTGCTTTCAGAAATTGTAATCTGCCATCACCGAGAATGATGTCGACCTTGACGCCCCGGTTTTTCGCATCATTAACGAAAGAAAAATAATCAGATCGGTCGATAGAAGATTTAACCACTGCGGGGTCGATTTCATACATAGTAAGGCCCCAGCCCTTTTTGGAGTATGCTGCAAGAGTGCCGGTACCAACTCCAAGAACGCCCATGTTTAAAGGTGCGCCATTCTTCTTTTTTTCAGCAGCTTCAAAAAGTTGGCCGATTGCCCCGACTTTATGAAAATAGGTGAGGGTATCGATGCGCCTTTCAGCAGGTTCAACACATTGCATACCGTGGTTGGTGGTGCCATGATACATGGTGTGATACATTTCGCCTGTGGTGGGGCTTTCCCATTTTTGAATAGTGAAGCAGCCGAAGAAATTGCGCTCTTCAAAAAGAAGATTGGTGCGATCATTGCAACCCGTTGCAATCATGCGGGCAAAGCCGCGAACAAACTCAGGTGTGCCATTTGCTTTTTCGAGTGCATAACTTCGATCCAAACAGTTTTGAACCAAAAGTATTCCCACTGCAACAACCCCAATGAGGAAGCTGAAGGTTCGGATGGGAACAGCAATCCATTTGAGGGCGTTGGGTAAAGAAAAGCCTGGAAGTAAAATTAAAGCGAACGCTGCAACCAGTGGGTATTCAAGAATACGTGGGAATATGCTTGGAGAAATCAGCGCATTAAAAATACCCCCGAGCACCCCGCCTAATGACATCAGAAGATAAAACTCGGTTAGGTGCGATGCAGGCGGTCTGGTTCTTGCCAATTCGCCATGAGTCAACATTGCAGTTACGAAAAGCAGTGCAAGATGAATGCCGATGATTTCCACTTCCCGAAGGTCGAGTGCGGTTTTAATCTGATGCATAAACACCACAAACAAAAGCAGAATGGGAGTTACCAAGACCATGCCCAAGCGGATGCGATTGTGGGATTTGAAAAATAGCCCGACAAACATCACGGTAAGCAGCGTGTAAGTAATCTGAAAGAAAGAAACGGAGGAGTCTTTTTTAAGTGCGCGAGCTGTGTCATCGAGCCAGTTTGTCAGAGCTTCGAAGCCAAAGCCTTGCCATTCTGGAAGATTTGCAGTTTTAGCAAGCCATATAATAGGCATGCTGATTATAAATAAAAGGTAAACGGAAGCGGGTATGTGAGAAAATACCAGAATGAAACTCAGAATATAAAGGCTTAAAGGCAGAATCCAA
>JAPLNF010000077.1 GCA_026692965.1 Planctomycetota bacterium
GCAATCATGTCCATTGCTCATATCACCCTTCTGACTAAGGACATTATTCCGTTCAAGGAATTCTTCATCAAGACATTGCATTGGCAACCCATCGAAAAGCCAGGCAACATTGCAGTGACTGCAGCTTGGTTGCAAATCGCTCCGGGGCAGGAACTCCACATCCTTGAAAACAAGGAGTTCGATTCGCTAAAGTTTGAACAGGAATATGGCAGACACATCGCCATTCGCTGGCCCGAACAAGAATTCGAATCCCTAAAGCAAAGGCTTACCCAGCACGGCGCAGAAATCATCACTGCAAAACGCCCAACATCCTTTGCACGGTTCTTTTTCCGCTCCCCAGACAATTATGTCTTCGAAGTTGTACCTTTATAACTTCTTTAATATCGCTGCGACTTTGTCTTCAAATATCTGCTGCCATTCAGGCGCTAGAATGCAATCACTGTCTTCCTGCGCGTTGCCCACATTTTTAAGTTGCTCCGCAGTTGGCGCATAATAAATGTAACCATTAGTGTACCCTGCAACGAAGGTGCTTTTGTGGGGAGACATCTTTTTGATGTTCAACCCGATCTGCACCGTCAACTCTCCGGGAAATGTAACCATGACAAAATCCCCTATTCGCAAACTTATGACTTCCACATCGATGGTTCGTTTCCCTGAAGCGATGTTCTTCGCCTGGTTTTTCTTTAATAACGCAAGATTCGTTTGCACTCGAGTAAGCTCTTCCATCACATGAATGTTGGCAAGATACTTCTTCATGTTTTTCCGGTTCTCTGCATCCAGCTTTTCAAGATCATTTCTTTCAAGCATTTTCTCATGAAGATAGTGCTGCGAAAAATACGAAGGGAACTCCTCGGAATTGTTGTACTTCACCATGAAGGGAAGGAATGTTTTAAAGTTCAAGTTGTTGGCACCAAGTGATTGCAGCAATTTTTGTTGCTCTGCCTGAAGCGATTCGATGCGGCCTGATAGTTCCGCCCGGGGCAATGAAATCGTTTGATTGATCACCTTGAACGCAACATCCTGCTTGCATTTGATTTGCTTTAACCCCCGCATCGTACTGATGCCCAACATGTTTCCCAAAGGTTCAGCATCGGGTGGATAAGCAACATCCTTGTAAAGCACGGGGTTGATATCACCCCCACAACCTTGGATAAAAAACGCCATCGCTCCATCGCCCAAGCAATCTTCAATCACCTTAGACGCAAACCCCGTCAAGTCTGCAGTATTCCCACCACTGGGAACACCCTGAATCGGATGACATGCAAAGTTGTAAAGCACAGCAAGGGGCTTGCCATTCTTTTGATCTAATCGCAATATCCCGATCTGCGGATCAACCGGGCCAACACTCGCAACTTCAGAGTCCGGAGGTAGCGAATAAGCCCTGCGCATGTCCGCATCTTTACCATTCTTCAGCTTTACCCTTCGATTTTCCATGATCCTATTTTCAAATCCGACGCCACTTCCCACATCAACATCCACCAGATTTTTCATTGCCTCCCGCACCGCCTTCACCGTTCTTTCCTCTACATCCTCGCAAACAATTCCATGGCAATGGCTCGCATTCACCATCACATTCAATGGTAAAATGTTGAACTCTTTCTTCAACTGCTCTCTCACTGTTGAAAGATAGGTTTTCTTAATTGAACCTATTTCTTCAATCGCAACCGCATCCACGGTGATGATCACCGCAGTTGCTGCAGCATCCTGCAACACCAAGGCTTTCACATACAAAGTGTCATTTTTCACTGCAAGCTTGCTAGTTATATCCTCTCTGCCTACCCCAGCTTTTAACTGCCCCGCCCTTGCCTCGGTGTTTAAAACCATCCATGCAATAACCATCAGC
>JAPLNF010000078.1 GCA_026692965.1 Planctomycetota bacterium
AGGGCAATTCAAACCCGATGCGGTGGAACCCAAAGGGCGCGAACCAAAACCCACCGCAACGAAGTAGTGAATCTACTTTGAATTGATCACAGGGATGGGGGCCTTGGCGCCTGGTAATACAGGTGCGCTTCCTGTTCCTGCCAATTCTCCGAAGGCGATTTCCTTGACAAAATAATCTTTCTCATTGGGAACGTTCTCCCACATCATGCCATCTTTGCTGCGTTTCATTTTGCTAGGAGGCCAAGCCCAGCCATAAACCCAGCCACCCGTTCGGATGAGGGTTTTGGGTGCAAGGGTTTCATGTTTCTTCCAAGAGATACCATCAGCCGAAGCAAGCGTCCCGCTCTCTTCTGTGGAGGCGAGGAAAACATTACCGGCCCAAACTACAGAGCTAATATTGCCCCTCTCCAACTGGGTTTCATTGTTTTTCCAAGAAAGGCCATCCGTAGTGGTAGCTAGCAAACCATCCTGCCCGCCAACAACAAAAACACCATTACCAAAAGCAACGCGCTTCCAACCTGCGTTTTTGTCTTTCTGCCCAGCCATCTGGGTGATGGTAATTTTTTCTGTTTTAGGATTGAAGACGAGTGCGGGGCCGTAATCCCCAGACCCCATGATAATTCCATTGCCCGAGACGGTGCTGCGAATCCAATGGGTTTTCGTTGGCATTTCAGCAGCACCCACCATCGTCCATTTTTCTCCATCCGCAGTTTTATAAACCTGCCCACGAAGGGTGACCGCATAAAGAGTATCGTTTAAAACCTGAAGGCCGAATACAGGCGAGCCATTGGGAAGCACCCCATCGTTCCAAGTTTTTCCATCACGGGTCGCAGTCATGCGGGCGATACTGTAACCGCCACCCACATAAGCTGCACCTTTAAAAAACGCAGCGGTGTTAAGATCGTTTTGATCATGCTTGGGTTCGCCCCATGCGATGTGGTTTTCCCAAGAGTTACCATCCTTGGAAAACATGCGCTGACCACCCGGGCCAACTGCAAGATAAACTTCACCAGCAAAAGTGTTGCCAACGGCCATTGCAAAAATCAACAACGTAGAAAGAAAAAGCTTCATGATGCATATCCTTATTTCTTGGGGGGTTTCAGAGACCAGGAATGAATTCGCCCTGCGGAATCTCCTGCAACCAGAATTGCTCCATCAAAAGTTAGAGCCACTCTGGTTGGGAAAATCTTGATACCTTGCGTATTGGTTTTACTTTGCTCTTCGAGGATGGAAAAAGTTTTAACAAGCTGGCCATCGGTAGCCCAGACTTTTACTGTTTGATCACGGCCACAAGTTACCAGTTCACCCTTAGGCCCGAATGCAACATCTAAAACCCCGTTAGGGATCTTGCCATAATATCCTGCAGGCCGTTGCGCGGGATGAGCATCAGGTTTGGAAATCGAAGGCCAGCCTTTTGAAACATCCCACCAGACAACCAAACCATCATCGCCAGAAGAAGCAAGCGCCTTGCTATCAGAGCGCCAAGCGAGCGAGCGAACCGAGGCTTTGTGTTCGGAAAGAGGGAAAACAACCCCGCCACTAGTGGCATCCCAGATATGAATCAAGCCGGTGCGATCGCCTGTTGCCAAAAGTTTTCCATCAGGGCTAAAAGCAATTGCGGTAACCCAATCGGTATGCTTGACAAGAGTATGAAGTAATGTGCCATCCTTGGTGGAAAAGATTTTGACGATGCGAGATGATCCACCGATAGCGATGCTTTTTTCATCTGCAGAAATATCAGCAGCGATGATTGCATCGGATTCATTGCCAATTTCAGCGAGCCTTTTGCCTGAAACTACATCAAAGAGAACAGCAACGCCATTCTGCACAGGTCGCCCGCCCGCAGCAAGAAGCACCCCGCCCGATTTACTAAAGCGAAGTATCTGTGGCTCCCCTTCAGGAAAAGCAACAGATCCCATGACAGTTCGATCTTTGGGATCGACAAAATCAATTGCGCCATAAGAAGCAGAAGCAATCAACGGGGCACGATTGCTGGATGCAAGTGCAAGAATGGGAAAGGGTCGGGTCGTTTTGATTTTCTCAACTGCACTTAATTTTGAAGGCATGGGGGCCGGGCCAGCGATATTAGTCATCGCGGCAGGAGTAAACCCAAGGATGCGAGTTGGCGCTGCTGCACTGCCTGCATTTTGTCGTAAGCCAGAATCAATCCAGGCTTTGATCAATGCCACTTGTTCTTTAGGCAGGGCATCGTTTTCGGGAGGCATGCGTTCCGCAGGGTTTTCAGCAGTGATTACCTTGATGATTGAGCTTGAACCTGACTGCCCTGAAAGAACCACCGGGCCGCCGCCACCACCTTTCTTAGTCGAAAGATAACTCGAAAGATCGAGCCCAGCTTTTTGTTTGGTTTCACCATGGCACTGCACACAATGGCGCTTAAATATCGGCGCAATATGATCATCAAAAGTAATAGGCTTGGCATCCTGCGCCCTTAACCCATTTCCATAATGACAAAGCAAAATCACGATGAGGAACTTCAAAGTATCCTTAGGTCGCATAGCTATTTCCTGAATAATAATACTGGCAAAAATATTAGTGATTGAATGCAAATTCTGAACAGTTAAGCAAGCTCCAGAAGATATCCTCGTAAGCTGAGGTATCTTTCACCGCATCACCAACGAGAGAACGCATTGCAACTTTCTCTTCATCATTAGGCGGCCTGCATAGTGTGCGAATGTAAAGATTTTCGATGATCTGATCAGGGGTGAATTTATCGTCCACCATTTTCTTGATCACACCACCCGCATTAAGACGATCTCTTACAGTATCGCCAACCGCCATGTGAAGGGTTTGGGAAAGGGTTGGCTCGCGTTTTGTTTCACACGCGCAAACAGTGCCCCTGCTAGATCTTCCAAAGGTTGCAAAGAAAGCATCACCAAAATTAGGCCCTTCAGTTCCACCACCACGAGGGTAGTAATCGATAGCTCGGGTTCCTTCTGGAAATCCACCAAAACCCCTTTTAACACCAGTTACCACAACGACAGAATCAAGAAGAACATCCGCCCTTAGCTTGCGAAGATGAGCGTGCGAGAACTGCCTCGTATCGCGAAAGTTAGAAGGGTTAGGCTTGGCGCTTAATTGATAAACCCGCGAGTTACAAATATCGCGCACCAAGGTTCGAAGATCAAACTTGGATTCCACCAATCGTTTTGAAAGCGCATCAAGTAACGGGCCATTCACCGGAGGATTACTTGCACGAACATCATCCACTGGTTCGATGATACCCCTACCAAGAAGCTGGGCCCAAATACGGTTTGCAAGGTTCCGACTGAACATCTCGTTTTCAGGAGAGGTTAGCCAGATTGCAAGTTCTTTGCGCGGATCACCCGTGGTCTTTACTGGATCAATGCTGCCTAAAACCTTGGCGGGCATCGGCCTGCCATCAACCAAATGCCTTGCAGGGGCAGCAGTAGGGTCGCAGAAAATCCTGCGCTCACGAGGCTCGACGCCGGGCTTTCTTTTCATCCCCGTGAAGAAGCTGACAAAACCATAGTAATCATCCATCGTCCAGCGATCGAACGGATGGTTATGACATTCCGCACATTGAATCTGAACACCAAGAAAGACCTGAGAAAAATCCGCAGCGAAAGACTTCGGTTCAAACTGAGGTTTATGCACCAACATCGTGTAAAGGTTAACCGGGCCATTGCTAAGATTACTACCCGAAGAAGCAACCATCTCTGCAACGAATTCATTAAGCGGCCTTCCTGCTCGCATCTGCTTGCGAATCCACTCGTAATAAGTATCAGCAGCTTTTACCAAGGTTCCAACAGGGGCGTAATCGCCACCCATGATGCGTAATTGTTCCCCCCATATTGCAGTCCAAAAATCTGCAAACGCATCATTGGTAAGCAACTCATCAATCTTTGCTGCACGCTTATTTGGCTTGGTATCGGCATTGAAGGAATCATATTCAGCAATGGTCGGCGTTCGAGCCGCAAGATCGAGAGTTACCCTGCGCAGGAAGGTACTATCATCACAAAGTTCTGAAGGGGTAATCCGCAGCTTGTTCAATCTTTCGAATACAAGTTTATCGATAAAATTAACTTCAGGTGGGTTAGACCATTTGAATCCAGATTCAGGAGGCAGAACAATCACCTCGGCCCCGGTGGTGAAACGACTAAAGCGTGCAAACACATTAGTATCGCCCGGCCCGGTGGAAGTTACCATGCCATTGGCATCTATCTTCGCAACACTTTCGTTATTAGAAAAGAAGCGCGCAAGCTTTGTGACATCCCTTGTGGAACCATCGCTTGCACGCGCAGTAACTTTCAAGGCTTTACCCACCCCAGCTTTTTCGAACATCAGACGATCTTCAAAAAGAATCACTGCAACGGTTTCAGGTACTTTATCACTATCATCGGGCGCGCCTTGGGTGATCCAACGAAGAAGGGTCTGGTAATGTTCAGAATCATTGGCAAACAACTTGCCCCCGGTATGCGCCACTGCCCCCGTTGCCTTCAAAAGCAAAAGGCTTTGCTCGGGAGCTGCGGTATTCACTCTGCGACCAACTATTTCATTTACGATTCGTTCGTAATCGCCCTTGGCATCGTAACCAAACAGCGAAAGCATGAACCCATCCTTGCCCCTGGCAGACCCATGGCAAGTGCCCGAGTTACATCCCGCCCTAAATAATACAGGCATGACATCGCGACGAAAACCCACTTCGGATGCAACAGGTTCTGCAGCAGAAAGATTCCCAACAAGTTGCGACCAAGCCACAACGATCAAGCTAAACCATGTAACAATGCTCTTAAACATAAGTGATACAGCTCCGTAATATTATTTAGGATCGATGCGAAGGGTTGCGCTGCCAGTACGCTGCCGAATTTCCTGAGATCCCGCCTGCACCATCACCTCGCATGAAACACCCCGAACACTTCCAAGCAGGGCTTCATCAGTCGCCTCGATTTGAAAAGTTATTTCCTTAGATTCTCTCGTTAGCACAGGCATGGGTTCCAATAGGTTCACACCCTTAGGCAACCCCAACAGTTTCACTTTCGCAGTTCCTTCGAACGGACTTTTATGCACCACCGTCCAGACATACTTACCCTTTGCGCCACGCCTAATACTTTCGGGCTGGCTTGCGAGTTCTACAAAAGGCTCTGCAATGGTTACATTCACAATTTCCGAAGCCACGCGAATTCGACCCGTGCCCAAATACGAATCAAGGTCCTCACGAATATTATTAGCCACCACGACAATCGGGCAGAGGCCCAAAGGAGCATTGGCATCCCCTGAAATTCGAATTACCGCTTCGGTCTCACCCGCTGGAATCGTAGTTGCAGGCTGAATTCCCACCCCTGATGGTATCCAATCGCAAAGAAATTCTACCGGCCCAGCAAAGCCATTGTGCCTGGTAATCTTAACAGGGATCGACAGCTCTCCGCCCCGCACCAAGGGCACTTGGGGAGGCTTGATTTCGATTGAATAAGGAGCAGGGTCGGTCACCGCAAGTACAAACTTATCAAGTTGCACGGTTCGCCAAGCATCTCCTCCCGAATGATTCAGATACGGAATACTCTGCTGCGAACTGCTGATCAGTTTTTGCGAGGCATCAACTGGTTTTGCTTCAATCGAGATAAGCGCAGCACCTTGCTTTGCAGAAGATTCTGCGATGAATTGCACAGGCCATGCGCCACGACCCGCAGGCACCTTGGAAGAAACCATGCGAACGCCTTGCGGTAAGCCATGTGCCACTAGTTCAAGTTCACCCTTGAAGGTACTACCAAAGCCTTGGGGAAGATTAATATTTACTGCAATGCGGTTTCCCTGCGCTACAGCAAGCCCGCTGGTGCGAATGCATTCGGTCCAATCGAATGCGGTGCTTGCAAGCAATGTGTACACAGCGTTTGGCGGGGTTTCGATTTCAATGCGATAGATTGCATTAGGGCCACCGTTACCACTTCGATCTTCAATTTCAAACAGATAGTCGCCCGTGGCTTTTGCTTCCCATATTACAGAAGGATCGAGAATATCTTTCAGACCGCCTCTGCTTCGAAAAGATGTACCAAAGACGTCACGATCATCTACGGTTGAATCATCAGATTCTAATTCTGGTGCTCCTACCTCGCCAGTTGCGCTTACAGGGCGAATCCGAATAAAGGGATCAATCGGGGAACCAAGCGATGCTGCATAAACCCGAACCCTAAACCTATCACCCTTTTTCACAGTCATACGGTAGATATCCGTATCATCCCGGGTTTCAATAATCCCATTCAATGCGATAGGTAGTTGCGGGATCTTGGTCTCTTTAGCTGCAGAATCTTCCAGCAGATTTGGATAAGCTGAAGAGCGCAGAACCAAAGGTGAAGGGGCATCGCCAAAGTATTCAAAAGTTCCCGGTACAGAAGGAATAGCAATGGTTTCTTCGAAGGTTCCCAAAGGATCGCCTATCAATTGCATCTTCTGATTTGTCCCTGCCTGCCCACCCGGAGGATAAGCGATCAACGGCCTTTTGTTATTTCCAATATGTACGCAATAAGGGCAATCAGTAGACATAAACACCGACCTGCGAACTTCAACATAGGCAACGCCATCCCGTGGAAGCTTAGCCGAAACCACCGGGTCTTGAAGATGCAAGGGATTATCATCGTTGGAAGCAAGTTCTTTGCCACTCTCATCTAGAATTCGAACTGCGAGATCATATTCAGAGCCACCATAATGCCGATCTGCGATACGCACCGCATCTAATTCAACGGAAAGCCTAGTACCAGCTTTTGCAGGCACACGATACATATCCACATCGCCCCGACTTCCACCTTTGATCCACCCGCGCACCGTAACATTAGGAGTTACAGGCATTGCAGTTTCAATCATATCATTGGAATTAGAGCCCTTTTCGTTTTCATCAATCACAGGAAATAAAGATACATGAAACAAACCAAGAGATGAAATTTGCGTTGCAGTTCTCATACGGAAGGGATGTTCGCCCGGAACACAATCCGGAGCAATTTCAAACTTGCAGCGCACCTGCTCTTCGATGCGCCCGCCATGCACCAACCCAATGGGTACAGGCAGCTTAGGCATCGTTTCAATACTGATGGCTTTGATTCCCGGGCGATAGAAAATAATCTCGCGCGGATCGTTGATGCATATTCCTTGGATAACCACTTCAACGGTTGTGCCCCGCTGCGCCACCCTTGGAGTAACCGAGCCAATATGTAAAAGCATGGCCCCTGCATGGATGTTACCCACCGCAAACAGAGTCAACGCCACAACCATCAACCAACGCACGATAGAATTCATCTTGGCCTACCTTGGAAGAAAAATCTGGAGCAATACTGTTTAAGCCAACAAGCCTTTTACTATTTTGCCATCTTTAATGATCTCGATAGGCCTGGTCCCAAATGCAACCAGTTCCTTACCTGCATCAATACCCATCTGATGATAAATGGTGGCGAGAAGATCTTCGAGCGGAAGAGCATCGCGTGCAGGTTCTGCAGCAGTCGCATCACTAGCGCCATAAATCAAACCCTTGGCAAAGCCGCCACCTGCAAGCAGCATCGAATAGGTGCGAGCCCAGTGATCGCGACCACTGGTCACATTCACCTTAGGGGTGCGACCAAATTCGGTGGTCACCCAGAATAATGTGGAATCAAGCATGCCCCGCTGGGCTAAATCGGTAACCAAGCCTGCAATCGCAGCATCAAGTGCGGGCATCTGATCAAGGCAGTTACTACGAACATCCACATGGGAATCCCATTGGCCATAAGTTACGGTTACAAATCGCGTGCCTGCTTCTACAAGTCTGCGGGCAAGAATCAGGCGTTCTGCCAAACCCTTGGGATGAAATTTGTTATCAGGCCCACGCAACCCAACCACCTTCTGGCCATAAAGATCCATGGTCTCGGGTGTCTCGCCATCCAGAGTAAAAGCAGCTTGAGCCCTGGTTGAAGTAAGAAGCGTGTAAGCCCGTTTATAGAAATCATCCATGGTATCTAAAGTTGTAGGATCAGCTTCGAGCTTGCGAATCTGCTTTTCGATGATCTCACGAGCAGAGCGTCTGCGATCAAACCTAGAAGTGGATACTCCTTGGGGAATCGAGAAATCGCGCACCTTGAACCCAGCCTTGCCTGGGTCTGCGTTCAAATCAAATGGCCCGAAGGTGCTACTTAAAAAACCCGTGCCCCCTGCAAAACTATGATTATTAGGGATCGCAATATACGGTGGCAATTCACCCCGAACGCCAAGCTCATGCGAAACCACAGAACCCATCTGAGGGAAATCAATTACCGCTGTAGGAGTGTAGCCTGTGAAAAGATGATACGTTGCTTGGGCATGATCAGGGATTCGCCCAACGACACTGCGGGCAATAGTAATTTTGTCTGCGATAGCTGCAGTCTTGGGAAAATTATCACTGAAGACTTCGCCACTCTTGGTTTTCGTTACACCAAAGGAACCACGATATTCAACAGGGGCCTCGGGTTTGGGATCAAACGATTCCTGCTGGGGCATGCCACCACCCAGATGCAATTGAATCACACTAAGAGCTTTTGCAGGAAGCTTGCCCTGAGCAGCCGTTGCAGAGAACGCCTGATTCCCAGATTGTGCACCCTTAGCTTCCAACCTCAGCATATCGCCAAGCGAAAGGCCAAGTGCGCCAAACACCCCCGCCTGTACCACACTGCGTCGCGAAACCATACCACGAAACCCTTCACAACCCTTGCGATTAGGTACACTTTGGGATTTGGGTTCTTGAAACATGCGAAAGACTCCCTGAAGGTTCATCTGACAATAAGTCGAATAATTCATTGTATTCTGGAGGCAAAAATTGCGCCATCTTAAACTGTTCTTTTCCTCTGTTTACCCCCTAATTTTAAAGTAACATCAGCCAAAATCATTCCAGACCTACTTCCAACTTTGAATAATAGCGGATCTAAAGGAAAAACCTTTGCCTGTACGCAAACTCAAGGCTATGATTTAAGCATGAAATCCCTGCCTGAATACCTCCTTGGTATGACTACTCTTTTGACACTTGCCCTGCCTCTCTGGTCACAAACCATCACGCCAGAAGATCGTACTTTTTTTGAACAAAAGGTTCGCCCACTTTTAGTCGAGCATTGTTATTCATGCCATTCAGTCGATTCTAAAAAATCCAAAGGTGGCCTAAGGCTTGATAGTGCGGAATCGATTACCAAAGGTGGCGAGACAGGCGCTGTAATCATCCCGGGCAAACCTGAACAAAGTCTGCTTATCAAAGCAGTACACTATCGCAATAACGAAACCCTGCTGATGCCTCCCAAGGGAAAGTTGCAAGCAAGAGAAATTGCAACCCTCGAAGAATGGGTGAAGCGTGGCGGGTACTTCCCAGCTTCATCCCAGAGCGCTGAAGCAAAAAACTCCAAAAGCTTTGAAGACAAAAAGAAGTTCTGGTCGTTTCAACCCTTGGCGAAACAACCACTACCCAAAGTAAAACAACAGGAATGGCCCCGCACCAAAATCGATTCCTTCCTTCTTGCAGAACAAGAAAAACACGGTTTAAAACCTTCGCCACAAACATCACCCGCTCAGTTTCTACGAAGGGTCACCTTTGATCTTACCGGCTTGCCACCCACACCCGCCGAAATCGATGCATTTAAAAAACCGACAGAAGAAGATTACAAAAAACTGGTCGATAGATTACTTGCCTCGCCACACTATGGCGAACGGTGGGGTCGCACCTGGCTTGATCTTGCACGATACTGCGACATCCTTGAGCAATGGGCAGAAACCAAGGGCCAATCCTACCTCTACCGCGACTGGGTCGTCAAAGCCATCAATGATGATCTGGGATTCGATAAGTTCAGCATCTTACAACTGGCTGCTGACCAACTCAATTCATCATTAGCCGATCGCGCAGCTTTGGGCTTCATGGGCCTTAGCCCCTCTTATTGGAAAGAACTTTTGCTTCCGGTAGACATCATAAAAACAATAGTTGCAGAGGAATGGGAAGAACGCGTTCATACATTATCCAGCACCTTTCTAGGTTTGAATGTGGCTTGCGCCCGATGCCATGATCATAAGTTTGACCCGATCACCGCAAAAGATTATTACTCACTCGCAGGAATCGTAGCCAGCACCCGGCCTGCAGATGTATCCATGCTGGAAGCAGCAGCAACAAAAGTTATTCTTGATGCGAGAA
>JAPLNF010000079.1 GCA_026692965.1 Planctomycetota bacterium
AGCAGCTCCGCCATTGATAGAAGCAGTTGGGTACAAATTATATCGGATGATGGATTGCGGCCCGATTCTGGTCTCGGGTGTGAGCAGGGTAGCCAAAGGAACACGATGGCCTGAACGGTTACGAACTTCCAAACGCCTAAGCCTAGAAGGATCGGAACGGAATCGGGCGTCAGCCTGAACCCTTACTTGATAAGTACGATCAAATTTATTAAAGTCGTTTACATAGACCGAGCCAAGGTTTGCTTGAAGGGTTGCAAAAACATCGCTAAGCATCACGCCCATTCGCTCGGCTTTAACCCGATCGATGTTCAAATAAAGTTGTGGAACACCAGCCCGGAAGGAACTGGAAGCACCTCCAATTTCGGGTGATTTTCTTGCTTCATCGATAACGGCTTGGGTGCGTTCTTGAAGAATTTCAGGCCCAACGCCTTCGCGATCTTCAATCTGCATTTGGAACCCGCCTGCAACGCCCAACCCTTGAATGGACGGAGGCACCAACACCAAGATAAAAGATTCCTGCATCTGAGCAAATTCTTTTTGCAATCGAGCAACCAGCGATTCTTGCGATAAGTCTGGTGTTGTTCGCTTAGACCAATCGGACCAGGCAGCAAATGCGGTTGCACCATTCGAGGCATTGGTTCCGTCCAGCAAAGAAAAACCGCCCAGTACGAACCAATGTTCCACACCTGGGGTGCTGGCAAATATTTTGCTCATCCGCTCTGTAGCTTCACGGGTTCGCTCCAGCGATGCAGCATCGGGCAATTGAACTGCAATAATGACATACCCTTGGTCTTCCGTAGGCAAAAATCCAGTGGGCGTTTTCTGATACCACCAGCCTGTGAAGATCGCAATGCCTACAAAAACAATCAGCACCAACCACCACACACGCAACAATTGGCTGATACAGCCGGAATAAAACCATTCCAAAGGCTTATAGAAGAAATCAAACACACGGGTGAAAAAGTTCTTCCCGCTATAAGGCCTGAGATAAGTGGCGCATTGTGCTGGCTTTAGAGTAAGGGCATTTACCGCGCTAATGAAAGCAGTGGCAGCGATTGTAAGGGCAAACTGGCGGTAAAGCTGGCCTGTGATTCCGCTCAGAAAAGCTGTTGGCAAAAACACTGCCATCAATACTAAAGTAATTGCAATGACTGGGCCTGTAACCTCGGTCATTGCTTTGATGGTGGCATCGCGTGGGGACAAGCCTCGTTCGATATGGTGGGTGGCATTTTCAACAATTACAATTGCATCATCAACAACAATACCGATGGCAAGAACCAATCCGAAAAGCGTAAGCATGTTAACAGAAAAGCCCAAGAGGGGCATGAAAGCAAACGCACCAATAATGGTGACTGGAACAGTGGTGGCAGGAATCAAAAGGGCACGCCAGCTTTGCAGAAATACTAAGATCACGATCAATACCAAAAGCCCTGCTTCGATTAAAGTGGTGTAAACGCTTTGAATAGCGGCCTCGACAAATTTGGTCGTATCAAACGGAATGCTGTACTCCAACCCTTCGGGTAAGGTCGGCTTGATCTTTTCCATCGCAACACGAACCGAGCGGGCAACATCGATAGCGTTGGAGCCAGGTAGTTGGTAGACAAGCATGTTGGCAGAATCCATGCCATTACGGGAAGCATAGGAGTCGTAGTTTTGCGCGCCGAGTTCGACCCGTGCAACATCACGCAAATAAACCATCTGGCCAGAAGTGCTTGCCTTAATAACAATGCCTTCGAATTGATCTGGATCTGAAAGCCTGCCCAGAGTGGTTATAGTCATTTGAAATCGCTGTCCATCAGGGCTGGGTGGTTGACCAACTTGCCCCGCTGCCACCTGAACATTCTGCCTCGCCAATGCTGCGGTTACATCTTGTGTTGTCAACTGCCGCGATGCAAGCTTGTCTGGGTCCAGCCAGATGCGCATGGCATAAGCGCCAACGCCACGCACCAGTACTTCCCCAACACCATCTACCCGGCTTAGTTCATCGCGTAAACGAAGAGTGGCATAATTCGACAAAAACAAGCCATCAAATTTCTTACTAGGTGATGTCAAAGTTACAGCCATGATAATATTCGAGGATTGCTTCTTAACAGATAAGCCCTGCCTGCGAACTTCTTCGGGAAGACTAGGTTGGGCAATCGCCACCCGGTTCTGAACCAACACTTGTGCATCATCCAGATTTGTTCCAATTTCGAAAGTAATCGTCAGAGCATAGGTGCCATCGGAAGAACTTGTGGATGTCATGTACATCATATTTTCGACGCCGTTAACTTGTTGCTCGATGGGGGCAGCAACAGTATCGGCAACAACTTTAGCATTGGCGCCTGGGTATGCAGCACTCACCACAACCGTTGGAGGAACGATTGCGGGATAGCGTTCGACGGGCAACCGATACAGCGCCACTATTCCGAGAAGAATGGTAACGATGGCAATAACATTCGCAAAAACAGGGCGATCGATAAAGAACTTTGAAAGCATGAGGTACTCTAAATTCCTGCGATGCGGTTATGAATTATTTGGCGCCTGTGGATTTTGGTAGCTTAAGCTCGAAAGCCAAAGGAGAAACCGGGGAACCGGGTCGGGCCTTGGTCAAGCCATTAACCACAACTCGATCATTAATAGTTAAGCCACTTTCAATTGAAATCACAGCAGGCAATTGAACAACCTGATCCTTACCTTCGGGCGTGGTGGCAGGGGCGAACAAAGTCCAAACCGGAGATTTCGCAATATCGGATGGGATACCTTTATAAATTTGCGGGCCAACTTGCACGGTTCGCTTTTGCACAACATCACCTTCACCCAGCACATAAACAAACCGGCCTTCCTGCCCAGTCATCAAAGCATCTTCAGGGATTGCAGGCAACGATCGGGGATCACCTGATGGAACACGAACCCGGGCATAAAGGCCGGGGTATAGAAGATGAGTGTTGCCAGGCGGAATGCGCGGATTTGGGATACGGCCCCGCATCCGGACTGTGCCAGTACCGATATCCACCTTATTTTCTCGGAAGTCAATTTTGCCAGCATGGGGATATCCTTCATCGCTGGTCACACCCACTTCAAGGGGAAGCGACCCACTAAGAACATCAGCTTGTTTACCTGCATTACGGGCACGCTGAAATTCAACAAGATCGCGCTCCGGAATATCGAAATATACAAACATCGGATCCATACTGACGATGGTGGTAAGCAAGGTTGGCTCGTTTTGCCCTACAAGATTTCCTCGCGTTACCAATGCTCGGCCGATCTGCCCATTAATAGGGGAATGAATTTCTGCAAAGCTGAGTTGAAGCTTAGCGCCTTCCAATGCTGCCTGAGCTTGCAACATGGTTGCTGCAGCAGTATCGCGAACTGCAACCCGTTGCTCAAAATCTTCGGTGCCAACCGCTCGCGTGCCAACAAGCCTGCTGCCTCGATCTGCCTCGGACCGATATCTTTCAAACTCGGTGGTTGCTTTACGAAGATCAGCTTCGGTTCTTTTCACTGCTGCAGAATGTTCGCGGGGATCAATCTTAAAAAGCAGGGCTCCTTTTTTAACTTCCTCTCCCTCGGTAAAGGCTATCTCATTAAGAAACCCTTTTACACGAGCTTGGATATGAACTGTTTCGATGGCATCCAAGTTACCGTTGTATTCATAGTAATTTTGTACAGTGTAGAGAACTGGTTTAGTAATGCTTACGACAGGAGGTGGAAATGCTGGGGGAGCCATCTTTTTTTGATCACAGCCCACCAGACATATCGAAATGCCCAATAGCAGACCCAATGAAAACAGATGGCGATAGATAATAATCATGGGGTTGACTCCAAGCATAACTGGGGTGATTCCACCGGATCTTCACTTAATGAAAGCCCATGGCACACTAGGTATTATCATATGGAGTTTGCGCTTACTTGGATTACCCGAAGTTTTACTAGAAGAAATGCAAATAGTATCGAAAAGAGAATAAAAATCCCCATTCGCAGCATGAGTTTTAATTCTTGTTAGGTGATAACAGCTTGATCATCGCCTTGCCCATAGATTCGCCTATCAAATAATAAGTCTCGGCATTCGAATTCCAATGATAGCCCTGCCCACTGGGAGACTGCTCTTTTTCACGCCAGAAACTTTTGGTGCCCACGAAGGCCACATTGCCTTTAAATTCGGGCTGCTCTGCAACAGCGGCTTGTGCCTTCATAAGCGAAAGGGCGCGTGGATGCTTTTCCTCTGGGCCGGTCATGCCGGTTTCAGCAATGACAAAAGGCATCTTAGGGGCGCCAAGATCTTTGCGAATGTCGCGAATAAAGTGGGCCATGTTGCTTTGATATTCTGCGTTGAAATTATCGCTAATGCGATCGTTCCAACCTTGGTGCCAACCAAAGCCAGCAATCACATATTCTCCATCACTTCCTGGAACAAGATCTTTAATGTTAGCGAGAGCAGATTTGGTTAGCACCAATGTTTCACGATAGTATTTACCCAAGATGGCTGGGTCTTTTGCAATCTCAGCATTGGTTTTCTCTCCTAGTGAATAAGGAAGTTTGCCTGCACTAGGTGGGCGAAAATCTACCGCAAGGCTCTTGCCACCCCACGCACATTTGATGAGCAAAACCGGTTCCTCGAAAGCGTCACCCACCACCCAACCGAAACCAAGTTCGGGTCCTATTGTTTCTTTTTTTGCACCAAAGCCAATTGTGAGGGGGCCCTTGCGATCAAGATAGCTAATAAATACATCATCCCTAGTGCGCCAATTCTTGGACGAATCAACAAGGGTAGAAAACTGTTTGGCAGTGGCGGGATCCTTCACAAGATATTCGAGCGAGCCTTTACCACCGTTACGCTGCGGCTCCGACTTTATAACGCCCGCACCCTCCATGTTTGATTGGCCTGCGAGGATGAAAACTTTGATCGGCTTGGCAGTTGCCTTATCGCAAAAGCCAATAGTAACTACTGCGATCATCATAAATAAAAGTGGATTTTTCATAATGCACATTATCGTTGTAGTTAAAGCTTTTATAAAGAGTAAAAATGGTAAAGTAAGGATAATTAAAGGCGTAAGAAATACTTGGTCACCTTGTTACCATCATTCGCAAGGCACCCATTAATCCTTCCATTCTAAGATTAGCGAGCCTTGCACTTTTACTCAAAGGCTGGCACAAGGCCAAAGGCCTCGACTTTCACGCCACGACTGCAATGCATAAGATCGGGCGGACGAGCAATAGGAGGCAAGCCATCCCAGACTAAAGGAAGGTCGCTCCATTGAGTTGCAACAGCCGTGCAAATCTCGTAAGGAGAATGATAAACCTGGCCCCGGAGCAAGCGGTTGCGGTGCTTGGTAAAAAAGCTATATCGCTCTACCAAGTGAAACTCGAGTGTGCCAGGCAGAGAGGGTTTCGGGGAACCGA
>JAPLNF010000080.1 GCA_026692965.1 Planctomycetota bacterium
AGTCACGGGGAAGTCACGGGGAAGTCACGGGGAAGTCACGGGGAAGTCACGGGGAAGTCACGGGGAAGTCACGGGGAAGTCAAAAATATACTACAAAGTTATAGATACTACCAAGCTCAACTAAAAGCAAGAATTAATTAGACTTTTCCCAAGCAAGAGAAACATATTGCATTTAAAATATTTCTCGCCGCAAACAGTTCAATTCGTTTATAATATACACTGATGAAATATATCTTTGACCTTTGGAAAACCATGACTCGAGCATTAAACCCCAGGCAACTACTCTTACTAAGCTGCACCATGCTTGCAGGATTGGTTCTTTTTGCAACCGCCTTTTTCTCGATCGGTTCACGGGGGTGGTATGGCAAAGATTCCCTTAATCTAAAAACATCCTTTCTGGATATTCGTGGTGTAGATGTTGGAACCCGGGTTCGAATCCAAGGGATGAATGCAGGAGAAGTCGTATCCATCAAAGCACCTGAAAACCCTGGTGCTCCTGTAGTTATTGGCCTTAAAATCCAAGGATCTTACAAAAAGCTAATCCGAAAAGATGCGGTTGTTTCCATAGCATCTGAGGGATTGCTGGGGGCCAAGGTTTTAGAACTCTTCCCCGGATCACCCTCCTCTTTAAGTGCCGAGAACCAAGATTTACTCGGTGGCAAGCACAACCCTGAGATTTCAGACATATTGGCTGAGGTTTCTGATATGCTTGGTAAAATTCGCAAGGGTGAGGGTTCATTGGGAAAGTTGACGCAAGATACCAAGCTTTATGATTCATTGGTGCAACTCGCAAACCAAAGCCAGCAGACCATGCAAGCGTTTCAACAGGACGCGGATGCGCTGAAAAAAATGCCTATTGTCCGTGGATATATTGAAGACCCGATGCAGATGATTGTGAGATCAAATGCTGATATGAAACGGAAGTCCATTAATAGTTCTGGTATTTTTGAACCCGGGAGTGCAATCTTAAGCGCAGATGGAAAAAAAATCCTCGACAAGGCTTCTGAATGGTTGATGGGATTTCCCAAAGATAGTGATATTGTAATTGCGGGGATAATGACTGCAGGGACAACCGACAGAGAAACCCTCCGACTATTAACCAGGCAACAATCAGAAACAGTGGCAGATTACTTAAAAAACAGCCATTCTATCCATAAGTCTGGATGGTTTTCGAGGCGAAAGGTTAGCCCGATCGGCTTAGGGGATAAAATTTATCCGGGGCTTGAAGCAACCCCTGAAACAGAAAGCTCACGAATTGAGTTATTGGTATTCATCAATCGAGGCTAAAGAATGGAATCGGGTACAACAAAGCCTTTAAATGGGAACGATAAAGAAGCTAGGATGGTTCGAGCTTTCTGCGGCGTGCATCTTCCAGGCATTAATTTACAGCATGAAAAACTTGCGTTCCATCTGGAGCGATGCAAAGAACTCTTCAATGCTAAATGCAGGGCTAAAGGCCTTCCTGAAAAATCACTTCTCGAGGGGCTTCACTTCCTCGATTTCTATCTGAACTCATCTTGCATCGAAGGATTAAGCACTGCTTGGGAAACTTTATTTGCATCCAAAACCGGGAGGCATGATCAACTTCTTGTAGATGCATTACGATCTCGATCTGCGAGGCTTTTTCCTGGGGATACCGCTAGGCAGGAAGATACCGTTGCGGAGTTTTGGGGTTTCCTGCTTACCGGCGAGAAAGAAACTTCCGGCTCTGTTCTCGAAAAATACGATGGCAGAAGGCCGCTCATCCCTTGGTTGATCAGGGTTTTTCACAATTCGAACCTAACCAAATTAAGGCAGAACAAACACGATAAACCCTTAGGTGAAGACGAGGCGGACGAAATGTATTGGCATGCGCCTGAGCTTTCTGATGAGCACTGGCATCAAGAATTTCGCTTAGCTGCTCAAGAATGGCTTGAAGCACTTTCCGATCAGGAAAAACTTTTGCTCGGGCTCAGAGTTCGATACCGCCTGACCCAACGAGAGGCTGCTTCTTTTCTGGGTATTCATGAAAGCAATGTCTCTAGATTGACGGATAAAATCCGCCAAAACTTTGTTCAAATGATAGAACCCAAGCTTCTTAATGCGGGTTGGAGCGGTGAAGATATGATTGCTTTTGTTAATACGGAGATGGAAACCCTTATTTTGGATGACCCGCGATTGTCCTCAGAAAGCCTTGCTGTACTCCTTGCAAAAAAAGGCCTTCAAGCACCTCTCCAAAACATTTAACCAACATTTCCTAATCTTACTAGGCTTTTCACACTCTTTTCTGTTTAATAGACACTAAGGACTAGCAAGGACAGAGAGGCAAATAGGATGAGCCGCGGCATTCATAACGCCGACAAAGGTGCTAATGCGCCATTGACCGACATTGTTGGCCAATCTCAGGCCATGCAAGAAGTTTACGGCCTTGTCAAAAAGGTCGCACCCACTCAAGCAACGGTTCTGATTATTGGTGAAACAGGTACAGGCAAAGAACTCATCGCTCGGGCAGTTCATCTTCTTTCAAAACGGAATGATGGGCCATATGTTCGCGTGAATTGTGGAGCACTAAACGAAAGCCTTCTCGAAAGTGAATTATTCGGGCATATTAAAGGCGCATTCACTGGCGCAGTAGAAAATAAAACCGGACGCTTTGAAGCAGCGCATGGCGGAACCATCTTTCTCGATGAAATCTCGAGCATGAGCCCCAAGCTTCAGGTTAAACTTCTACGCGTCCTACAAGAAAATGAATTTGAAAGAGTTGGCGAAAGCAAAACCATCAAAGTCGATTGCAGAGTGGTTGCTGCAACCAATCAGTTTTTAGAAGACGAAATTGAAGCTGGTCGTTTTAGAGACGATCTTTATTATCGACTGAATGTCGTTCCTGTTTATCTTCCCCCATTAAGGGAACGGGCCGATGACATCCCCGCACTCGCTCGATTCTTTATTGCGCGCCATTCTATTACCAATAAAATCGATCCACCCGAACTCACTGCTGATATGCAAGAAGTACTTTTAAAGCATGATTGGCCAGGCAATGTCCGAGAGTTGGAAAACTATATGGCGAGAGCCGTAGTGCTTTGCAATGGTCTGCCTTTGACACCAGAATCTCTGGCTCCCCCCGGTAAAAAAATCAAACGCTATAAGTCATTACAATCAAAAACCCAAGTCGGGCAATGTACCGATCTTGTAAAGCTGATTCAGCAAGTGGTACACCTTGGGATAAACACCCTACCCGATGGGGTGCTATCCGACCAAATTGTTGGTGCAGTTGAAAAAGAATTGATCCAACAAATACTCAAAGAATGCGACAATGTTCAGGTAAAAGCTGCAACTAGACTTGGAATCAATCGAAACACTTTGCATAAAAAAGTGCAGGAAGTCCTCAAGGGCAGTACAGATATCCCTATCGACCCAGAATCATAATAAGGACAACTTTAAGCCCCTCATTGCCACTATTAGACTTCAGCCTAGCCAATCAAAATACCGATATCTTACTATACAATTGCTTGCTTTATGTTTTGTTAGAGTTTATGCTTTATTCTGGCTTCTTTGCGTTTCTCATACCTGCCTAGTATATAGCCTTAATTCAATAGGTGAACCATGTTTGAAGTAGGATTCGGCCCCTCCCATAATTGCGAAGGCACCAACAGACGAGAATTTATTCGCGTTGGAAGCCTCGGCCTCGCTGGCCTTACTCTTCCCACCCTTCTTCAAGCAAACGCTACTTCTGCCAAGAAAAAAGAACCCGTCGATAACCTCAGTGTTATCTTCATGTGGATGCAAGGTGGCCCTTCCCACATCGATACCTTCGACCCAAAACCAAATGCTCCTTCCGACATCCGTGGCGAATTCAGCGTCATACCTACCAACATCCCTGGCGTGCAAATTTCCGAACACCTTCCCATGATGGCAAAAAACCTCGATAAGTATTCCATCATTCGCTCTGGCTATTCCTACAACGGTTCCCATGGCGTTGCTGATGCCTACATGCTTACCGGCTGGCGCTTCAATCCCAGCACCGTTTACCCCACTTATGGCGCAGTCATGTCTCGTGAACTTGGCTACCGTAATGGTATGCCACCTTATGTCCAGCTCGGGAATTCAATCGACCAACGGTTCGGCGGCGGCCTGCCAGGCTACGCTGGTAGCGAACACAACCCCTTCATTATTCAGGAAGACCCAAGCAAAGCTGATTTCAGCATCGATGGTGTTTCACTTCCAAACGGTTTGACCTCTTCTCGTTTCGGTCGCCGCGAACGCA
>JAPLNF010000081.1 GCA_026692965.1 Planctomycetota bacterium
CTTCGATGGCTGAATCCCAGCTTTCTCTAATCTTGCAAGTAAAAATCGGTCCAGTGGATCCAAAGGCCATGCAGCATCTTTAACCAACGGTGGTTTGGGATCGAGTATCGGTTGGAAAGCCCAATGCTTGCGGCCTGCCTCTATATCAAGGGTTCGCACTATCGGAGTTTCAACTGACTTCCGAGGATCGGATGCACCCATTTTTATCCATGTTTCAAAATCCTTGATCACAGAATCAGAGAGTCTTCCCTTGGGGGGCATTTCCAAACCATCATACTTCAATGCCTTGATTAAAAGACTCTTTGTTGGATCCCCAGGCACAATTGATGCACCGCTATCACCGCCCTTTATAAGTGCATGGCGATTATCAACACGCAATCCACCCTTGATGATTTTTGAATCCGCAGAGTGGCATTTGTAACAATGATCCACCAAAACTGGGCGTATCTTAGTTTCGAAGAATGCAACTTGCTCTTTCGTTGGCGTTGGGGCATCTACCGCAAACACCTTAGAGGTGCAAAATAGTATACATATCAAAAAACCTGAGGTGTGTTTTATCATTGCTTAAACCATCAATCTTTTGAGAATTGTTTGCATGTGTTGACTCATGGCGAGTTCTGCACCATCTGCGTCATGATCTTGAATTGCTTTCAGGATGGCCTTGTGTAGTTTGCGACCAAATGCGTTTTCACGCTGCGAAGGGGTAGTACGAGCCATCTGGGTAAGTACAAATTCGTAAATAACTTCCATCAGGTTTTTCATTAGGGGGTTGCCTGCAATATCAATAATTTTTCGATGAAACTGAAAGTCCAATTCGAGGGCATCAGGGTAGGGCAATTCATCGTCGTCCAGTTTTTTTAGCAACCCGGAAAGTTGAGCAATATCTTCGCTGGTTGCGGATTCGGCAGCCTGCCTAGCAGCTTGCACCTCAATCGCAGATCGAAGTTGCGCATATGTAATTAATTCTTGGGGGGAAATAGCCACTGCCGATTGTAGCAGCCTTACACAGTTTGCTAGGCTTGTGGCATTTCCAACAAAGGTTCCTTTGCCCCGTTGTATATCGACAAGGCCCATACTTTGTAAGCGGGCCAGAGCTTCCCGCAAAACAGGCCGGCTGACTTTCAATTGCTCGACAAGCTCGTGCTCTCCAGGCAGCTTATAACCTGCAAGCAAATTTCTTTCCTTGATTACCTGAGTAATTCGTTCAACAACCAAGTCGACGGTTGTATGTTTTTCGATGGCTTCCATTTGCATATAAGCAATCTCTAGTGATGCGGTGTAAACATGTAATACATGTTAACATGACATATAATTTGGTCAACAGGAAATAGCATAAAAGCGTGCTGCAAAACCCTGCCCTAACATCCTGTTAAGGTTGGGATTAAAAAAGAAGATGCTACCTATTTTGCTTGGTGAAAAAGTTTCAAAAAGATATGCCCGGCTTTTTACTTTTAAAGGTATTATCAAAGCATGGAGCCTACTAAAACTAATTCTGTTTTCCTATCTCGGAATTGGTTCTTCGCAGCCTTTTTGCTTTTGATATTCCTTTACTTTGGTTATTTCTCTACCAAGTGGTATTGGCAGCGCTCTGCATTAAATGAGATTGC
>JAPLNF010000082.1 GCA_026692965.1 Planctomycetota bacterium
CCACTATGGCTTCCGCCACCCGCTTTTGCGGTTTGGGGTCTGGACTTTCCCTTGACCATGGCCCTTTCGGGCTTTAGGCCTCAGCCACCAAGTCTCTACACCTTCATGAGGATAAACCCCATGCTTGGCTCGGGATTGCCGACACTTTTGGTGTTGCGGTTTCCCCGACTTCGACTGAATTCACACGGGAGGTTTCCCGCCCCGGTGCTCAAACTAATAAGTCCGATGCGTCTGCCGATTCCGCCACTTCTGCATCAGATGGTAATTTATATGTTTTCCCGCCAATAATCCAGCGGTTGAAAGCGTTTGAAATACGAAACCAAGGCGATGACCCTAAAAATGGGCGGGGATGTGCCTAAACCTGGTGTTTTTTAAATTCCTGCCTTTTAATCCTGCGCTGTGCCATTTCTTCTTTGAATAGCGCAATCACTTTCCTCTTGGCAATTCTATCTGCAAGCCTTGGGAAAAATCTGCTGACAAAGGACATCAGCTTTCCGTTTGCTGTGAGGCTCTCTTCATTTCTACCTGTCTCGATAGATCTTAAAGTATGTACAGCAACTTCTTCGGAGGTCATGCCACGCATATGATCCATTTTCATTTTTGCTTTTTGTTCGATCATGTTCTTGGAGAAATTAGTTTGAGTCAAACCTGGGCAGACCACAAGCACATCAATGTTGTCCTTGGCAAGCTCCGCTCTTAACGCATTGCTAAATCCCTGCACTGCAAATTTGCTTGCAGAATAGTCTGATCTGGCTGGAATACCTCTTTTTCCTGCAATAGATGAGATATTTACGATAGCAGCATGGGAGGATTTTTTTAGTTCGGGAATGAAGATTCGGGTGGTTTCTGCCAACCCAAAATAATTTACTTCCATGATCTTTCGAAGTGTTTCTGCGCTTCCTTCTGCAAAATGTCCCGTTGCCCCTACACCGGCATTATTCACTATTACATCCACTCCGCCGAAATTGTTGAGCGCACATTGCAACATGGCTTGCCTGCCCGAAGCCTCGGTAACATCTGCCACCACGGTTGCTAGCGAACCCTTCATTCCGGGTTTTGCTTCTGCAGCGAGATCGTAAAGAAGATCAGCGCTTCTGGCAGCTGCAACGACATTCATCCCTCGTTTTGCAGCTTCTAATGCCAGCGCTTTGCCAATGCCTTGGGATGCACCAGTGATGACAATTCTTAATCCTTCGAGATTTCTTCGAGCCATGATTAAACCTTACAAAGTTGCAATAGTTTTCGAAAAGATAATAATTTTATTTTGAACAAATCCGCGGTTTTGCACAATTACAGGGCATTGAACAATGTAAAGAATTTGCAAAAACAGTAACGATTGTGCGCGAATTACCGATTATTACTGACCCTTGATTGCCCGTTCTTTTATGAATATTCAATAAATCTATTTCGATTTGCTAACTTGCATGTTGCTTGATGCTTTCACTTGGTGCAAATTAATTAAATTGTGTCAGATATTGTTTTTGCAGGAGATTCATTATGAAGCGAACCATGGTTTTTGGATTTGTTGGTGTGGTTCTTATTGCTGCGGTTGCTCTTTCTGAAAAGCCATCTCTCGAAAAAGAACTTCAAATTCAAATCGGGGATAAAAATCCCTGGACCAGTTTGAAAATGAATAACGATCCTGATGACTTCCGCTTTGCAGTTGTCAGCGACCGAACGGGTGGCCATCGCCCCAAAATCTTTTCACAAGCCATGCAGCAAATCAATTTGCTTCAGCCAGAATTTGTCATGTCGGTAGGCGATCTTATCGAAGGGTATTCCGATAAATCTGACAAGGTTGAGCAAGAATGGACAGAGTTCCAATCTTATGTGAAAAAGTTGCAGATGCCTTTCTTCTATGTGCCAGGCAATCACGATATAACCAATGCAATGCAAGAAAAGATGTATCGTGAAAAGTATCGTGCGCCCTACTACCATTTTGTATATCGGAATGTACTCTTTCTTTGTTTAAGCTCTGAAGATCCACCTGTGAAGGGAACCGAAGAATCTCCTCGCTTTAGCAAAGCCCAACTTGATTACATGAAAAAAGCAATCGATGATAATTCCAAGGCGAAGTGGATCTTCACTTTTCTGCACAAGCCCCTTTGGAACGAAGGGTCTATTGCGATCAATGGCTGGCTCGATTACGAAAAACTTCTTGTAGGTAAAAATCACACCGTCTTTGCAGGCCATGTCCATCATTACCAAAAGTTTCAACGCAATGGCATGCGCTATTACAGCCTTTCCACTACGGGTGGATCAAGCAAACTGCGTGGCACGGTGTATGGGGAATTTGATCATTTCGCTTGGGTAACCATGAAAAAATCAGGCCCGATTGTCGCTAATTTGTTATTGGAAGGTATTCTGGATGATTCACTTCAAATTCCTGAATCGGATGAAACCGGAGTTGCAACAGGCAAACGAAAACAAACCTTTATTACCAATGTTAAAGTCACCCAAAAAGGGGTGCCCCTTAGCGAAGCGGAAGTAGTGTTTCATCAACCCGGAAAACCAAGGGCTGTAAAAATTGGTGATGGTTTGACCAATCAAGATGGGGTTGCAAAAATCTCAACTTACACTGCATTTGATGGTGTGCCCGAAGGTGAGTACACTCTTACTGTTATTAAGCGCAGTCCCCGCACTTTGGATGATGGCAAAGCCGGGCCCAATCTATTGCCAGCAGGTTTATCCAAGGTGGATACTTCCACCCTCAAAGCGGTAATTAAAGCAGGCGATAACAATATCAACATTCCTCTGGATTAGCTGTAAGGCCCAACCTTTTGTGGATGTTTGTAATCGCCCATGCCGCGGCTTCTTTAATCAAAGGCTCATCTTCCAGATGGGCCTTTTTCAATGCATCTAAATGCTCCTGATTGCCGATATTTCCCAACGCAATACATGCGTTTCGCAATATCCCTTTGCGCTTTCTACGCCAAAGAGGTGTTTCCTTAAACTTAGCTTTGAACGCTGCGTTGTCCATCCCTAGCAATTCCACAAGATCAAGTGACTCAAGATCGGGGTTACGCCATGAGTTCCAATCATTTGCAGGGGTGGCTTTTTTATTCCAAGGGCAAACATCCTGACAGATATCGCAACCGAATATCCAATCCTGCATCTTGTCACGCAGTTCGTGTGGGATTTCGGTTTTAACTTCTATCGTGAGATAACTGATGCACTTGGTGGCATCAAGAACTCTGGGCCCAATAAAGGCCTCTGTGGGGCAGGCCCTTAAACAAGCGGTGCATGTGCCACAATGATCAAATGCAAATGGCTGGTCTGGGGTTAAGTCCATATCTAAAAGCAGCGCCCCAAGCACCATGAAGCTGCCAGCTTTTTTATTGATGAGCATGGTGTTTTTGCCAATCCACCCAAGCCCTGCACGCCTTGCAAAATCTCTTTCCAATAGCGGTGCGGTATCGACTACTCCCCG
>JAPLNF010000083.1 GCA_026692965.1 Planctomycetota bacterium
GAAGTTGAAAACACAAATGCTGTTATGGCCCCGATTAGAAGCATAAATGGTTTTACCATTGGGGTGGACCACGATTTCAGCAGTTGAGTTGTTGCCTTTGAAATCCTTGGGAAGTGTAGAAGCTGTAGCAAGGGTTTTGAAATCGTTGGTTTCGGGGGACCAGCGGAAAGCTGTTACGGTGGAGTTGGATTCGTTAACGACGAACAGGTGCTTACCTGAAGGATGGAAAGCTAGATGCCTAGGGCCAGCGCCTGGTCTGGTTTCAAGGAAAGGAACCTTGTACGGTGTAAGTTTTCCTGACTTGGTATCAATTTCGTGGATAAAGATCTTGTCGAAGCCCAAATCTGCGATGACTGCATATTTTCCATCAGCAGAAATCTGGACGGAGTGGGCGTGTGGGGTTTCGAGTTTTCCTTTGATCATTCTTGAACCTTTGTGCTGAATGAAATCGGAAGCTTTGGAAAGCTTGCCCATAGGGTCGACGGGCAGCATGCAAGTGCTTCCTCCGCCGTAATTCACAGCAATAATATGGGTACGATCTTTGGAAATTGAAAGATGGCAAGGGCCTGTGCCCACACTGGATTCCTGATTAACAAGTTCGAGTTTGCCATCGTTTTTAAAAGTGAAAGAGGAAACACCACCCGCTTTCTCTCCTTTAAAATTAGATACCTCATTAACGCAGTAAAGTTTTTTTCCTGGGATATCAAGTGCTAGGAATGAGGGGCTTTCGGTTTTAGCAGCGACAGAAAGATTAGAGAGTTTTCCGTTTTCTGGGTTGAATTGTATGCTGTAGATACCTTCACTTTTTGGCCCTGTATAAGTTCCAATAAATAACGTTTGAAGTCCGTCATCGGCTTTACTTTGTCCAGAAATCGGATTGAGCGATGCAAATAAACAAATAGCTGCCGCTAGTGAAAGTTTCATTGATAGTTTGAAATAGCGCATGGTGAAAGCCTCTTTAGGTGTAAGTGAATAAGTTGCTATTATTTGACGGATTTAGGCCCGGGTCAACAAGATTGGCAGTTTAAAAGCCAAAGTTGTTGAAAACTTGATTTGATTCGAGCCAGGGGAAGTTTTTATTCTGTTTCGACTTGACCTCGTAGGTAAAATTGGAATACTTGGTCTTTGAGTTTTACTCCCAAATAAAATTGAAGGTCAAGTTATGTCAACATCGTCGGGTAATATTACAAGCGTTCTTAAAGAAACTAGGGCATTCGTTCCGCCTGCAGAATTCTCTGCAAATGCACATGTTAAAAGCATGGCTGAGTATGAAAAACTTTGGCAGGATGCTGCAAAAGACCCTGAGAAATTCTGGGGCCAGCAAGCCGAAACTCTTCAATGGATGCAGAAATGGAACAAGGTTTTAGAGTGGAACCCGCCACATGCCAAGTGGTTTGTCGGGGGCAAACTAAACATCAGCGCGAATTGCGTTGATCGCCATCTTCATGGACCAAGGCACAATAAAGCTGCAATCATTTGGGAAGGCGAACCTGGTGAACAGCGTATCATCACCTACCAGATGCTGCATCGCGAGGTTTGTAAATTTGCGAATGTATTAAAAAGCATTGGCACCAAGTCGGGCGATCGAGTCACGATTTATATGCCAATGATTCCTGAAGCTGCAATTGCAATGCTGGCTTGCGCAAGGATCGGGGCAATCCACAGCGTTATTTTCGGAGGTTATAGCGCAGACGCTGTCGCAGACCGGAATAATGATGCGGGGGCAAAAATATTGATCACTGCAGATGGCGGCTGGCGCAGAGGGAAAGTGATCCCCCTTAAGGAAAATGTAGATAAGTCGCTCGAGAAATCACCTACCATCGAAAAGGTTGTGGTCTTCAATCGATGTAATTTAAGCGTCAACATGAAGGCTGGCAGGGATATGTGGTGGCACGAAGAAGTGGCTAAGGCTTCCGCAGATTGCCCTGCAGAACCTTTTGATAGCGAACACCCGCTCTTTATCTTGTACACCAGCGGTTCTACAGGCAAACCAAAGGGTATTCTGCATACTTCTGCA
>JAPLNF010000084.1 GCA_026692965.1 Planctomycetota bacterium
ATAATCAACCAAGTCGATCAAATCCTGTTCACTCATGCTGTTGATCAAATCAGAAGGCATAAGCGAATTAGGGCCTTTAGCCTTAGACTCAACATCCTTTCGATCGATCTTGTAATCCTTACCGTTACCATCACGGAGAACGATCAATTCTGGAGATTCTTCAACAATTAAACCCGTAAGAACCTGACCTTTTTTGGTTTCAATTATCCATGTGAGGTATTGGTCAGCAATAGCCTTATTAGGATTGATGAGGGACTCATAAAGGTTTTCCTTGGTTCCTTTTTTACCAATCATAGAAAGATCGGGGCCAATAGCACCACCACTACCCTGAACTGAATGGCACTTCAAGCACTGCAATTGGGATGTTCCGCTGGAAGCCATTAAGGCTTTACCGCGTGCGATATCGCCCTTTTTAAGTGCTAGCACACTGAGAGCGGGCAGTTTTTTAGGATCTAGTTTTCCGGGTGCAGGATAAGCAATCATCGCTTTATTACGAAGATCTTGATAAGGGCTATTACGCAACAACCTACCAACTTCCTGCTTTAATTCAGCAGGGATTTCACCGCTGCCATTAAGCAATAGGAAATCAGAACCATTCCTAGTGCCTGATAAAGAATTTGCAACCAAAGTTCTTTTAGCTAATGGAGCGGTTTGATCGCTGAATACTGTTTGCAATGCAATCATTGCAGCTTGAATCCCTGAAACCTTGCCCTTAGTTTGCCCCAAAGCAGCAAGGGCATTTGCAGCATCCTGTGAGTAGCTGTTATTTTCCTGCAATACTTTTAACAGGGTATCAACGGACAGTTTTTCAGGCAGAGCGCCCAAGGTAACAATGGCTTGTTTTTGCACCCGCCCATCTTTATTTGCCAATGCCAACTTACTAACTTGATCCACAACGCCTTTTGGTTTTGCAGCTTCAATAATTCCGAGGGCAAGCCTTTGATCATCAGAATCCCCCGCAAGTAATTCGTTTACCGATTTTAGAAGATCTGGGCTAGAAGCAACCGAAGACCATTTCCCGGGTAAATAGATTTTAAGCCATTCGACTGCTTTTTCACGAACCTCAATACTCGCCTTTGATTTAACCAAGCCAACAAAAGCAAGGGCATCATCAGGACTATCATTGGAAGCAAGGATGTTAATAATTTTAAGTTTTTGCTCGAGTGGGATTTCAGCCTTGGTCAGCATATCGCCCAACCCAGCCATCATATCTTTTGGCCTTAGTTCAAAAACGAGATCCCCTACTGCGGGTGACCAGACAGAGAATTGCTTTTTGAAATCCGCAAGGAAGAGTTCACGGTGTTTGGGATCCGTGCCTGCAGCAACACCAATGGCTTTTAAGAGAAAAACATCTTTGCCATCATATTTTTTCGCAAGGTTATAGAACCACTGTTTGGAATTATCATCATCTGATTCGCGAAGGTTAACCAAGATTTCGCGGGCAACCCCTGGTCCCCCGTTAGCGAGAAGAAAATCAACCCGTGTTTTTTCTTCAGCACTAAGGCCCATCAACCCGGGGTGTGCATCGACAAGTTTCCGGATTTCAAGCCATTTGAATTCTTCACGTTGTTCAAGCCCTTTAGGAAGCTCTTTGGGAAAATCAACAAACCATAGAATTCTTGCAGCAACCCAAGGTTTTTGAGCAATATCAGGATCAGCAAAAATCATCTTGGCGAGTGCATTCCTCTTGGAAGCATCCATTGCAATAATATGTTGCAATGCAATATATCGCGTTGCATTACAGCCAGAAGAAAGGCCAGAAATGATGCCTTCGTTCGTCGAATAATCAATCGCAGGAACATGGGATTTCGAACCTTTGGGTGCAAGGCGATAAATACGCCCCTTGGTAGTATCCCCCATACCATGCCCACCAACACCCGGATCATACCAGTCCGCTACAAAAACAGAACCATCAGGCGCAACCTTAACATCGCTGGGACGGAACCAACCATCGGTACTGGAAATCATGTTTTCTTGTTCAACCGAAAAACCTGCGCCATCGATTTTAGTATGGTAGCAGCGCAAGTTTCGGGGGCCAGCATCGGTATGTAAAGGTTGGCCCTGATACTTCGCGGGAAGTAATTGCGCTTCGTACATGCACATGCCAGTGGGGCTGCCAAAAAAAGTGCGCAAGATTTTAGGAACGATACCTGGGTCTTCTTCATGCCAATGGGTTTGGCCAGGGCCACGGGGATGATATCCAAAATTACCACCGGGCATTACATAGCAAATACGCGTCTG
>JAPLNF010000085.1 GCA_026692965.1 Planctomycetota bacterium
CACTCCCCTGCAAAAACAATTCTTCCACTCAGGAAAAAGTGGCGCTGAATGGCTCTACCGCATGAACACCGTCAAAGGCAGATTCATCAATGGCATTCGGCCTTCTCTTAAAGTTGAAATGGAAAACGAAAGCTTTATTCATCAGGCAGGCGCTGCCCTAGCTTTAGCTCGAGCAGGCCGTGTTTATAAGGATGAACGCTTTTCTGTTCGCTCCAGCCAAGCTATCTTGTTGCTACTCGAAGATACCATTACCGATCCAAAAAACCCTGCCGCACGATACACCGTTTTACCCCATCAAATCCTCGATAGGCAACTTTCTGCAGGCTTCTTACTACTCGCAATTCACGAACTTACCAACCCTAAAGCTGACCTCCTTGATGCAGGTGAACAACTCGCTAACTTCCTACGTTCCACACTTACAGACACAACAACCATCGATAAAGAAACCGCGGTCGAAGAACTCGATGGCAAAGGCTGCGAATCTGCAGTCGCCATCGCTGCAATCTTGAAAAGTAATCAACTTCGCCCTGCTCCCTGGAAAACAGATGTGTCTAAAAAAGCCATCATCACTCGATGGAATGCTTGGAAGAACCAAAAAGAAACCGCTCCCTACCCTTGGCGCATTCTCGCATTGCACGAAGCTTTCAAAACCTCTTCCGAAAAACCCTATGCGGAACTTGCTTTCGAACTTGCGGACAGACTTTCCGCAATGCAATACGATCAAATTGATCCCCGCAAGCCAGCATGGTATGGCGGCATGAAAACACTTTCTGCACAAGGTGTTGAATTGATGCCAGGCGTAATGTCTTGCATCCTTGCAGAGTCCTTTGCTGTTGCTTGCCTTACCGCACAATTATCGGCAGATAGCGCTAGACATGACAAATACATGCAACGATTGGCCCAAGCCTTACAATTTAGCCAAACCATCCAGTACACAGAATCTAATGCCATTCATTTTGCAGAATGGTTCAGGCCAAGAGTTCTAGGCGGATTTCATAATTCCCCCCAAGATGGCGACCTAAGGCTCGATTACACCAGCCATTGTGTTGCAGCCTATGCCTTATATCTCCAAGTCTGCTCCATTGGCTCATAATTATAATTGGCCAATGCTCTGCTTTTTAGGTATACTGCAAGGGTTAAGGCCTTCGGGTTCAACACATTGCCTAGTGGCAATACCGGGCCTATATGATGGTTTTTTTTAATGAGCGAAGAACGAGCGCCTAGCCAAAGACCGAGATGTCGCAGCCTTATGGGCGTGCAGATGATTTCTACAGGCAGCTATGTCCCTGATCAAGTTATTACCAACGCCGCTCTCGAAGAACAATTTGGTTGCGATGCGGATTGGATTGTCAAACGCACTGGCATCTTAGAACGCAGACACGCTTGGCCCTATCAAGCCACCAGCGACCTTGCCTTCGAGGCCGGTAACCGTTGCCTCAAAAAAGCTAACATCAAACCCAAGGATGTCGACCTCCTTGTTCTTGGTACATTCACTCCCGATATGTCTTTCCCCTCTACCGCTTGCTTACTCCAAGACCGACTTGGCTTAAACTGCGCCGCTATCGAAATCGAAGCTGCCTGCGCAGGCTTCATGTATGCCCTTATCACTGGCGCAGCCTATGTGGCTTCAGGCGTCAGCGATAACGCGCTCATCATTGGCGCAGATTGTAATTCCAGAGTTTTAAATCCCAAAGATATCAAAACCTTCCCACTCTTTGGCGATGGCGCGGGCGCTGTCCTTCTTTCCAAGGGCTCTCCCAATCAAGGCATTATTAGTTTTAGCATGGGCGCTGATGGCGGCGGTGGCGATTTACTTTCCAGACCCGCTTGTGGCAGCAGAATGGTTCCCACCCCAGAAAACATCGCCCAAGGTTTGCACTACATGCACATGGACGGCAGAGCTGTTTTTCGCTGGGCCGTGGCTATCCTTTGCGACACAATCCAAGATGTTCTTACTCATAGTAATTTTACCTCCGAACAAGTCGACCTTTATATTCCTCACCAAGCCAACATCCGTATCATCAATGCTGCGATCGATGTGCTTCACATCACCCGCACCAAAGTATTTAATAATCTTGAAAAGTATGGCAACACTTCGGGTGGATCTATCCCCATCGCACTGGACGAAGCATTTTCAGAGAAGCGACTTGAAAAAGGCAACAAGGTAATGATGAGCGGCTTCGGCGCAGGCCTTACTTGGGGCACCGCCCTCTTCCAACTCTAAACTCTCAACATTTAAAAAAGAAGGCCCATGGAACGCAGTCCTCACTCCTAACCACATTTGCTTTCATAGCGGGGAGTGTGAGTGACGGTTGCTTTTATTCTCATTGAGCGGCGGATGTTAATCCGCTGGTGGGTGCCAAACAGAAAAGAATTCCCAAGGTAATAGTTTTAGTACCAGCGGATTAACATCCGCCGCTCATTGGAACAGGATATATTTCCGGCTATGTAAGACATGGGTAAATTAACCAGGCTTAAACTAGTTCTTATGCGCTTTATGGCAACCGGTGCAGGAAGTGGCCAACTTGCCAATGGCTGCATCTGCGCCAGCTTTGTTCATAGCAGCGATGGCTGTTTTTAAAGCAGTGGCTTCATCTAAATAACCTTTGGACATGGTCGCCCAGGAAGCAGCATCGCCCTTTGGTGGCTTGCTTTTGCCCAACATGGTAGCAAGGGAAACAAGTTCATCTGAATCATTTTTAAGGTTGGCCCAGTTAGGGGCGGGGGCTTTCAAGCCTTTTTGAATCTGGGGAAAGAGGCCGCCAGCTTTATTGGCTTTTGCCATGATTTCTTTAATATCAACCCCTTGGGCGAATAAAAAGGCACCAAGGGAAAAAGTGGCCAAGGTTGCGATAGAAAAGGATGTGGTAAATTTCATGGGGTGGTTCCTCGTAGCAAACAATCGTGCTTCAAAAATAAAAGCAGGCCCCAGCATAACCTGTGGACCTGCTTTTTGTGAACGCCAATATTTGGCTAAAGCTTACTTGTGAACATCGTGGCAAGCTTTGCAGTTAGCAGCAGCGCCAACTTTTTTGCCTGCATCTTTGTCGCCAGCTACCAAAGCCTTGCTAGCAGCAACCAAAGCTTCAGTCTTGGCTTTCCAAGATTCAGCATCGCCCTTTGGGCATTTGTTGGCTGCCAAGGATTCGCAAAGTTCAGCGAAAGCCTTCTTGTCAGCATCGGAAGCACCCTTCTTGGAAGCAGCTTCGCAGCACTTCTTGAAATTGCCACCCTTCATAATTTCCTTGATGGACTTGGAGTCAGCAGCAGCATTGAGGCTGAAACCAACAACAGCTAAGAACATAGCTGCAAGAGTAAACATCTTAACATTCTTCATTCTAAAACCCCTTGAAACGAAATCCCCTTCAAAGCACCAAACACCCACGAGAAAACACCGAGTTTTCGCAAAAACATGAGTAAATCGAAGCCAGGCAGGAGCAAAACAAGGCATATTATCCCTATTCCACTACCTCCTTTGATAATGCCAGAAGAAATCCATGTCAATATAATAGTGAAGAAATAAACAAAAATTTGACTTTTATCGAGGCGGATGCCTATGCCAGTAGAATTAGCTTCGATTTGCCTTCCAAAAAACCAGAAAGCTATCGTTTTGCTAACAAATATAAGGGTTATTCTACACCTTCTTTACGAAAACAATGCTACCCTAGGGCAATAAAATAGACGAGGCATACGATTTTTACAAAAACCACTTCAAATCCCGATGCTACTTCGCTTTTAAAAACCCTTGCGTTACAAATAGGATTTGACCTCGCGGGAATTGCGCCTGCATCCAAAGCCGATGGATTTCAACACCTTACCTCCTGGCTGGAAAATGGCTTTCAAGGACAGATGGATTACATCTCTAAACGAGCACCCGCCTACCAACATCCTGAATCTCTTCTCCCGAATGTTCGAAGCATCTTGATGGTTGGGTACAACTACAGTCACCAGCTTCATGCAGATTCCGGCACAGGAAAGGGAAGGTAGCGAAATATGCCCATGGGAAAGATTACCACGAGGTTCTATGGGAAAAACTTGGATTGCTTTTGCAAGAATTCCAAAAACACTTTCCTGATTGCAAAGGTCGGGGAGTAGTCGATACCGCACCGCTATTGGAAAGAGATTTTGCAAGGCGTGCAGGGCTTGGGTGGATTGGCAAAAACACCATGCTCATCAATAAAAAAGCTGGCAGCTTCATGGTGCTTGG
>JAPLNF010000086.1 GCA_026692965.1 Planctomycetota bacterium
ACCTTGCGAAGAAAATCGAAGTCACACGCAAGCGCTTCCGCAGAAAAGTTTTAGAGTGTGATGGTGCAATGAACCAAGTGGTTGACACCCTTAAACGAGTTCATTCGGGTGAACTGCCTTTTGATCGAACCATCAAGGTATCGCTGACTGAAAATCTTGAAAAAGACAAAATCCTGCAAAGAATGCCACACAATCTTCGAACCTTGGAAAGATTGATGGAGCAAAACCAGGAAGATTTCAATCAGATAATGAATGCGGAACTCGACGAAGAAACCCGCAGAGATTTCCGCAGATCCCTGCGAAATCGCAGACGCAAAGCTGTTTGTTTGGTCGAAGAGTTGAGCATTCGAACCCAAAAAATCCAACCTCTCATGAAGAAGTTGGAACAAATCGCCAGAAGGATGGAAGAACTCGAAACCGAAATCCGCTATCTCAACAACATCCGTGGCTCCAAAGAAGATATTCAAGCTTTGGAAAAAGAACTCCGCGATTACATGTTCAGCACCATGGAAGAAACACCCGAACTGCGCAGACGAGTCATCACTGTGCATACCCGGTTCATGGAATACGAACAAGCCAAGCGCGATCTTTCAGGTGGTAACCTGCGATTGGTAGTAAGTATTGCCAAGAAGTATCGCAACCGTGGTTTAAGTTTTCTTGATCTAATTCAAGAAGGCAACACCGGCCTTATGCGTGCGGTAGATAAATACGAATATCGCAGAGGTTATAAGTTCAGCACTTACGCTACTTGGTGGATTAGACAAGCGATCACCCGTGCAATTGCAGATCAGGCCAGAACCATCCGCATCCCTGTGCACATGATCGAAACCATGTCGAAACTTCGCAATGTAACCAAGAAGTTGCTGCAAGATATGGGCCGCGAACCCACCATCGAAGAAATTGCAATAGCTGCCGAAATTAGCGTAGAAGAAACACGCAGGGTGATGAAAATTAGCAGGCACCCAATCAGCCTTGATAGGCCAGTAGGCGAGAGCGAAGACAGCTACTTTGGCGACTTCATCGAAGACAACTCTGTTGATTCACCAGTGAATGCTGCAGCTCAAGAAATGTTGAAAGATAAAATTGATGGCGTACTGAAAACCCTGACTTACCGAGAAAGAGAAATCATCAAACTGCGCTACGGCCTAGGTGATGGTTACACTTATACTCTGGAAGAAGTTGGTAGGATTTTCAAAGTGACGCGCGAGCGGGTAAGGCAGATCGAGGCGAAAGCCGTCCGAAAACTGCAGCACCCAGTGCGCAGCAGGCAACTAGAAGGCTTTATCGACCTTTCACTTAAACAGTAGAACCAAAGGGCCCCCACAAGGGCCCTTTTTTATTGCACCGAGTCAATCTTCAATTACAAGGATGAAATATCAATGACCGAGCCAGGAATAATCTTCAAGGAAATCCACAAGCACAGTAAGCATGCATTTGAATTGCAGGAAAATATCGGGCGGATTCCTAGACAGATCAAGGCCCAAAAGACCAGAATCGAACGCATGGAGAAAGAGTTCAAAGATTTCCAGGACAATCTCAAGAAACTTAAAGTATCCATCCATGAAAAAGAAATCTCCCTTAAAGAACTCAACGCCAAGGTTGCGAAGCTTCAGAAGCAACAAAATGAAGCCTCCGACAACAAGGCGTATGATGCTCTAAAAATAGAGATTGGCACCACCAAAGCTGAAATCTCAAAGGTAGAAGACGAAATCCTTCTTGCAATCACCGAGCAAGAAGAGAAAACTGCAGCCTTGCCCGAACAGGAAAAGCTATTGAAAGCTGCCAAGGCAGAAGCTGCTTCCATAGAGAAGAATTCTACTGATCGCAAAGCTGAATTGGAAAAGCAACTTATCGAAACCAGTGCATTATTAAAAACTGCAGAGTCGCAACTTTCTGCAGAGCACCTGCCTAAATACCTGCGCATTGTGCAATCATTCAAGCATGAAGCGCTATCGCCTTTGGAAGGCAAAACATGCTCTTCTTGCGCCACCGAAATAACTTCACAAATGATGAATGAGGTACGCAGCTACTTGTATGTAGCGTGCAAATCATGTAACCGTTTGCTTTATCTTTCCGAACAGGAAGAACGGGTATACAAGGAATCTGAAGCTGCTGACGAAGCATAAATTGCTTTGTTACGATGACAACCTAGGTGTGCTTAGTTTTTAGCAGCAGTGTTGTTGCTGAAACAGGCATTCCACCAACTTTGGTTAAGATCATTATAACTTTGGATTGAGTAATGCCTTGAAAGAGCGCTTTCGTAGCCATTCTTCAATCCATCTTTCATAAATTCACTAAATGCCTGCGGGCCTTTCAATCGGGTCAGATAATCCACCAGCGAAACGCTCTGCGCATAAAACGGGCCCACAAGTTTGGGCTCGGGATAATCCGCCATCTGCATCAAACGCGAAACATGAAACAAAGTATTTTCGCGCGCATGCTTGGGTAGGTTATCAAGATGCTTTTGAATCCGGTTTTTCGGCTCTGCAAGCACAGCCATGCCTTCATCCGCCCAACGAGGCACCGGTTGCTCGCCCAACCTGCCTGCAAGAACCACATGGGTTGTTTCGTGGGGAAGAACGCCCGTCATCATGTTAGCTTCATCGGTATGCAGATCAATTCTGCGTGAAAGCACGCGAATACCTTCTGTTTTTAAAGTAGTATGACCGGGTGAAACAGCAGGGGCTCCGGTTGATTTCGAATATTCCTGTGCAGTGG
>JAPLNF010000087.1 GCA_026692965.1 Planctomycetota bacterium
AGCACAACTTTGGGAAGCAAATGAAAAAGAACGGTCAAGCCTCCCATAAAACCTGCCAACCCAATAAACAAAGCGGTAAGAAGAGTATACCCTGCCCGTGCGCCCATTTTCTTGTAGGCTGGTTGGCCAATGTAAGGCGTGGTTTGAATTACACCACCGGCTAATCCCGCTACTAATGAAGAGATGGCTTCCACAAAAAGCACCGATCGTGTGTCATACTCATCCCCAGCAGAAGCAGCACTTTCGGTACAATCAATGCCCCCAATGATGGTTGCCAAGGCAAAGGGGAAAATCATTGGCATTCTTCCGATAACCTCGTAGAAAATGGTGTTCCACCACTGCGAATCACCTGCGGAAAATGCCCATGGCACCTGAAACCCAAAATGCCCCATGAATTCGAAAGGCTTGATTTCTGCAACGATACTAATGCCAAAAATTTTCCCTGCGAATATCGAAATCGTATAGAGGGCCAACCCCAACAACACTGAAAATAATGCCCCGGGAAATCTAAAGGGCAATATCCGATGGGCCAAAAGGCATACGAGGATCACCAAAAGGCAGGGCAAACCAACCACGGGCATACCTGCAATATCTTCGCGTAAAGGCATAAATGAAATCAGAGTCAAAGCGATAGCAGCTAAAGAGCCTAGCAACCCAGCACGAGGCACCCATTGCCTTACAAGATTTCCAAAGGGAGAGAAAAAAGCTTTTATTAAACCAGTAAGAATCAAAACGCCCAACCCAACATTCCAGCCAAAGGTCATGGCTTGGTGGTGATCTTGGGGATAAAGTTCGTTGCCTTTTGCAAGTGCGGGCAATAATACCAAAAATGCCATCCCGAAGGTACTGGGTGTATCCAAACCCAAGGGCATTGCGGTGACGGTGTCGCTCTTAAGTTTTTTAGCAAGCCCCCATGCCATCAACGTAAAGGCAATATCGCCAATAAGAACGCCTAGTGCAGTTCCAGGCAGCATACGGGTCAGTACGAATTCAGGAGTATACCCATTGGGAATACCAGCAAAGCTCAAAAGGCTAAACAAAGAAATCATGACTGCGAGGTTATCGATGGACAAACCAAAAAAGGCGTTCCAATCTCCGCGTGAAAACCATTTCATGTTCATTTCGAATCCTTGAAAATAAAAGTTGGCACGATTCAATGAGTCCAAGCTAATAATGAAATTAATAGCACTTTCCGACTTTAAAGTGAAAAGAAAAACAAAGGCTGTTTGCACTTTGAGGAGTGTATCAGGCTTTTTAAAACGTAGGGGTTGTAACGATTATTCTGACAAAGCGGCTAACTTTAAAAAATTTAACATTTGTTAAGCAAACTGGATTCACATAACTATTGCGCATTACTTTTGAATATGGGTAATATAGGACGTATGAGGACACGCAGTACGGTTGAGCTTAGGAAGCTTAGCAAGAATAGGCGTTTTATTTAGACACTTTTGTTTCAGGGAGGCTCGTCCAGCGTTTTTCGTTGGGCGTTTCTATCATGCGAAGAGTTGTTGTTACAGGTTTAGGAGTTGTTGCTCCAAACGGTATAGGCAAAGATGCATTCTGGAAGAATTGCGTTGAAGGAGTTAGTGGCGTTGGCCCTATTAAAACTTTCGATGCCTCTTCCCACCCTGTAAAAATCGCTGCAGAAGTTCCTGATTTCAACCTCGACTCCTACGTCCCCCACGAACACCGTAAAAGTATCAAAATCATGGGCCGTGCAGCAAAGTTTGGCGTCGCTGCTTCAGGCATGGCAATTACCGACAGCGGGCTTGATCTTAGCAAAATTGATCCTGAGCGACTTGGCGTTATCATGGGCACCGGCCTTGTTCCCATGGATCTTCCCGATATCGCCCCCTTACTTGCAGAAGCTTGTAATGGAAGTGGGTTCAGACCCGAACACTTGGGTAAACAAGGCTCGGGCGCTTTATTTCCCCTTTGGATTTTAAAATACCTCCCCAACATGGTAGCTGCTCATATTTCGCTGATTCATGGCGCTAAAGGCCCCAACAATACCATCACCACCGCTTGCGCTGCAGGAACTCAAGCAGTAGGCGAAGCTTTCAGGCTTATTGCAAGAGACGATGCAGACTTTGTATTGGCTGGGGGCGCAGATAGCAGAATCGACCCTCTTCTTTTTCTCGCATACTCTTCCATCGGTGCTCTTAGCCCTGCCAACCGCGAAGCTTCCGAAGTTTCACGACCCTTTGACGGGCAACGCGATGGGTTTGTATTAGGCGAAGGGGCTGGCGTTCTTTTACTTGAAGAATATGAACATGCCCGAAAACGAGGCGCAACTATTTACGCAGAAGTCACTGGCCTAGGTAGCAGCTTTGATGCTTATGCAGTAACCAAACCCGACCCGGAAGCGGGCGGCGCTTCTCGTGCGATCAAGTGGGCCCTTCGTGAAGCTAAACTTGACACCGATGATGTTGACTATATCAATGCACATGGCACCAGCACACGTTTGAATGATCAAATGGAAACCATGGCCATCAAGCAAGTATTTGGCGAAAGAGCGAAAAAGCTGCCATTATCCTCTATCAAATCCATGATTGGGCACTTGATAGGCGCTGCTGGGGCAGTCGAAGCTGTCGCAATGGCATTAACCCTAAAGCAGGGTGTACTGCCACCAACTATTAATCAAACCAACTTCGATCCTAAATGCGATCTTGATTATGTTCCCAATAGTGCGCGGGATAAAAAAGTTCGTACAGCGCTTAGCACCAGCTTTGGGTTTGGCGGGCAGAATGCAGCGTTAGTTATGCAAAGCCTTTCGAACTAAGACTATTCCTTGCTTAAAAAATACCCAAAAGGCTAATGGCAATTTTGCCAGAAAAG
>JAPLNF010000088.1 GCA_026692965.1 Planctomycetota bacterium
GATTCATTTCGAAGGTAGTTCCTGTCCAGCGAATACTATTGCTAACTTACAACAGGATACACAAATTTATTTCATAGGCCAACCGAAAGAACTGCTTAAATATAAAGCTGCTGCACAAACAAATAATATGATGCCCAAGAATCCTACCGCATCAAGCAGCACTGTTTTTAATTTAGAACGTTTCTTTCTTTCGGTGGGTTCGCTATTTGTGCTGTAATTCAAGGGAGTTGAACCCTTGTTGGTTCCGAAATCTTGTTTCGATTCCAAAAGGATTGGTTTTGGAATTTCAATCGGTTTTTCGATCGGTTGTATAATCGATGGTTTTATTTCTTTTTGTTGTTTTTCGAGTTCTTCTTGGCGTAATTTTTCCCATGATTGGGCCAGAGGCGCCCAAGTTAAAGGCGAGGGCTTCCAGCCTGATGTAGGCTCTGAAGGTGCCTGGGGTTCGGCTTGAACTTCTTCAATTTTAGGAGATGATCCAAGTGCGCTTTGAGGGTATCTGTTAAGTATTGGTTGCGGGGCAGCAGGAATGTATTCTTCTTTGGGTGATTGGGCGATTACAGGTGATGTAGCGTATGGGGTGGTGCTGGGTTCAATCGGTTTTGGTGTCCAAGGCGCTTCGCCCGGAGAAAATATTCCCATCGATGAAAAGTCTGGCTCAGCTTTTTGGGGAGCTTCACGAGGTAGGTTGGCCTCAGGAAGGTTGAGCATTTTTTGCACCAATACGTCGAGGTCATCGAGTTGTTTTCTGGTAAGGTGCAAATTGCTTGTAGGATTATGGGTGTTGGACACGAAAACCTCGGTTAACATATGAGCTTTAAGAAACGGCCTTAAAAGCACATCAGTTGGCTTAATATTGGCACAGGAAATAGCAACAATGTCGGAACGATTCTACACCAGTTTGGAAATAACTTTGGGAACTATGGAGTTGCGGGGTCCCGAGGCTCACCATCTTGCCGTCGTCTCCAGAATTGCCCCAGGCAGCATGATTGCCCTATTCTCCGGTGATGGCAGAGAGTTTTCGGCAGAGGTTCTCGAAGCAAAAAAAAATCGTGTGCTCTTGGATGTTAAATCGGTTGCTGAAGTTTGCCGCGAACCCAAGGTGAAACTCACCATTTTTGCATCTATTCCGAAGGCACAGCGCTGCGATTTTCTTATCGAAAAGCTCACTGAGATAGGCGTTTTTCGTTTTGTTCCACTTGATTGCGAATATTCGGTAGTCCGGGCTAAGCAGATTAATACCGATAAATTGCGTCGCAGTGTTGTCGAGGCTAGTAAACAATGCCTTCGAAATAGGTTCATGGAAATTTCTGAGCCAATCACCTTTGCTGAATCTTTGCAAAACATTGACGAATCCGAATTGAACCTCTTTGCAAATCTTGAGGACAACCCTGCAGGAAAAATTGTTCGTGGCCCATCAAATAAAGTGAATATCTGGATTGGCTCAGAGGGTGGGTTTTCTCCAGCCGAGGTGAAGTTGGCTTTAGAAAAAGGGCTTAAAATTATCTGTGTCGGGAAAACTATCTTAAGAGTGGAAACCGCTGCAGTAGTTTTGGCAGGGCTTGCCATCCATAGTAGTTAGGGTTA
>JAPLNF010000089.1 GCA_026692965.1 Planctomycetota bacterium
ATGGCCCATGTGCCTACCCATGACTGCAGCTTCGCCACTCAGTTTGCCCGCTTTAATAAAACCCGTTGCATCCGCAACAGCAATCACATCGAGGTTGCTAGCAAATTCGCTCTGCCTGGTAACATCGCGGAAAGATCCATCCGTGTACTCTGCTATTACTGCAACTTGCTGAGTATCACCATGCTTGTAAATGCGATCATTGGGAATCATCTGAATGCGTTTTACGATCGGAACATTCTTAGCAACGGGAGGGGTGCCTGCTGCGATCCAGCGCTTTACAATTTGATAATCGTTGGAGTCTGGGACCAACCTTTTACCACCGCCATGAGGCATCTGACCCGATGCTTTTTGGATGAACAAACTCATCTCGGGGTTGGCAGGAAAAACCCTTCTGCCCCTACCTTCGTTCACAATACTTTCGAAATCAAAATCTGCATCGAAGCCAAACAGCGAAAGCTTGAATCCATTTTGCCCACTCGCCTTACCATGGCAACCGCCTGCGTTACATCCAAGCTTGCTTAATAAGGGGACTATTTCTGTGCGAAAATCAATCGGCCTGCCATTGCTTACCCCAGATACTTCAACAGGCACATCAAGAATTTTACCTTGATGCGTTACATGAATCGTAGCTTGGCCATCGCCAACCGGTTCGACAAAGCCTTTTTCATCAACCCGAGCAACTTTGGGATTGGTACTTTTATAATTGGCAACTCTGGTAACATCCGCTTGCCCAGCGTTGGCAATGATCTGCCAGCCCGCAAAGGCATCTTTTAACTCAATCGTTTTACCAGGTGAAAGAATAGTGATCGAATCTTGAGCAGCGGCATTATCTACAAAGCTGAAGAAACTCATCACAAACAGCGTTGCGATTGAGGCGAATTCTTTAGCTTTTAATCTGGTTATTCTCAAAGCTTCACCTTAACTTAGGAGAGAAGTCAAATTGACCGTAAGGCAGGTTAAAACTATACTTCAAATCTATTAACATTCTACATCATTTATCAACCTAACGCCAACATAAATTAAGGGTTAGGTAGGTTTTACGGCAAGAATGGTGTTAAACAGCTAAGATCTTCCACCGCTAAGACGCAAAGAGCGCTAAGAAGCAGCTAGCATCACTCTTATTTGCATTCTTGTATTCCTTTGCGAACTTGGCGTCTTAGCGGTAAAAATGCCTTTATTCTATTTAGAAGCAGTAACCATAGCCCTTTCTTAACTACCACGGGTTGGTTAAGCTTAGATTATTAAGATGAGCATTTCAGAAAGGTCTATTTTAAAGCCAGAAACACTATGAATCCCATCAAAAAATCTTGGAAATGGCTGGTTACCGATTGGCAATGGCCCCATGCGGCCTTGTTTTCGGGCATTCTTACCACCCTTCTGCTTTTGGGCTTACTCCCTAAGATCGGGGTTCTTTTATTCCTTATCTGCATTCAATTGCCCATCTATCTGATCCACCAGTTTGAAGAACATTATGAAAACCGTTTCCGCAATCTATTCAATCAACTCATCGGGCAGGGTTACGAAGTCTTAACCCCAAATGCCACCTTTATCATCAACTCGGTTTTCGTCTGGGGCACCGACCTCATTGCCATTTATCTTGCAGTATTTCTGACACCCTTTTTCGGTTTGATAGCGGCATATCTTTCCATCACCAACGCTGTTGCTCACCTTTTACAAGCCATCATCATGCGCTGCTACAACCCAGGCCTCGCAACCGGGTTACTTTTGTTCCTGCCCCTAGGCGGTTGGTGCGTTTACGAATTGGCAAACAGACCGGGCTGCACTTGGGAATACCACGCATTGGGCCTCGCCATTAGCATCCTGATTCATGTAGGCATCATTACTCATGTTCGCTTAAGGCTTAGGAAATTAAAGGCTGCCCGTTAGCCCTCATTTTTAAGCCGTCAAAATCTGCACTGCACCCTTCGTACTTGCATGCCCTTGCCTACTATCGCTTGCAAAAACAAAATTTAGGATATTGTTATTATTAAAATAACAATATAATATGTCTTATGCCTCTTGAAGCTCGCGGAACCCCTGGCCTCTCTTTAGGGTTTATCGGGCTCTTTTCCGGTTATTATGGGGGCTAATAGCCCTTTAAGTTTATCTGCAGAAGTGCTGAGCAACAGCAAAGAATTATTATGAATGAACTTTCCGCTAATGATTACTTGGGCTTTCTGGTCGAAATCAAGACACGCATCCGGCACGCGCAGTATAAGGCGTTCCGGGCGGTCAACAACGAGCTATTGTCTCTCTACTGGGATCTTGGCGAGTCCATTCACCAGAAACAAGAAGTACTTGGCTGGTGAAAATCCGTGGTGGAAACGCTAGCGCGCGACCTTCAGGCGGAGTTTCCCGGTCGCAACGGTTTCTCGGCACAGAACCTCTGGTACATGCGCCAGTTCTACTCGGAGTATCAGGGCCAATCAAAAC
>JAPLNF010000090.1 GCA_026692965.1 Planctomycetota bacterium
CGAGGATCGCCATCCTTGCTCCTTGTCAGACCTTCGAAACTATTTCACTACTAGGATTTACAACGCTTTCTAGAAATCGTGCAAGACCAGTCTAGTCATAATAACCAAAGAAAGGTAAAAAAGGGGAAATAGGCCCTCGGGGAGATTAATTTAACTTTATCTGCTTTTAATTCAGCCTCTAGTTTATCGGAGCTTTTGTGAAAACACTAATTGACGAAGAAACAATTAAAAAACGAGTCACAGAAATCGCCAAACTTATCTCAGCAGAATTTAATGGCCAAACCCTTACAGTAGTTGGTGTTCTTACAGGCGCCCTCATTTTCGTATCTGATCTGGTTCGCCATCTTAATCTTCCCGTGCGCATTTGCTTTGTTCGCGCCAGCAGTTATCGAGGCGAAACCACCGTTGCAGGCGATCTTAATATCGATTCCTCCATGCTTCCCGACATCCAAGGCCGTAATATCCTTCTTGTAGACGACATTTTAGATTCAGGGCATACCCTTAGCAAACTCAGCATTTATTTAAAAGAAAAGGGCTGTAAAACCATTCGAACCGCGGTGCTGCTGCGTAAAATAGGTCGGCAAGAACACCCAATCGAGCCCGATTACTGTGGTTTTGAAATACCTGATAAATTTGTGGTGGGTTATGGGTTAGACTATAACGATGAATATCGCAACCTCCCCTTCATCGGGGAATTGACCTAACTTCCCTGCTATTATTTGCAGATTGGATTAACTTTGCCTGCGTTTACATTCTTCATCGATAGCACCGAATACAGTGGCCATTCCAGACAACTGCTGGCTTGCGTAACTGAACTTCGATCCATGAATTACACGGTTGCGGTTGGTGTTCTAGGTCGAGAAGCCCCTTGGTCTTCTTTACTTGCAAATACAGGCGCAATGGTTTCCCATTTCGATAGCAAAGGCCTTTGGGATATCAAAGCTCTATTCAAATTAAGAAAATGGCTGCAGCAAATACCCAGCGATTTCCTCCATGTGATCAGCCTCAAAGCTTTAGACGCCCTTGGGCTTGCCTCGCCTTCCTTCCTTGCAAAATCATTTTTATCGGGCCTTCCTAAAACTGGGCTTCGACCCAATGCATGGCGCAAAATATTACTCGCGAAGGTACGCAAAATATTCTGCCTCACCCTAGCTTCGAAAAATAGACTGCAAACTCTTGGTATTCCAGCATCCAAGTTGGCGCATCTTCCACCTGGTATCTCGCTTCAAGCTGCGCCCAAATCTCTCGCACCTTTATCTGAAACTCCTTATTTATTTTCCTCAGGCCCCTTTCATAATGACTTCAACCATCGTGATGCCCTTTGGAGCATGGATATTCTTCACTATGTCAAACCCGAAATAAAATTGTGTCTCAATGGCACCGGGGCTAATTTGCAAAGCCTTCATTCCTTTCGCACAGCCCTGATGACAAAAGATAAAATCCACTTTCGTGGGCAGGTCGATTACCAAGAACCCTGGCTTGCAAACGCCTCTATTATTCTTGTAACCAACCTTACACCCGGAGGTTATTACTCCACACTAGAAGCCATGCTTTCAGGCAGGCCCTTGATCGCATCAAAGACACCAGGCATGGCAGAATTGGTTGAAGACGGAAAAACTGCGGTTCTGTATGCGCCGGGCGAATGCGCAGAGCTTGCCAAAAAAATCAGGCTAATGCTGGACGATCCAAAAAGAGGCTCTGAAATCGCGCAAAATGCCAGAGAATCAGCCGAAAGCAGATTTTCCGCAAAGCATCATGCTGCAAAACTGTTACAGTATTACGATGATTACAAATAAGATTTTAAAGGGGATCTATCTTGCGTGATGTACTAACCCTAATACTTGCAGGCGGCAAAGGCACCAGACTCGAGCCCCTCACCAGAGACCGTGAAAAACCTGCAGTTCCCTTTGGCGGACTTTACCGCATCATCGATTTCCCGCTTTCGAACTGCCTCAACAGCAACCTTCGTAAAATCCTAGTACTCACCCAATACAAAGCGCGAAGCCTCGACAGGCATTTAAACCTAGGCTGGAATTTCCTCAGCCCCCAACTCGATGAGTATGTCGAAGTACTCCCCCCACAACAACGAATTGATGAACACTGGTACAAAGGCACAGCAGATGCCATCTACCAAAATATTTATGTCATCGAAAAAGCCAACCCAAAATATATTGTCATTCTTGCTGCAGACCATATCTACAAAATGGACTACAGCGAAATGATTCGCCTCCATATCGAAAAAGGATCCGACCTCACCATTGGCTGTATCCCTGTTCCCGTTGGTGAAGCCAACCAATTTGGCGTTCTTGATGTCGATGCCAATGATCGCATCACCACCTTTGTCGAAAAACCTGAGCATCCACCCGAAATCATAGGCAATCCCGGTTTCTCACTCGCCTCGATGGGCATCTATGTTTTTACCGCAGCATCATTGTTTGAACTTTTGTTTGAAGATGCAGTCCGTAAAAACAGTTCCCACGACTTTGGCAAAAACATCATCCCCAACATTATCTCTAGGCTTAATGTTCATGCCTTCCGCTTCCAAGACAAAAACAAAAAGTCCGTCCCCTATTGGCGTGATGTTGGTACTCTCGATGCTTACTACCAAGCAAATATGGATCTCGTTGGTATCGATCCAGTGCTTAATCTTTACGATACCGAATGGCCCATCCGGACTTTCCAGCCTCAGTTTCCACCACCAAAATTCGTCTTTAACGATGAAGGAACCAGGGGCCAAAGCCGCAGAGGCGAAGCTCACGATAGCATCATCTGCCAAGGTAGCATCATCAGTGGCGGCAGTGTATCACGCAGCATTCTTTCCTCGGGCGTGCGAGTGAATAGTTACGCCACGGTAGATGATTGCATCCTTTTCGAAGGTGTCAATGTAGGCAGGCATTCCAGAATCCGCAGGGCCATCATCGACAAAAATGTACAACTGCCCCCGGATACCGTCATTGGCTACGATATCGAGGA
>JAPLNF010000091.1 GCA_026692965.1 Planctomycetota bacterium
AAGTGCATCCACTGCACTTTTTAACACTTCTTGAAATGCTTCGGGCCCATCGTTTAACAACATATCGCAGGGGTCTAATCCCTCGGGAAGGGTGGCGATTGCTAAATCCATGTCATTGGTTACGAATAATTCCAATGCCCTATCCACACCTTGTTCACCGCCGGCATCTGCATCAAATACCAACACAACTTTGCTGGTCCAGCGCCTTAGTTGGCGCAAGTGCCTAGCATTAATGGCTGTTCCCATCGTTGCAACAATATTCCCGACACCCATTTGATGTGCCATCATCACATCGGTATATCCTTCGACCACTGCAAGATACCCTACTTTTCCAATCGAATTGCGGGCCTGATCTATTCCGTAAAGTTGTTCGCTTTTCGAAAACAAAGGGGAATCGGAAGAATTATAGTACTTGGGCGCTTTATCAACGAAAGGCGATGAGGGCATTATTCTGCCACCAAAACCAACCGTATTTCCCAGCACATTACGGATAGGGAACATGATTCTGTCCCGGAATCGGTCGTAAAGCCCAGGCTTATCTGTTTTGCGGCCAATCAAGCCTACTTGTTCCAACATTCCCACATCCATCCCATCGTTATGTGCAAGCTCCAACAGCCAATCCCCTCTGCGTGGAGCAAAGCCCAATCCGAACTGCCTAATAATTTCGTCTTCTAATCCCCGGCTGGATAGGTAACTTCTCGCTTCAGCAGCCAAGGGTGATTCTTGCAAGCACTGGTGATACTGATCTGATGCCCAGCGCACTGAATCAAGCATTGACCCGCGCAGCCGGTTCTGCACTAAATTTTCTTTTTTTTCTAGATTTATACCGGCCCTCTTGGCCAGAATTTCCAAAGCTTCGGCAAATTCGACTTTTTCGTACTCTTGCACAAAGGTGATTACATCCCCATATTTGCCACAAGACCAACAACGGTAACGACCCCTTTTTGGGTCAACATCAAACGAAGGTCTGTGATCATCATGAAAAGGGCAAAGGCCCTTGAAGGTTTGCTGGCCAGCAGGGCGTAAAGATATGTAACTTCCAACGACATCAACAATGTCGCTAGCTTCCTTCACCATTTTAACCCTGTCATTATCCAAGTAGATAAACCTTTTGAATTTGCAGTCTTTTAGTAAATTTCTGGCCATTATTACGATTAATTGAACCACACCTAAATAAAACAATTAAAAAATACTCGAGGTTTAGCTAGCCTTATAAAAATACTGGTTGGAGAAAGCAGCAGGTGGACCGTTTAGCGTGCGAGTTATCGGAAAAACTCCGGATACCTCACATTTGGACGCATGGCGGTTGATCGATTGAAAACAAATCATTGAGTGGCACTCCTTTGCCAATTTTATTGCAGGCCTTTTAGGTTTGTTTCACAATCCAAGAATAAACTTGGATTACGAGTCACCTATTCATAATTGTAATTTTTTCATGAAGGGGGTCAAGGACAGCAGGCATAAAGACTTAGGGAATGTCTTCTATTTATTTAATGACTGAAATTAAATGGGTTGACAAACGCTCGTACACTCTATACCAGTTTTTCGGGTTGTAACCTTTATGCAAACTTTTTTGATTTTAACATCAACTTCCACCCCCTCTTTTGCCGATCTACTTTATATATGGGGCTTTCTCCCCGCTTTTTTATTGGTTTCTGTGAAGGAGTTTGGTATGCGGAAGTCTTGGAAGTTTGCTGGTCTTTGTTCAGGTACCCTCTTTTTATTCGGCACAGCCTTGCCTGCTTTTGCTGTTCCGCCCACCGCTGCGGCCATTCTTTCTTTTAAACCCAAACAAGAGGGCGTTGCTATTTTTACGCCTTCGCCCGAGGAAGAAGCCGCTTGCAAAGTTGAACTTACCAAAGGTGTTAAAAAAGGATCAGGCTGGATTCTTAAAGATGGCCAAGGCAATCTTGTGCGTAAATTCTTCGACTCGAACGAAGATAATCGCATCGATGTTTGGTCTTATTACAAAGATGGCGTCGAAGTTTATCGCGAAATTGACACCAACTTTAATGGCAAAGCAGATCTTTATCGCTGGCTTAATGCAGGCGGGACCAAAATAGGTACCGATGAAAATGAAGATGCAAAAATCGATTCTTGGCAAGCCATCAGCCCCGAAGAAGTCAGTCAGGAAATCTTGAAGGCTGTTGCTACCAAGGATTTCTCCCGCCTTAAACCTCTTCTTCTTACCGAAGCTGATTTGAAAACCCTTGACCTTCAAGGCGAAGCTGCAAGAAAAGTAAGAGAACAAGTAATCGCTTCGACTGCAAAGTTCCAAGCTACACTTACCAAGCTTCCAACCTTGGATGACAAAACCACTTGGCTTCATGTTGAAATGGGTATTCCCCAATGTCTGCCCGCAGACCAAACCGGAAGCAAAGGCGATATTTTTCGCTTTGCAAAAGGTACCATCCTTTATGAAGCTGCTGGAAAAACCGATTGGCTGCAGACAGGTGAAATGTTCCTCGTCAATGGCGCATGGAAACTTGCTGATGCACCAATCCCAGGCGCTGTAAGCGAAGAAGAAGGTAGCGTTCGCCCAGGCACCAACAAAATTGATCTCGAAAAAGATCCTGAGTTGAAAAAATTGGTTGATGAACTTGCTGCAATCGATGCCGCAGTTGAATCCAACAGCACCGGGGGCGCAAGCGCTACTCTTGCTAAACAGCACCTTCGTAGAGCAGATCACCTCGAGAAAATTCTCGCCAAGGTCAAACCTGAAGATCGTGATCCATGGATTAGGCAACTTGCAGACAGCCTTAGCAGTGCAGCTCAAAATAGTGCTGCTGGCGATATGGTTGCATCTAAACGCCTCGCTTCCCTTGAAGAACAACTAGCGAAAGCTTTACCGGGCAGTAACCTTGCAGGCTATGTTTCCTTCCGTGGGTTGCAAGCTGACTACGCTGCACGAATTTCCAAACCAGGCGAAGACTTCAACAAAATCCAAAACGATTGGATGACCAAGCTTGCTGCTTTTGTTCAAGCCTACCCCAAAGCTGATGATGCCCCTGATGCCCTGTTGCAACTGGGTATGGTTAGCGAATTTTTGGGCAAGGATGTCGAAGCGAAGAACTGGTACACCCAGATCGCTAAAAACTTTGCTGGTAAACCTCAGGCTGCTAAAGCTGCTGGTTCTATCCGCAGGATGGAAAGCGAAGGTCAGCCCTTCACCCTTACTGGCACAAGCCTTACAAACCCAAGCCAAACATTCGATATCACTTCCATGAAGGATAAGATGGTTGTGGTTTATTACTGGGCGAGTTGGAATGGCCAGACCCTTGGCGATTTCGCCAAGCTTAAGCTGATCATGGAAACTTATGGCCCTAAGGGATTGGACCTGGTCTGCGTGAATCTGGATACCACTTCCGAGGAAGCTACAACTTTCTTAAAGAGGTCGCCTTTCACCTCCCAGCATCTGTATCAACCAGGCGGCTTGGAAGGAAAACTTGCAACCGACTATGGTATCCAAGTGCTTCCCCAAGTTTTCTTGGTGGGCAAGGATGGCACGGTCGTAGGCAAGAACCTTCAGATCTCCACGGTTGAAGAAGAGATTAAGAAGAGTCTCAAATAAATTGTACTAAAAATAATTGAGCCACCGGTTTGAGCAATCAAGCCGGTGGCTTTTTTTGTTTATAGGCAGTCTTCAAAGCCGATGGACGACTGCGCTTTTCATGGTACTCTTGATGTTAAATGATGGGAGTAGCAATAGAGGCCTTCAGCGCAGCCAGAATGTGCTCCTAAAAAGAATGAATAGACCACTTAAATCGTTATTTACTTACTGCAAATAACGGTTAGACTTTAGTGAGTAAATCCTTACCAATGTTCCCCAACATTTAGAGACCTCTTCGTGCCCTCTCCTATTATTTCATTTTCAATTATCCAATTGGCAATAGTTTTAGCCCTATTCATCCTTGAGGCCAACCCCTTGCAGGCCAAGGATGATGGTTTTATGACAGATATCCGCCCGATCATTTTGAAAAAATGTGCGCAATGCCATAGCCCAGATGAAAAAGCAGGGAAGATAGATTTTACAACCATCGCTGATGACAAATCCGCAGGGCCGCAACGAAAACTTTGGCGCAAGGCGATGGCGCAAATTGAATCAGGCTCCATGCCTCCCGAAGAAGCAAAAGAGTTGACCAAAGAAGAAAAACAACACTTACTTTCTTGGATGAAACGAACTGTTGAACTCGTTGATTGCAATGACCAAACAAACCGCGACCCTGGCCCAATTGTTATCAGGCGCCTTAGTTTGTCCGAATACAATCGCACCATTCGCGACCTCATGGGCTTTGAATTTGATGCAGCTTCCACCGTGGGCATGACTGCTGATGCTAGTGAAGGTAATAGTTTCGGAAATCTTGCAGCGGCCTTGGATATGCCCCCCGCACTGATGGAGAAATATTTTGCTGCAGCAGATAGAATCCTAGACAGATTTTTTGGTACCGAATTAAGTTCCTCGGTGGATGGCCGCATTCAAGAACAAGCTAGGAATAGTCGGGAGCAAATGTTTTCGCTGAAGCCAGGCGATTGGCGCAAGTTTGATTACGAGGTTGCCCCGCCCGCTGGAATCGAGCACCGAACCGCTGCGAAATCATTGATCACAGCATTCGTATGGCGGGCCTATCGTGGCCAAGGTACCCCAGCGGAAATTGATCAATTGCTTGCGCTTTTTGATCGTGCAACTCTCTTGAAAAATAGGTAGCGCGACTCTATTTCCATCATGCTTAAAACGGTTCTTGTTTCGCCCAAGTTCCTTTATCGGATTGAAAAAGCATCTCCTGGGCAAAAACCCGGAGAGATTGTTGCAATCAATGATTACGACCTTGCAGTTCGACTTTCCTATTTCATATGGTCAAGCATGCCCGATGATGAATTACTTGATCTCGCAGACCGCAAAAAATTAACATCCACTGCGCAATCCACCGAACCCGTGAAGTTTTCTGGTAAAGCAATCTCCGCTCCAGGTTCGGAATCGCATCAGGGTAACAACCGGGAAAAAGTTTTTGATGGCGATCTGCAAACAAATTTAGATGGCCCAGATGCGAACAGTTATTGGGTTGGCCTTGATCTTGGAGAGGCAAAGCCCATCACCCTAGTGCGGTATGCAGCCAGAATTGGCCAAGAACAACGATTGGTTGGTGGGAAATTCCAGGCTTCCAGCAGCGCAGATTTTAGCTCTGATGTGGTCGAACTTTTTGAAATCAAGACACTTCCTTCGCGAGGTTGGGTCACCCGCAATTTAGATCAACCTGTTGTTAAGCGATTCATCCGTTACATACCTCCAAAAAATTCCTACGGCAACATTGCAGAGATCGAAATCCGCGGGTCTGGCAAAGGAACTGTTTTGGAACAACAAGTCCAAAGACTTTTATCAGACCCAAGATCTAGGTCTTTAACAGAAAACTTTGCGGTTCATTGGCTTCAGATAAATAAACTTCCAGTTGCCCGGCCAAGCACAGAATTCTTCCCCGAATTCAATGGCAATATTCGACAGGCAATGTTTGACGAAACCGTGCTGTTTTTTGATTCTCTCCGCAAAGAAAATCGAAGCGTTCTAGAATTGCTTGACGCTGATTATACTTTTGTGAACGAGGAACTTGCCAAATACTATGGCTTGCCTGAAGTGAAAGGCAAGGAAATGCAAAGAGTAAGTTTGAAACCTGAGGACCATCGGGGCGGTTTACTTGGCATGGGAAGCGTTCTTTCTTTGACTTCGCACACATCAAGAACAAGTCCAACAATGCGTGGGAAATGGATTTTGGAAGTTGTATTTGGAACCCCACCGCCACCGCCACCCGCCAATGTCAGTCAGATTAAGGAAGAACCAGGCAAGAAGAAGGAAGCCCAGACTTTCCGTGAAAAATTGGCCCAGCATGCTCAAGATCCCTCTTGTACTTCATGCCATCGTAAAATGGACCCTCTTGGTTTTGCACTCGATAACTTTAACGCAGTTGGCCGTTGGCGCGACAAACAGGGCGAACAACCCTTAGATGTCACAGGCGAACTTCCATCAGGCGAAAAATTGAATGGTATCGCTGATTTAAAACGAGTGATCCTTTCCCGTAAAGATGATTTCGTTCGTAATCTGTCTGAACAAATGCTGAATTATGCCATTGGTCGTGAATTGGAAGACACCGATGATTGCCCTGTTCGCCAAATCGCGAACCAATTAAAATCAAATGATTATCGTTTTTCAACCCTCGTACTCGAAATAGTGAAGAGCTATCCGTTTCAATACCGAAAGAACCAATTGGAGAAATGACGCAAAGTCTTTTTTCAATCCTAGATAGGCGAATCCTTGCAATAGAAAGTTTAAAGCCATGAAACCAATTTCCCGCAGAACCATGTTACGCAATACAGGCGCTGTGCTGTCGTTACCATTTTTCGAATCGTTATTCCCAGCAAGATTGGCGTCAGCAGCAACCGCTGGAAAGCCCCCCCTGCGATTAGGTATCTTTACGGTAACAGGAGGCACAGTACTCGAATCTTGGAAACCTGCTGAACCCGGCCCACTTACAAAATTGCCCTCCATTCTGCGTCCACTAGAATTTGCGAAGGATGATATCACCGTAGTTTCTGGATTGTCACACGCTGGGCGTTCAGACAATCTAAACGCACATGAGCATTGCGCGATGTTACACCTTACTGGTGCGAGTTCTGCAAAGAAGGAAGGTGGAAAGTTATTCGCTGATATTTCGGTTGATCAGGCGGCTGCCAAAGTATTGGGAAAGGAAACCCTGTTGCCTTCGATGGAAATCGGACTCGCAGGCGGAGAAAAAAACTACTCCTTCCGATCACGCGATGTTTTGGTTCCTTACGAAGGAAACCCCCGGTTGATATTCGACCGAATGTTTAGAGGCCGCACACCTGTAGTACCCAACTGGAAACGCAGGGCAGAATCGGCATCAAGCAATCAGGTAAAACCTCCTGAAAATGTATCACTTGAAAGAAGCGTGCTAGATCTCGTACTTGGTCAGGCCAACGATCTTAGGCGCAATCTTGGAAAGACCGATCAGCAAAAGCTGGATCAATATTTGGACTCCGTACGATCGGTTGAAAAGCGAACAGCTTTCCTTGAATCCAGACAACAACAAGACTTACTCGACCTGGCTAGTCCTGGTTCATCCAAGCTTAAAATACCCGATGCATTACCAAAACTTGGAACCCCTATTTGGGAAATCACCCGGCCTACCGATCACGACCCTGCACGCCATGCAGACTATATCCGCCTGATGGCAGATATGATGGTGCTGGCTTTTCAAACTGATACGACACGCGTTGTTACTTTAGCTGCAGGCAGCGATGATTGCATGTTTCCGGGCGTTGTAACGGTGGGTTATGAACGCCATTGCCATACGCTGGAACATCAGGGCAACGCATCACGACCCGAAGATGCCGACCCGATTGCGCGAGAAGCTTGCCGCCAGATTCATGCATGGTACACCCTTTTATTCGCTGAAACAGTGCGGAAAATGAAGGATATTGACGAAGGAGGCAGCTCGCTTCTAGATAATACTGTGCTGCTTTATACTTCTTATATGTCGGACGGCGGCCATGGCCGTGATGAATATCCCGTCGTTCTTGCAGGCAAAGCTGGTGGGGCACTTAAAACCGGCAGGCACTTGGCGTTTCCCAAAAAAGCACCCATGGCCAACCTGTATGTCGAAATCCTAAACCTACTCGGTGTCCCAACTAAATCCTTTGGTGACAGCCAAACCTCAAGAGTTGCAGGCAGCCTCAACGGGCGATTACCCGGCTTGATTTAGTACCTCCTGAGAATGCGCCGTTGATGAATCAACCTGCAGGCCAATACTGGAATAGATAAACTTTGGTATGAAAATCATGAATCAAGATAAATCAGTTTTTGTTGCTGTGGGGCATCGTGGATTGCGCATGACCTCGTCTGATGGAATCAAATGGAACCATTTGCAGACGGGTAAAGAAGGTGAAGTCTATCGTTCGATAAGTTTTGGTAAGGGCAACTTTTCCGCTGTAGGCTCGTTTGGTGGCGCTAATATCATTGCCTCTACCAGCGATGGAATCACTTGGAAAACCACCACTCGTGATGCCAAGTATGCAAACTACCTTCGTGGTATTGCCTATGGCAAAAACATGTTTATCGGACTGGGTGGCGATCCAGGTGCTGTTGGCGACTCCCGGCCTTTTATCATGACTTCTGAAGATGGTCAGACTTGGAGCGAACTCATACCCATCGCAGGGAAAAATATGCTCCGTAGGATTTGCTTTGGGAATGATTTGTTCGTTGCAGTCGGGGATCGCGGCCGCAGGGCTTCTTCCAAAGATGCCAAAATCTGGGTTGATACCCCTGGCGTCAAAGCTATCGATACCCTGATTGATATTACTTTTGGTAACGGTATCTTTGTTGGTGTCGGACTCCACGGATTACGCATCAGCAGCGAAGATGGCGTGAAATGGAATGAGCGTCTGGTCGGCGAAGAGGGCGAACATATCAATTCCGTTTTTTGGACGGGTGATCGCTTTGTTGCTGTCGGTCAGGGCGCAACTTATTTCTCCACCGATGGTAAAAAATGGGATAGGCAACCTAATTCAAACCCTCCGCTCGTTGCAGTTTTTGGCAACCGCAATTTCATCGGGTGCAATTGGCGTGGCCGTATCCTTCAATCAGCCGATGCAATCAATTGGAAAGATGTATACCAGGCAGAACATCATGTCGAAGCCCTTGCATTCGGATGATTTAAATAATTTCCCATCGATGCACTTTGTAACTTATTTCACCTGAAGATAAACAATCACCAACTCCCTCAATGGAATTCCAGAACATGCAACTTTTGATCCGTGTATCGATTACGCTTTTAGTTTTTATCACTCCTGCAATTTCGATTGCACAGGATGCAGGTAAAAAAAATGATGCTTGGCCAACCTTGCAATGGAAAAAAGTTGCTGCGACTTCCTTCGCAAGGGTTGAATCCCCCACCGCTATCGCCGATGGAAAATTGTACTTGTTCGGGGGCTTTACCGAATCACTCGATGCCTCAAATCAAGTTGATGTCTATGACGTTGTTGCCAATTCGTGGACTCGTAAAAAAGATATGCCAACCCGGCTTACCCATTTAAACCCTGCTGTTGATGGAAACACCATATGGTTTGCTGGTGGTTTTAAGGGGAAACATCCCGGACCTGTTACTGCAGAAGTTTGGAAATACGATGTTGCATCAGACACTTGGAGCGAAGGCCCCGCCTTGCCGGAACGACGCGCTGGAGGTGGGTTGGTTGTTGTTGGTCGTAATTTACATTATTTCGGAGGTTACAAAATTGATCGAAACACCGATGCAGGCGATCATTGGGTTTTATCACTCGATGGCGGAAAGGCATGGCTACGCGAAGCTGATTTGCCTGACCCTAGAGGCCATGTAAGTGCCATTGCTCTCGATGGAAAAATCTATGCCCTAGGTGGCGATCATGGACATGATGTAAAGCAGATTGATGTTAAATCCTGTCATTGTTTTGATCCCGCAACGAAAAAATGGAGCGAGATAGCCAGCCTGCCAGATGGTCGAAGCCATTTTGAATCAAGCACTATGGTTTACAATGGTCGTATCACAATTTTTGGTGGCCGATGCAATAGTTCCCAACCAGTTAGAAATGTCGTTGGCGATATTCTTCAATATGATTCAAAAGATAATCGGTGGGATGTAGTTGGGAATATGCCGGAAAAGTTGCTGGCGCCTTCGGCGGTTATAATTTCAGGTCAATTTGTAATTGCAGGTGGGGGCCTAAATAATCCCCGCCCTCTTACAGCTAATACTTGGGTCGCCCCACTTCCCGTGTTAAATAAATAATCAATAGTTCGTTTTAATAAGCGCCCCAGCGAAGAGATTTTGAACTAATCCCTAACTACTCATCTTTCACCAAACGAAAACCGTTCACATGGATTCGAAGCGCGGGGGCGCAAATGATCCGACTGCAAGATCGCGCCCTCGAACTATTAACCGCGAATGATCCACCTCGTAACACACGGTATTGCCCTACGGTTGGCCCCTTCGGATCTTCAACCGGCCAACCAGGATATCCCCCATACCAATCCTCACACCACTCCCAGACATTTCCATGCATGTCATACAAGCCAAAATCATTGGGCTTATAATTTCCGACCGCTACCGGTTTACCAATATTGGATTCATCGTAGTTGGCATTCTTAGGCGTAATGTAATCCCCAAAGGAATACTCTGAGGTTGTTCCCGCCCTACATGCGTATTCCCATTCCGCCTCGGTAGGCAGGCGGTAACCTCCATCCGTCTTAGCATTCAACTTCTTGATAAATTCCTTGCAATCATTCCAAGAGATTTGGTTAACCGGCAACTTTCCACCTTTAAAATAGCTGATGTTATTACCCATGACAGTCTGCCATTGATCCTGAGTTACTTCATACTTCCCCATGTAAAATGGATTGGTAAGGTTTACTACATGCCTTGGCATGTCATTTTCATAACGGCCGTTTCCGAATGAACCCATTTTAAAAGTGCCCTCTGGAATAAACATCAACTCCATGTTGATACTTTCGCCTAAGTCTACTTCCAGGGTTTGAGGTATGTCTTCGTATGAAGTATCTGTAAAACTTTCACCAGCCTCCTCTGCCAACTTTTTATCATGGGCTTTACGCAATCTCGGTTGTGATAAAACTGCAATCGCTTCGTTAAGTGTTTTCATCATCACTTCAGCAGATGGATCACCGATATTTCTATCGGGGTGATATTGCATTGCCAATTTATTAAATGCTGCTCGGATAATTGTCGGATCTGAAGTTTGTGCGATTTCAAGAATTTTGTAATAGTTGATCAAAGGCATAATAATTTTTGTTTTTCTTATCAGACTTCATGCTTCATGAAAAAGGCGTTGCTCTCTCCATTAGAATACAACAAAGTTTTAAAAAATCTCGAAAGTAATAGCCGCGGAAGGAAGACTGAGCAGAAGATTTGCCACGGAAGGAAGACTAAGCAGAAGCATAAGCATTTGCCACGGATTAACACGGAATTACACGGAAGGAAGACAAGGCAGAAGAATTAGCCACGGAATTACACGGAAGGAAGACAAGGCAGAAGAATTAGCCACGGAATCAAAACACATCTTTCAGAGCAGGAAGTGTTAGCGACTGCGATTGTCTTAGGATGCTGGAGGCATCCTAACTTGTAGCCGATGGTTGAGCGCAGCGATACCA
>JAPLNF010000092.1 GCA_026692965.1 Planctomycetota bacterium
CTTTGCAATTTGAATCCACCAGAGTGAACGCGGCAGAGTAAGACTGCCAAATCAGTTTGCTACGCACGTAGACGCCGGCATGGAAGGGCTTCGGGACCGGGGTTCAATTCCCCGCGCCTCCACTAAACAGAGGGGTCTGGTTATCCAGATCCCTCTGTTTTCATTTTTCGATCTTCCAAAGAAGTCTATCCGAATCAATCCTCCACAATTTATTGCTGATCTTCATGCTTGCTTCGAAACCTTTGCTTGAAAGTTTTAAAAACGAATTCACTTGTTCTGTCAACTTAACCAGCAGTAACCCTTTGCTGGTGATTCAGGAATGTTTCCCGATGAAATCATATTAAATAGCAGTAATGAATTGTTTGCGGTTTTGGGTGATGAGAGCAGGCCAAACATTTTGCGTAGCGGGGCAGTCAAATGCGATCTGTTTTTACTGCAGACTGCATAGGAAGAACCTTCTGAAGGTGATTCAAAACATCGCCATTCCCATCCGGTTGCACCGCATAACGCTTCGCCCCAAAGTGCCCCATAGTCGATCGCCAGGTTCTTCTTTTCATCCTCCTTCATCTTCTTGCGACTGCGTTGCTCTTCAATCGCCTGATGAATTGCTTCGGCCAGTTTGAGAGGGTTACGGATTCTTCCGAGATTTAATGTTTTTCTCGCTCGCATTGCAGCTTCCTGAAGATCAGTCTGGATATCTTTTGGTAATTTTGAATCTTTGCCTTTGGCTAATGAGCTAGAGAGTGGATCAACTTCAAGTTTATCCGTTATCCATTCCCCGGGTATGAAGCTGAGGTTGTCTACAATTGGTTTAAATAATGGGTGGTCTAGAATCGTTCCTGTTCGTGCAAGCCAGCGAACAAGCATTGCTTGGTTCTTGCCTTGGTAAATATGGATAAAGCTGCGCCCTGAAAGTGGATAAGCCTCGTGCAGCCAGTCGGTTGGTGGGTTTCGGAATGCAAGAACCTGTTCATCAAATTTTACGCCTTCGGGTAGCTTTGCCCGTGATTTTCGATCAGCTCCATACCATTCAAGCACTCTTTCGAATTCAGTTCTTCCCATGGGAAAGGTAAACATTTGTATCGAGACGAAAGAATCCAAGAGATTGGGTTTACCGGTGGCACCATGAAGGACTAGGCTTACGCATCCGGGTTGCCCAATAAGATTTGCAGAATCCAATGGCAACTTATGTGCGTTATCTATCCGAATAAAGCCTGATTGAATTTCAGGCTTGAATTGTGTTTCCCTCATGAAATATTCAACCAACATGGCGTATCCTTTCGATGAAAAAAAACTTTAAGTAGGAGTCCAGGATAGGGGAAATGAGCTTTTGCATTTGTGTAAATCTATTGGCCATCGCAATGTACTACGTTTTATCCCAATGCTGTTTCATAATACGATTTGCTGAAAAGGTGTTCAATCCCGTGTTTCCACCCGACGAATATGCAAACGAGTTTCTAGGCTAGCAAATCAAAGCGAACAGTGAATAAAAACTACTACAAGATAATGATCTCGATCATCGAGCTCCGAATAACTGCCCCCAAGGAATGATCCAGGGATAACTCACGATGATTATGAAAAACACCGAAGAGAAAAGCTACTTCAGTCCTGCATGGTCAAACGCTACCTTCACCATCGAAGCGGTTTAGGAACGGCTTCTGTGCCGAAGCCGGATGTTCAGTAGGTGCTTGATCCATCATGCCAATGACTTTGACTCTGGAGAACATGGGTTTCTCAAGAATAGCGTGCTGGTTTGCAATCAATCTCTTAAAATCTGCATTGATCCTATACCTCACGACGGTTAAGTAAGATATTCTGAATAGTACACAGCAGAATGCAATCGGACTCTGGAAGGAAATGAAGATGCGAGCAGCTTTGATTTGCGCCATGGCGGTTTTAATTGGACTATCCGTCCAAGCCGGTTACGCCCAAACTGATGATAAGTCTGAGCAAATGAAGGCCAAGACCCCCGCGATCAAGTTCTCGTTGATGGACCTGAATGGAACAATTCACAGCCTTGAACAGAACGACAGCAGGCGAGTTTGGGCGTTTGTCTTCGTCTCGACAGAATGCCCCATCTCCAACGGTTACATCAAGACCCTTAACGAAATCCAGGCCATGATCGCCAAGTCGGGGAAAGCGGCTGAATTATTTGGGGTCGTTTCTGATCCCATGGTGACACGCACTCAGGCATTAAATCACTTTGCCGATTTCAAAGCAGAGTTCCCAATTCTGTTCGACTCATCCGGGCTATTGGCGCAGGTTTTGCAGCCGTCTCACATTCCCGAAGCGTTCGTGTTGGACCGTGACGGCAAACTCGCCTACCGAGGAGCGATCGACAATTCTTGGGAGGCCATCGGGCGTCGAAGACTCAAGGCCGAGAAGGAGTTCCTTTCCGATGCCATCATGTTAGCCAGCAACGGCAAGTCGGTTGTCGTCTCAGAAACCAAGCCGGTTGGTTGTCTGTTTGAGATGCCACCCAAAGGCGATACTCAATCCAAAGTCACCTACACTCGAGACATCGCTCCGATCATTCAGACCCGCTGCCTGAATTGTCACCGTGATGGTCAAGTCGCTCCGTTCGCTCTTACTGACTACGACCAAATCGCTAAGCGGGCCAAGCAGATCGTCCGGGTAACGCAGGATAGGATCATGCCGCCATGGATTCCCTCACCTGGCCATGACAAGTTTGTTGCCGAGCGGTGGCTCACGAATCGGGAACTGGAACTCTTCAAGACTTGGGCTGAGACGGGCAGGGCCAGGGGCGATGATGCCGACCTGCCACCAGCACCAAAGTTTGCCGAAGGCTGGCGGCTCGGCCAACCGGATTTGATCGTCAGGATGCCCGAACCATTCACGGTTCCCGCTGACGGCCCTGACCTGCTCCAGAATTTCGTCATTCCTATCGACATCACCGAGGACAAGCTCGTTGCAGCCATAGAGTTCCATCCAGGCAACAAGCGAGTCGCACATCACTCGGTATTGTTCCTCGATGCCAGTGGTGCGGCCCGGAAACTCGATAAGGCTACGCCCGAACCGGGTTACCCTAACTTCGGTGGCCCGGGGTTCCTGCCATCCGGTGCGTTGGGCGGCTGGTCGGTCGGTAACACGCCTCGACCGTTGCCGAATGGTATGGGACGTTATTTGAAGAAAGGCTCCGATCTCGTTGTCCAGATGCATTACCACCCGACAGGCAAACAAGAAACTGACCAGTCGGAAATCGGCCTGTACTTCGTGAAGAAGCCGGTTGCTGAGTCGCTCAAAGAACCGGCGAAACTTGTCGGAAGCATTTGGATGGCGAACTACGAGATGGACATCGCTGCAGGAGAAAAGGACTACCGCCGATCCACTTCGTACACGTTGCCCAAGGAAGTCATCATGGTAGGCGTTGTCCCGCACATGCACTTGCTAGGTAAGGCCATGAAGGTGACTGCGACTCTCCCCGACAAGAAAGTAAAGACGCTCATTGAAATCAAGAACTGGAACTACAACTGGCAGGACGAGTATTACTATGAGCGCCCCTTCAAGCTGCCTGCCGGGACTCGACTCGATGTGGAGGCCGTCTTCGACAACTCGGATGGCAACCCATCCAATCCAAGTTCACAGCCGAAGCGAGTGACGTGGGGCGATGGCACGAAAGACGAAATGCTGTTCTGTTTCTTCCTGCTCTCATCCGAGAAGACCGAGGACCTGATTCACGTCGTCTTTGATAACTTGAAACACGACACCAAGCAGCCACGTAAAACGGTAGAGAAAAGACCGTGACGACATTGGCAGCGGTCAGATCACCGACGAACGACATCGAAGAATAACTGCCCCCAAGGAATGATCCAGGGATAACTCACGATGATGATGAGGAACGTCGAAGCAATTCCCCAAGGAACTTCCTTGCTACGCTGATTGAGCATGCGGGGCATAACATAAACCAGCAACCAAAGCGTTTTGTAGATCACTTGAAGCAGAAGCAAAGCTGACATTGTTATGGGAAAGAACAGCCCTAACACAGACCCAATTAAGATTGCAGTCCACAATGATCCTAGAATCGTTCGGAACCCTTCGCTCTCAGGGAACTTGCTTTGGCAGGCTAACTGCCCTCCCTTTTCGCCACCTAGCATCGTCATAAGGCCGATTGGGATTAGTACGATAATGTTAAAAATGTAGGCCAAGACCAGTGGCGTCATTTCGACACCTCTTTCCGCCCTACCTTGATCGAATCAATTCGTAATCTTCGGTTCATGATTATCCCCAATTCATCAAAATAATGCTCATTTATAACACATTCGCAAGCGATTCCCAAATGAAGTATAGCACTTGGGCAACTGAAGATTGGGACGATGCAGCCAAAACCATATAGATGTCTGCCTCTCTGTTAGTTGAAGGTTTCGCAATACAAATTGAATTGGCGTGAATATCAGTTCGTCATGAGATTGAGGGCGAATGGCAACGCGACTCGCCTTTTTATCCTGCCTCGGAATACTTGCACGAAAACAAAGCTAATAAGAATGACGGGTATAAAATCGCTGGTTATTCAGATCCCTCTGTTTTCATTTGCTCCCATAATTTCAATTCGAGAGTTATAAATGATATCGAACATTTCTGTGAATCGATTTCAAACAATAGCCAATCGGTCCCCCAAAGTCGCTATTTGCTGTATCTTCAAGCGGAGCGGTGGGGCAAGTCAAAACTATAGGATTAATTTTTTCATCCCAAAGCAAATACTTAACCGTGAGAATTCGGTTGAATTTATTTGGGTCAAAATTGTAAATAGCACTGGTTTTAAAGCTTAAGAGGAGATTTTTAAAAGATGCAGGGGTTGAGTGCTCAGGTTGATGGCATTTTAAAATAAGGAGTCTGGGTTGGCGAGATAAAACCATCCCAGTTTGAAATCAGCTGAAAACCCTTCTTTACTATTGCTTCCAGCTGAATCAAAGTTATGATACTCGCTTGATTACAGGGATGTATTTCTACTGTTAAATTTCGTTACTGCATGGAGGCAGTTTTGCTATGGCTTCATTATTACCTATTGTTGATCAATCCTTTGTCGCTGCGGTAAAGTACCGTTCCTTGGGATTGGAAGTCAAAGCCGCCAAAATATTTCGCTCTTTAATGCGTTTTCAAGATCTCCCAAGAGTGATGGCAGAACAAACCCAGCTTCACTTGGGTGAAATTGCTCTGAA
>JAPLNF010000093.1 GCA_026692965.1 Planctomycetota bacterium
ACTGCGCTTGACTGCTTCATAAACATCACGGCCAGCAAGATCGATTGCAGCAGCGGCACTCCATTTCAAATCCATCTTAGCTTTGTGGGCTGCGATAACGGCACTCACCACTTTTTGCAAATTACCTCGGGAAAGCGCATGTGCTTCCATATCTTGAGGGGTCACATCCTTGACACCAGCTTGTACCAACGCAATTTTTTGTTTCACTATCGTTGCGTAATCAAGCCCGCATAGTTTCATCCGCAACATATCTACAAACCCAATTCCTGCTACCGTCAGAAACGACTGAACCCAAAGGCCCACGAAGTTCAAGAGAAAGAATGCTACAAGAAGAAATACTATAAAACCGATAACACCGCCGACTAGATAAACGGTATTGATCGAATCAGAAGCAGCTAGAATTTCACCAAACATTAAACTCTCCCTATATTCAAATAACTCTTGCAGTTAAACTAACTTAAATCCATGTTAGAGATTTGCTCATTCTCAAACCCGGTCACAACAAATGGTTTTACAACCACATGCCCACCTTGGGCCGAAATGCACACAACAGGCAAACCTTCAGCAATTAATAATCCCTCACTAATTGCATCAATCCTACGACCTTCGAAGTCCACTATACCAGATGGACGCAACTCTGAAAGCGTTTTACCTGTTTTCCCAACTAATAGATCTAAAGCTTGATGGGAAGCCATGTTTCCGATGGTTTCCTCTGCAGCAGCACTTCGCACCGTCATTTTCTTGCCCATACTGGTGCGGGGCCAAGCCCAAAAGAATAATTTCAAAGCTACAGGAACCCCAACCCCGGAAATAGTTAGGAAAATCGCCCCCTGAAGCAAACCCTGTTTAAATGCAAAAGTAATGCCCACAATCATGCTCGAAAGAGCCAGCATGCCGAGGATGCCTCCCGTGGGGAGAAACAATTCCAAGCCAAACAGCACAAACCCGGTCGACACCAAAAAAATAGCAAAAGTTAAGCTCGATGAATCCATGGGTATTTCATTTCCTTTTTACAATTCGTGCAACAAACACCTTTTTAATCAATGCAATTAGAAAACTTCACTAACAACAATTTTGCCACCTTCAATCTGACATACTTTTATTTTAGCGCCCTGAACGATGAATCCACCATCCGAGACCACATCCAGGCAGTGATCGCCAAACTTTGCTTTTCCCGAAGGATGCAAGCTAGTCTCCGCAACACCAATCGAACCTAACAAACCTGCCAACCCTTGATGCAATTCATCTTCCGCAAACAAAGGCTGATCATCATTATCGGGGGGTTTAAGAAAAAGCTTGCTGGTCATTGGCATAGAAGGCAAAAACTGCGCAATAAAAACAACAGCAACTAAAGCGCCCATGCAACTAATGCCGTAAGGAGCCATCGATTTTCCCAAGCCAACCCATTCATCAGGGTTTTTAGGCCAGTGCCCATAAGCGACCAATCCGAGGCTTCCTAAAACCAATAAAATTCCAGCAATACCAGTAACTCCAAATCCAGGAAGAACAAAGATTTCGACACCAATAAGAATCATACCCAAGAAAAAAAGAAAGATTGCGAGCCAGAAAATCTGCCCCGAAAACTGCGAGTGCGACCAGAAAAACAAAACAAAGAAAAATGCAGATAAAACCCCAGGCAGGCTGATACCAGGCATCTTCACTTCAAGTATTAAACAAGTGATCGCAAGCATGATAAGAACAACGCGGGTCCAGGGATGGGTGAGAAACTCCGCCAACTCATCCAGCCAATCGGTCCCCGAAATTGGTACACTTTCCGGCTTAAAATTTTCAGAAATCAATGCGCTTTCAACATCCTTTGCAACGGTATTAGCTATCCCTATTCTTAAATCTACCGCTTGCTCTGCCCGAAGTCGCAATGGCTTGTTTTCATCTTCCTTGGCAAACGGCTTGATTTGTAATTCAAGTTTATACCCAGGCTGATTAACCAGATCTTCAGAATCGATTAACTTGATTTCGCCAGTAACCTTTTGAACCACCAACGCTACTCTGCTTGATGTGTTTAGAAACGCTTCTGCAAGTAATTTCACTTCAGGCTTAGCACCCAATTTATCCTTCAGCAGTTCCTCCAGTTGGGCACGCACCCGTTGTCTGGTTTCCGGATTGGCAACCAAGCTTTCCTCGATCGATCCAAGCGAGGCGCCCTCTTCCATAATAATTTTCGAACAAGCAAGCGACATGATTAGCGATAAATCCCTTGCACGGGTGGTATGAAAAGCGATGGTTTTAATCGGATTAACACGGGAAGATTTTTCCAGATCACGGATAAAGCTGGCAATCTCAAGCGCGGACTCCGCCTTTCCTTGGCCACACTCAAACTGCAAAATCAGACAATTAGCGCCCTGCCCTACCGCCCTACTTACCCTGCGCTTGAAACGCTCAAACAACTCCGGATTAATCGGCCCCGTCAACACAATCCTCCAAGGCACAAACTCCCTACTTGAAGCAGTGGCATCGCCCAAGCTTTTCGCAGAAAGTCGAAGAATTGAAGCAAGTGAATTAAGATCATCTGCGGGTTCCTGCTCAGAGATGCCAAGAGCTTTAGCGGTGGAGAAATCGTAGCGGCCCTCTTTTCCCGACTGCATGACAATCTCACCCTGCGGATCTTCCGCCCGCTCGACAAAAATCTCCCTACCTTTGGGATTGGTAGCTTTAACTATCACCAAATCTGGCGAGTACATTTTCCGAATCACAACCTTGGCAAATCTTCCCGCAGTTATTTCGTCGTAGGCTGTTCGAATGGTGTTACTTAAAAATTCCCCGCTATCGCCAATTACTCCCCCCACCACCGCATCTTTAGAATAATAAATATTGTCGCAGGCAAGCAAAGGAAGCACGGCATGCCTTTGCACTTCGCCATGTACCCAACCAAAAATACTCAAGCTGCCCCTATTTTTTAACAGGCGCAAGTATTGTGCGAGATCGTAAGCAGGGCCAAACTCAGAGGTGAAGGCTTTGCCCTCAGGATTAAAATCAATGATCAATTTGAAAACTGGCCGTTCCGCTGCGGGAACACCCTTGGTCTCAAGAATAAATTTGTCCAAAGCTTCGAGAGCGAGATTGCGAATCCTTTTAGAGCCTTCGCTTTCAAAAGGCGTGGTTACCGGTATGACAATCGCAGGGAAAGGAGCGTTTGCAATTGCATCCGACCCATAGAAAAGAAAGGCAATAATAAACAGCAACGAAGTAAAAAAATCACAGATGGTTAATCCAAGACATTTTAATCCAAAGCTGAACTTCATGAGAATAGCCATGGGATGTTTCATATTTCCTATTATATCTTCCCGGAAGCATTTGATTGAAATTCTTCTCCAGGTGCCAACTCTTCATCTGCAGCTTTGCCATACTTCGATAACACCAATAATAACCCAGCGCAGATTAAATACCCACTAGCCCAATGATAGGGTGATTGCACTTTAACCGCTTCAAGAAAAGGTTTGTCAATCGAAGCGAGTACAGTCCAAGGAAATCCAACGGTTTCATCCGCCAATGGAGAATGTATCACTCCAATAAACGCCAGGAGTGCAGCCACAAAACAATAACAACTGGCTTTGGACATCTTGTCATCCAGAATCGAAACCATCATTGCAGCCCACAACATACCGGAAATAAGAAAGCCGTTGGCAAGGCATCGAAGCGTTTGAATAGCATTGATAGCGTC
>JAPLNF010000094.1 GCA_026692965.1 Planctomycetota bacterium
AGCCTCGATTTTCAACTTTATCGACTTCGGCTTTGAGGAAATCTCGAACGAGGGGAGGGGCCATGTCGTCATTTTCGCCGATGCCAAAATCGAGAAGCTTGCGTTCTGGGTGGGCAGCAAGTGCTGCGCGCTTGGCTCGTTTGATTTTTTCGAACTTATAGATTTTGGTGGATTTGCCATAGTTGGCGCCACCGATGCGATCTGAGAAAAGAGACTGAAACCAAGGATCTGTGCTGCTCATAGTGCCTCTGATAATAAATTTCAGGAAAATATGGGTTATGGGCAAAATGCCCGGTCGCCCTATTAACAATATAGCCTAGTCAATTGCTAGTGACTGTTGTATCGTTATTGCAATAGAATAGTAGAAGTTAATGGGTTTTGCCCAGTTTCTAAAGTAAAAAATGTAAAAGAATGGCATCAAACTCGGCTGACAAGAATTTGGTAGAAGGTTGCTTGGACCGGTTTCCCGGTGCTTGGAATCAATTGGTGGATGAAAATATCCAGTTGATTTTCCATGGAATATATCAGGTGGGCTTCCGGATGGGTTGTCAGGTGACTTCCGAAGATGTGGAGGATATCACCTCAGAAGTATTTGTTGAGATCCTCAAGGATGATTTTGCATTTCTTCGAGGATATCGTGGTGAAAGCAAGTTGTCGACTTATCTTTGCACCTTGGTTCATCGAAAAGCAGTCCAAGAGTTCAATAAGCGGGTACGCTATTTAAATGGGAATAATGGAATTGTGGATTCTGATTCCTATTCGCAAGGATCAACTTCGGATGTTGTTGAAAACAATATTTTAAGGGAAGCCATTTCTAGGTTGGCTATGCCTGAGAGGGCAATGATAGGAATGTTTTATTTTGAAGGGCGAAGCTATAAAGAGATTAGCGAAAGTCTGGGGTTGGCAATTAATTCAATCGGGCCGATGATGGGAAGGGCGAGATTAAGATTAAAAGGTTTGCTTGCGTAGTGGTTAAGGGGCAACGCCTCGGGTACGCTGAATGGGTGCGCCTTGATCGGGTGCCCATCTTGCAAGATCAAAGCCTGGTAGGCTTGATAAATCGCCTCTGCTAAATAATCGCTCTGACCGCTCTGGTGTTACCGTAGTGACTTGCATATCGTTTAAGCGCAAAACCATTTCCATCTTTTCTTCAGGCCAGATTATCTTGATTCGCTGGGGCAAAATTGCTCCGGTTTCTTTGTTTTGTTGCACTTCGTAAACGGTTGCGTTGCATATTTCCTTGCCTTGTACATCGCGGAGAATATGCCCTGCTACTTGATACTTCCCTTGGGAAAGAGCTTTGCGTAGGAATACGGTCGATTTGCGTACCTGCTTGCCTTGGTAATTCGCAACAGGCTCAACCAGTTCGATATTCTGCTGATTCACTTTTACTTCATATTGTTTTGATGGGTCGTATTCACCCATGCCCAATGCGCTGACAATCATATCAGGATGGAAAGGGAAGGGCAAACGAACATTTCCTTTTTCAAGTTCATCATAGTTGCAATGAAACACATAAGGGACAGGTTCAACCTTGCTGATCCAATACCAGAATTCCTGATTGTTGGATCCAATATCAACAGCAGGTTGGCCAATAACCTTGGCTTTAAGCCTAAAGTTTCTGGGCTTTTGGCAGACCATCAAACCATCGAGGCCTGGCGCTGTTTGATTCCCCTGCTTGGCATCAATTGAAACTTGATTACATTGAATCGCTTGAACGCGCTGCCCGTTATTATTGAGGTATGCAACCAGTTGTTGTGCGGTTGGAGTTTCCGTGGGCGCATTTCTTGATGTGTCACGATCTCTTAAACCAGGCCAGCTATTGCAACCAATCATCATTGATAGAAGTGCAAATATGGAAGCTTTTTTTATTAGCATATTTATTTTAAGCATAGCCATGGCGTTCTCCATTG
>JAPLNF010000095.1 GCA_026692965.1 Planctomycetota bacterium
CCCAGATCGCTACGGAAAGACGGGTCACCCAGATCTTGCGGCCTGATCGTCATCGCCGAAGACCCTTTGAGCAATTAAACACCCCGCCACCTCCCCACAAAGTTACGGAAAACAAACGGACTGCCTGACCTCATTAGCCATCCTTGGCAGCTCCAGCCAACCCTGACTGGAAGATAATATCATAACGCCCCATAGCGCACTCTTCCACAAGGCATTTGCAGGAATGCCAATATCTTTTCGCTACAACCGTAACAACCTACCAAAAGCCCCTCGAACTAAAGCATCAAAACAAGCACCATATTTAGCGTAAAATATTACATAGTAATAGCTTACGTCTAAAAAAAGAGGGTTTCTTGCATTTGGATTAGCTGAATGGGAGAGCTCTGGGAAATTTCAAATATTCTTGCTTTTCTTAGACCAAACCCCACCACCTGCGGAGCAACCACTCGGTAGCAACGATGCTAATAAAAAAGATCATTATAAAAGCATAAATAGGAGACCCGATGTTCGATTTCCAATCGGGGTAATATTTGCCCCCAGCTTTTTCAGTCAGAGGGGGTTCATTTAGCATCTTTTGCAGGAAAGTTTTCAATTCCTCAACCCGTTGGAAAGTTCCGCCACCCGCTGTTGCAATCTTCTTCAACAAATCATGGTCTGCAGCCCTGCGAGTCATTTCAAGATCTTCATCATAAACCATGAAACGCGCAGAAGATTTCCCCGCAATCACTTCTCCGCTAGGGTCTTTACCCTCAGCTTCAACTTCAATTTTGTATTCACCAGATAACTCGGAGTTTAAAAATGCACCACGCTCTTCCGTACCCTTTTTAGAAGTTGGGACGCGAACCGCTTTACCATCAGGGCCAAAAACTTGAACCTGATATTTGCCAGCTTCCAACTCATTTCCATCTTTGCCGCGAAGAGCTACCCGGAAGCCAAGTTCAGTGTTGGCGGGGATGCGCCTAGAATCAGGGATAACTATAACGCTGCCCTCCATCTCTTCCTGTCTTGCAAGCCAGCGAACCATTTGAGCCCAAAATCGTGCATGATTTTGCCTAGATTCAGGATCGCGGATCCATTTGTAAGAAGTATCCGCCCCGAAGGCCAAGGTTCGACCCTTCCCATAATTCTGAGTAACAAGCAAAGGCTCTTTGTTAGCGGATTCTGCAAGCACAGAAGATAAGCCAGGCTTCAAACTGCCTAATTTGGTCTGGCCATCCAACTCCTTAAGCTTGTTCCAAGCACCCTGAGCACCTACGACCTGATTAGAGATTTTAAGGATATAAGAATATCTTCTTAGCCCATCATCGGTAGGAACCATTTTTACCGGTACATCAATCTGCCCTTGAACATCAAGCATGACGGGAAGAAGTTTTTCGATGGGTGTGCCCTTCCAATCGGAATTACCGAAAGTGCTGTATCCGCCCAACATTAAAAACCCTGTACCTTTTTCAAACACCATTCGTTCGATCTGACCAAGCACATCATTCCCCAAGGCTTTGACTTGTGCTGCGGTGACATCACCAAAAATAATGGCATCATAATTTCGCTGATCAAAACGAAAAAGGTCCCGAACATCATCATCGGGCTTGTCATTACCCCGAAGCCAAACAGGGAAAAGGCTGATTTTAGAATCCTTGCTTAGCGCATCGCAAATAAACTGAGGCTCCCAAGCCCGCAATTTATCTACCAAAAGAACTCTGGTGCCCTCTTTCACAACCGTAACATAAGTATCAATTTGATTATTTGCAGCACTGATTTCCCCGGGCAATGGCAGAAAATCACGCCTCGGGTCGCCCACCTGAACCGTAACCTTAACCTCGCCCAAAGTAGCAAGCGGCCTATGCCTGATCAAAATTTCATTGCCCTCTGCCCGCTTAAGTTGAATAGTCTGCCCAGGCACTCCAGCAATTTTCACTTCAGCATCATCTTGAAAAATTTTAGCCGCCACGGGCACACCATCCAACAGAAGGCGCACACCCACCAAGGCGTTCTCAAACCCCGGAGCATTCAAACTCACCTTCACGCTGATCTCGCCCCCGAGTGGAATAGTAGGCGTGGGTTCAGTGGAAATGGAAACAAGGGCCAGATCGTTTTGGCCTGCAGTTGTGGTTGGTTTTCCCAAGGCAAACGAATGAACATTAAGCGAGAGATCGCGCAGGCGCTGAGCCATAGGAAGGGCAGGTTGCCTTGAAGTTCCATTATCAGCGCCATCGCTAAAAAGCAACAAACCACGAAATCGCTCTTGGCCAACCGTCCTATCAATCACGCCTTTAAGGGCATTGCCAAGATCCGTGGTTTTACCCGAAGGAACACCAGGCTTCTCGAGTAAATAATCTGATAATTGGGAAGAGAACTGAAATGCTTTCACTTCGGTATCTTGAGTCTGAAGCTGCTTTAAAAGTGGATCATTATCTTTCAACACTTGTTGCAAATGATCCCAGCGAGATGTTTGATCCGCCTCGTCAAGAATCGTCATACTCTCGGAAGAATCCAAAAGCAAATAAATGATGCTGCGAACGGATTGTTTGTCAAAGATCGCAAGCGATGGCCTAAAAGCTATAAAAAAAGCCAATATCATCGCAAGCAACCGAACAAAAAGAATAATTCCTATCCTAGAAGTAGTAGCTCTGGGAATTCCAATGTAAGTCCAAATCGTAATGCCCACAAGCAACGCAGGAAGGGCGAAAAACATCAACCCGCCTACCGCTCGAAAACCCATCATCAATCCACCACCACCCAGCGCCCCCTGCAATGCTGTCCATAACATCGCAAGAACCACCAAAATCATCCCACCCGCCAAAGCAACTATCCTGCTACCCCGACTAGCTAACAACGGAAACGCCGCTGGCAAACCTACCGCCACCGCCAATATTATCACTAAAGGCATAAGCACTGAAAACAGGGGCAACGCCCCAAGCATTCCCATTGCAGTGGACCATGGCCATAGCGGATCAATCACCCAATCCATAGGGCAGACCTCCGCAATTCAGCAGTAGATACAAACATTTTCATGCAGGGAGTGGTTCCTTTTTATAAAACTTATTCGCTGCAAAACTCTCCATCGTAAGAATAAAAGGCAGCAGCAAAAGCAGCCAAGGCATCAGCTCTAAGGGTGGCTTATAATTCTGTCTGATACGCTCAGTCAAATCAGCATCCTTGCCCAAAGGTACAACCGATCCCTTGCCAAATAACTCTTCCACCTTTTCAATCGCAATCTTTTCGAGGTAACATTCCTCCGCTGCAATATTAAGACTAAATAAAAGAGGAAAGCTCTTTTCCTTTGTTATCAAGAAGTAGATAATTCCCCGGCTCAACCGCCTGCCTCAAAACCAAAGGGCCACGATTCTCACCCAAATTAATCACACTTTCTGTAGCACTCAAACCCGGGCCACGAAGCTGCAAAGGGGTTTTCAAAGGCGATGCAGGCAACTGGATGACTACAGGCTGACCCGAAAGAAATTGCAATTCGGGAAGTCGACTCTCACCCCCTAGATACTTCGCAGTTCGATCCAAAAGCACCAGGCCAAAAGAGGAATCCTGCCAATAGTTATTATAAAACCGATTGCCTTCCATTTTGCTGCCATCCAAGGGCGTAGTGAACGCAACAACTTTTCCAGATCCGAAACTTTTCTCGATCAGTGCAGCATCCGCAAGGGCGCCATCAATTATGTAACTTGCAAGAATACTGGAATCTTCCGAAGGCTTCACTTTCCATCGCCCCAATACAAAAGGGCGAAGTTCCGGGCGATTAAAATCCGGATCAGCAGATGCAATCCAATCTTTAAAAGGCGCAGTAAGAGCATTGGCACTATCGAATCCACCTAGCCAATAACCCTGCTTTCCTGCAGGAATTCGCTCAAAAGAAGTGTACGTTGTAGGCAAAAGCTCTTTGGCTTCTGCAGTGCCATAGGATTCTAAATTCATGCCAGGCGCAGGCACAACCGCTAAGCCACCACCCGCCTTTACATACGCCAGCAACTTCTGCAAAACCGCAGGATCCAGCTTGTTAACTTGAAACAAGACAACCGTTTTGAAAGAAGAAAGATCATCCAATTTAGGCACGCCCTGCAAAACTCTCGTCTCCGATTTAAAGGAACCCAAAGCATCGAGTGCGGCCCTGATGATCCGAGGTGTTTTTGTATCTTCTGCAAGGATGAGCACCCCAGGCTTTGGCCTAACCTGAAAAGTTGCGTACCGTTTATCATTCGCATCCCAAGCATCGGTAGAGGCCAACTTCGCTACCACTTGAAAATACTGTGGCCCAGATTCTAAATTTTCCACCTTGGGTACGGGCAATTCAAACAACGCTTCGGTAGCTACACCTTTCGGGCAAAGATAGGATTTCTTATCCGCAATTTTCATATCTGCGGGCAGGTTTTCAATCGAACAACTTACCAAAGCCTTATGATCAATCCCCGTCGATCGTAAAAACATTCTGACATTAATACGGCCGCCCGGTTCTACAACTGCAGGCTCAACCGTCATTTTTTCGATTGCAAGTTCTGCAGGATTATCTTCACCAACATCGATGAAAACCGTGGATACATCCTTCGGGATAACTACGCCCCCACCTTCCATGCCATTCCATGATTGATTAGTTCGATCTGAAAAAATAAAGACAAACTTAGGAGGCACACCTTCACCTTCGCCAAGGGTTTGCAACAACCTGTATGCATAATTAACCTGAGAAGCTAGGGTTGTTCCTGCAGGATGGGTTTTTAATTCAGCGAGTTTTTGCTCGACCTGCCTTCTTCCAGGCAACCATTCTTGAGCTGCAGGCTTTGCATTTTCCAAACTGGCAGCCAGATCTAGAACAGCAATTTTGCTATCAGGAGAAATTTCGTCAAGGAACTTGCTGGCTTGAAAGCGCGCTTCATCAAGTCTGGATTTATCGCCAATTTTATAATCCATGCTGGGGGTTGTATCAAAAATCATGATCGCAGCAATCTGCTGATCCCTACCAAATGAAAAGTCACCCATGGTAATTCTGGGCCGTGATAACGCCAAACATATCAAGGCCACCACCAACATGCGTAAGAGTAAAAGCAACCAGTGTTGAATATTCATTCTGCGCTGGTTTTTGTTTTGTTTTTGAAGCAGAAATCGAATTGCAGGGAACTTGATACGCTTGGGCTTTTGCTTCATGAGAAGATGGAAAAGCACAGGCAACGCTACCATTGCCAAACCAGCAAGCAAATATCCGTGAACAAAACCCATATGCTAAAACCACTTAAGCGAAGGGGCACCCACTCAAACTCATCAAGACATACTACCGGGAAATGGTTCAAGATCCTAGAAATGGTTCAAGTAATTTTCAAACTCAACAACCTTTTCGTTTCCCAAGGGCAACCCAGACAAAAATACAAATCAGAACCGTCTTTGCCTTTGCAGCAAATACTCCATCAACGCCTTGTCGAAGTTTACACTCGTGTCGATCGCAAC
>JAPLNF010000096.1 GCA_026692965.1 Planctomycetota bacterium
AATGTCGGACCACTTGAGTGTCCAGAAATCGGAAAACTCGGGCCGAAGGGTAAGTGCTTCCACAAGCTTAGAGCGCTTTTGTGGGTCTTTGCTTTCGAGGAAATCAAGAGTTTCCTTGGCGTTTGGAAGTATGCCACAAGAGTAGAGGAAGGCCCTGCGTAGGAATTCTTGATCCGAGCAATTTTCGGAGGGTGGGATACCAAGAAGTTCTAGTTTAGCGAAAATGTTGTTGTCGATGAAGTTATTGGGGACAAGGGTTTTCCAAGCGTATTGAACCCGGTTATCGAGGTAGGTAAAGCGCACACTGACGAGTTCTTCGAGGTAGCGAACCAAGATTGCGATTTCGCCTGGTTGTTTGAATTCGACTAAGCCACGATTGTTTACCTCTGCAATGGAAGTATCGCTGCTGGTGAAAACAGTAAGCGGGGTGACATCGCGGGAAGAGCCATCAGCGAAGTTGGCCTTTACGCTAAGTTGTTGCCAAGCAGCGGGGGCACGAAAAATGCGAGCGCCTGGAAATACATCGATTGATTTAAGCACGCCCAAAGTAGGGGCATCATCTTTTAGGCCTTCTGCAAGCCAAGTGCGAATTACGCGGGTGGTTTCGGCTTGGGGGTGAAAGCGTTGACCACCTTCGTGGGGGACTCGGCCTAAACCTTTTTGCAGCATCAACGAGGCATCCGCATCTTCGGAAGAAGTTCGACGGCCTAAAACATCGCGGGTCAGTTGCAGATAATCTGCAGCGGGATCAAAGCCCCTTAGGCTTAGCTTGAAACCATTCTTGCCTGAAGGGGTACCATGGCAGGCCCCAGCGTTACAGCCGCCCACATTCATCGCAGCAATAACATCTCTGCGAAAACTAACAGGGTCGGGTTTTTCAGTTGTAGTGATATTAACTGGAACAAAGGTGGTGGTTCCGCCTGTTGTTACTTTAAGTTTTGTTGAGCCATTTTTGAGAGCCATGACGATACTTGCGCCATCGATTTTAGCGATATCTGGTTGTTCGATGGAAAGGAAAGAGAAGGGTGTCAGGTCGCGGATTAGGCCGTTTGCGTATTTGCCTGTTACAACAACTTGCGTAAAGCCACGCTTGCTGCTTAGGTTGATCGTTGCAGGATGAACCTCGACTGTTTCTGGCTTGCCTAAAATTTCGCTTCGTTTGGCAACGTCTACGGGTGGTTCTGCAAATGCATTTTGTGTTAATGTTGAACCAAGGCATGAAGCGGTTATGGAATAGGCAATTAAATTGCGGAGGATTGATTGAAACCTTGTCATGGCGTGGATCCTAAAGGTTATTGAACCAAAAGTTACTTGGCGGGATTTATAAACCAGCTAGCTATATAATAATACCCTTTCCATCGGCTTATGCTAATAGTAATTTTACTGTTTGTGGTATTTGGGCAGACTTTAATTCAGGTGGTCCGGGGTCATTCCCGTTGCAATGGAACAATAGATATGAACGAAACATCGTTGAATTTTCTTAAAACCCTTCTCCAAACCCCAAGCCCATCAGGTTATGAGGCTAAAATTCAAAAAGTGGTAAGGGAATGGGCAGGTAAATTTGCTGATGAAGTTCGAACCGATCGGCATGGGAATGTGCACTGTGTGAAAAAGGGATCTAGGTCGGGGCAGGGCGAAACCCAAAAACTGATGCTTGCGGGCCATTGTGATCAGATCGCCCTTATGATCCAGCATATTGATGAAAACGGGTTTCTTTATGTTCAGCCGATTGGGGGCTGGGATATGCAGATTCTTCTGGGCCAACACCTTACGGTTTGGGCTAAGGATGGGCCCATTAATGGTGTTCTTTCACGCAAGGCACCGCACCTTTTAACCACTGATGAACGCAATAAGGTGCCCCAATTTTCTGATGTTTGGGTCGATATCGGGGCCAAGGATAAAAAAGAAGCTGAAGCTTTGGTAATGAATGGTGATGCGATAACTGTTCGCCTTGGGTATAGCGATTTGCTGAATGGTTTGGCTTGTTCGCCTGGGATGGACGATAAGGTTGGGGTTTGGACGGTGATGGAGGCGTTGCGGTTGGTGAGTGAAAAAAATCCTAACATTGATATTCATTTTGTTTCTACAGTGCAGGAAGAAATAGGCCTGCGTGGGGCAACTACAAGTGCGCAAGGGATTTTACCGCAGGTAGGGTTGGCGGTGGATGTTACCCATGCGACAGATACGCCCGGTACCGATCGCAAGAATTTGGGCGAAGTTAAACTTGGAGCAGGCCCTGTGATTCATCGTGGCCCTAATTTTAATTCAAAAGTCATCGATCGCATGATGGATGTTGCACGAGATTTTAGTATTCCCAATCAGATAAGAGGGATTCCGAAGGGGAGTGGCACCGATGCCAATGCCATGCAAATGGTTGGCGAAGGCGTTGCAATGGGTTTAATCGGGATTCCTAATCGATATATGCATAGCCCGGTTGAAGTCGTAAGTTTGAAAGATCTTGAGTACTCCGCGGTTCTTCTCGCAGAGTTTTGCCTGAGTATAAAGCCCGAGGATTCTTGGATCCCCGAGTAATTGTTTTTGAATCAATCTTTTCTTTTGTTCTTTATGCAGTTTCTGGTGCAATTGCTTAGCTATATTCACTTTTGATGAACTTTCTTCTTTCTAATTCGTACTGATTATAAACAGTGATTTAGATGCATGAAAGGAGATCATCATGCAAGAACAGTTCCTCAAGATTTATTCAATACACCGCAACGCAGTCTGGTTGGCAGCATACTCGCGGTGTTTCAATTTCGATGTTGCAAACGACCTTACCCAGGAAGCTTTTCTTCGATATTGGCGCGAATTGACAATTGGTAATGTCGTTACCTATGAACGATCTTGGTTATGCAAAGTTGTACGCAACCTCGCTGAAGATTATTGCAAAAGTTCCTTTTATAAATACGGCACAATGCCGCCTGAGATTTTTGAAAAACTCGATTCCCATACGATACCGTCTGAATTGCTTTTTGAGCAGGCTGAATTGTTTTGTAAGTTCAATCTAACACTAAAGGAATTGAACTCAAACGATAGGCAGATTCTTGAAATGAGATACACTCAGAATTGCAGAATTCCCGAAATCGCAAAGCAGCTTGGTTTGAAAAGCGCGACCGTGAAAATGCGGCTATTCAGGGCCCGCGGTCGGCTTGCACACTTCTTGAAACCTTTAGGGTTTGGGTTGAACTGAACTCCGAATCCATGAGCTTAAATTTTTAGCATATCAATTCCGGTTCTTAGTCTTTTCAAGAAACTTAAGCTTGGTTGCACCCGCCTGAATAATATCATCTGATTGCAGCGGCATTTCTTCCAGTACTCTTTTTTTGTTGAGATAAGTACCATCAGGGCTATCAAGGTCTGCAAGATAAAAACCGTCATCTCTTTTTCGAATGCAAGCGTGTTCGAGTTCGAGATTACGATCGCCAAATAAGGCGATTTCGCAACCTTCCTTACGCCCGATTACTGAAACAGCTTTTGCAAGGATTAATTCCTTACCTTGCCAGCGACCGTTTTCAACCCGAACCCATGCTTCTTTAATCAACACTTGGGCCAACCCGATTAACAGACCAATGCAAATTCCCAGAACAGAAAAACCAATGGCTGCGGGAGTCCAGAATATTCCGGGGCCAAACAGTGCTACCCACAGTAATAAAACTGAATAAAAAATTCCCCCACCCAACAAACCACCCATTGCGCCCCCAGCCATGCACTTCAGCGCTTTGGAAATAGCAAAGATTTTTGCTTGATTGTTATTCAAGGAAATTAGTATTTCGAATGTGGAAATAGCGACGCCGATTAGTAGACCCGTGAATAACCATCCTGCAATAATGAGGGAGCTATGGATGTTGAAAAGAAATTCGCCAGTGATGCCGCCAAGGATGCCACCTACGCCTGCAAGAATTGCAGCGACCAAGGTATGGCAAAATGTAAAAGCGAAGCTTCTGCCATTCCAAATGGAATCGAGCAGGCTTAACCCTGCACCAATTAGAGTGCCTGCAAACATGCCTTTGAAAGCTGCTCGTAAAAAGCCTTCTGAAGTGATGGAGAGTCCCGCAGCCCAGCCTAAGTAAGAGCAAAGACCTCCAATCAATGCACAGTAAATGACAAATAATCGAAGAGACACAGGTGTAAATCCTTAAGTTAGCCGAACACGCCACCAAGAATGGCTTTACGAATTCTTATCTCAATTTCTTCCTTGAAGTTTTTTGAAGACTGAATTTTAAAGGAGAAATTACCTTCGGATGAAGGAGCTTTTAGTTTCCATGAAATCGCATATTTGGACTTTGAATCGCGAAGCAAGGTTTTAAGCGAGCCTTCGATCAACTTAAACCCTTCAGGGAGGATTAGGTCGAGGGTATCTTTTGATGTATGGCCTGAAACATATGCAGTGAGAGTGAATTCGCCATTGGGCGCAAAAGAACCCCCAGCAGTAAGAGCTAGTTGGCCTTGCCCCTGGCTACCAGCAAAAGTGCCTAACCCGTATGAGTAACCTATTTCTCTGGTTTTGAAGGGGAGTATAAGGGTGGGTTCCCAATACATGGTCACAGCCGAATCTGGGGGATTAAGGGTGTTGATATTTCCAACAGGCACATCCCAAAGAGTAAAGCCTTCCTTGCATTTGTCACCATCTTTTAAGGTTTTTTGGAGTCGATAATCAGGCCAACAGCCCAAGGTTAGTTTGGAGGGCTTTTCCAATCCGGGATTTAAAAGGCTTAGGTTCGCAACGGTTCCGGGGTTGTTAAGATCGTTGTTTTCTAGCGCCTGAAGAAAATCTGGGACACCTGCGCCGTTCATGATTTTGCTGGAGCTGCAAAGTTCGGAATCACCTGGTATTAAAAAAGGAACACCATCGTTGCTGCCTATGAAGGTGTCTAAAAGGGTTCTGAATCCGATGGTGAGATTTTTGTTGCCCCTGTTTTCGATTTTATAGCCGACAAGGACGGTGTCTAATTTGTTGGTTTGAGCCCCAGGGACAATTCGTAGGCTTTGTGTTATTTCAACAGAGGGGTTGGTCATAGCCCAAACGGAAATGTAGCCATTGCCTAGGAAGGGGGCTTCGCTTTCAGCAATAAGATGCTTCATTTTGAGCCAATGGCCGTTGTAGTTTTTGTTTTCCTTTTCAATGAATTCTCGTGAGGCTTTTTCGCGGAATTTTAGGGGGCCTTGCCCGAAAAACCAATCGTTTCCATTGATGCGAGTGATGGCATTATTGGTGAAACCATCAGAGTCGCGCATCAGCCTTTTAGCCTTGCTGTTTTTGTCCGTCGGTTTTGTGTGAATACAAAAAGACATATGTGCTTCTTGGGTTCCAACATTAGTAATTTTTGCTTTGCCCGCAGTTGGTTTAGCGGTAAGCCCCGCACCATACCCAACCTCAGTCTCGGCTTCATTGAAGGTTAGAAACACCAAGGGGTTCATATCCGGTTTTTCAGCTTTGAACACTTTGGAAATGCTACCGCTGTTTTCCATGGGTTTTGAAAATGAAAGCACATCACGGGTAATGGCTACAACTATGCCTAGTATTAAAAGTGAACCTAACAGAATCGCAGGCATCCCTTGGGATTTATAGGGTTCTGATTCGTTGAATTCAGGGACTCCGCCTACTTGGCTTAACGAATTGCTTGACTCGGAGCTGGAACTTTTTAATTCGGGTAGTGGAGGGGGTAATATGTTTGCAGATCCAAGTATGGATAAATAAATTCTGGGCCTAAACACCTTCCCGCCATTTGAGAAAATATTGATTCTGCCTTCTACTTGGCCGGGCGGAGAATCAGGTATTACAACTTCGACTGAAATTACCGCCCGATTTTTTTCTGAACCTGTTGGCTTGCAAATAATCCAAGGTGCATCGGGGGTATTTGTTGCGTGTGCATAAACATGTCTTTTTTCGCTACTAAAAACGGTGAAGGTGAGGTTGATTTTGTCGCCTGGATATCCTGAACATTCGTGTGATCTAGGTTCAAGGAGAACTTGTGGAGCTTCGACTAACCCAAGTGCTTCAAAAAATTGTTGCACCGCTGCAACCCCTGAAGCAGCAGGCCCAGGCACCGGGTAAGTCCAACCGTTGCTTTTGTACCAGTCCTGCACGGAATTATCTTCGAATAATTTCCCAGCATCTTTTGGGTTTACCTTGGCTAAGGATGCAAGTTTTCTTGGTGAAATTGCGCCTGCAAGGCACCCTTTTAAAAATGGTAAGACGGGGACTTCTGCGGTGATTAATACTTCCCGGGAACCACCATTGGTTTCGATCGTAATTTTTGCGTTTAATGGTTTGTCGGAAGCTCGGAGCCGTTTGCCTTGGATTCTTATGTGGAGTTTAAATTCATTGATGAAATGCAGGGATTTCTGGTTGGTGCCCGAACCATCGCCGAGGGTGATCCAAAAGTCTGGGCATTCAATAACAGCCGACCCTTTAATCATTCCTAACCCGGTGTTTTTTAGCTGGATGTATAAATCTCGATCAGTGCCTGGTTTTGAAATACCAAGATTAATTCTTTCTATTTCTGTTTGAAGTTCAGGTTTTAAATCGATAGAAACGGGAAGACAATTGATCAGTTGGTCAACGCCCAAGTCCGCATCTGGAAAAATCCTGCATTTTTCAGCACGGACCGAAAGATCTGACCTGCCGATCTTTTGGAAAAACTTCGTAAAAGCTCCATCCTTGAGCAGTTTCTTTGATTCACTCCATTCATCGAGGATGGTTAAAACGAGTTCATCAAAACTGATACATTTTCTACCGTCTAGAAAAACAAATGGAATTGCAAGTTCGGGTTTTTTAGTGAGTGATGGGTTGTTTGCGTTTTGTAGCAACTGACCATCAAAAAAGCAAAAGGATGCTTCTAATGGATTGGCGTTCCCACATCGATTGCAAGTTAAAATCATCAATGAGGCCCGGGTATTAAAAATTGATTCGTACTGTTTACATACGATGAAATTCTCAATTTATCTTAGCGCACAATTTATGGTGTAGCGACGGTTATAATTAAGAAATATTTAGATGTAATGATCTAAGATTATCTGTGTTGTTAGAAGCTTGGTAGTGGATGCGATAATAAAGAAAAAGCCAAGGCGAGTTGCCCTGGCTTTTTTGATTGAGTAGCGATCGCAATTATTTGGATTCCAAAACCCAGATATTGCGAAAATAAACAGGGTTACCATGGTTTTGAAGCTGGAAGGCCCCTGCATCATTAGTTTCGGGTTTGCCACCACCTGTAGAACCCTTGAATTGAATCTTGTCATGGATTTTGATGCCGTTGTGGAAAATGGTCGCTTCAGCAGGAGCAATTTTTTTACCAGCTTCATCAAACTTTGCAGCTACATAATTAATATCGTAAGTCTGCCAAACAAGCGGAGGAAAACAGGCGTTAACGCTAGGTTCGAACTGGGTGTAGATGCCACCACACTCGTTGTTTTTGCCTTCTAGACCAAAACTGTCAAGGATTTGCACTTCGTAGCGGTCTTGCAGATAAAGACCAGAATTACCACGGCCTTGGCCTGAAGCCTTTGGCATGTAAGGAAGTCTGAATTCCATATGCATGGTAAAATTCGTGAACTTTTTCTTGCTCGAAATTCCATTGTTGAGAAGGTTATCTTCGATAAGTTTGCCGTTATTCCACTCGTCTGCATTTTTGCCATCAAATAGAACAACAGCGCCCTCAGGTGCGGCTTTGCCAATGCTTGGGCTAGTACGTTCGACTTTAGCCATTGCAAGATCGAGTTTCATGTTGTCTTTGAGGGTGAGTTTGCCATTTTGAATGGTACCGGAAATATCTTTCCCTGTGATTTCAACTTTTCCATCTTTAGTTTCAGCGGTGAGAAGCATGGGCTTTACAGAAGGATCGAATCCTGCTTGCCCGGGTAAGCCGCCGGTATGAACTTTTATCATGAATTTGCCATCACCTTTGGCGACGACTTGTGCGCCAAACTTTTTAGAACTGGGCTCCAGAGACGCGGTGCGCCTCCACCAGCGGAGCGCATGGCGGCGGCGGGCGGCGCCAAACTTATTAGAACCGGGCTCCAGGTACTCTGATCCTTCGTATTCACCTTGAAGGGCAAAGTCTGCGCCAGCTTTGGTGGCATCGGTTTGGCTAAGTTCTTGGGCAAAGCCGAAAGAGAAAACAGCAAAAGAAGAAGCGAGAGTGAAAGCAAAAAGGCGTGACAAGTTCATCTAAAATCTCCGTAGGTTAAAATCATGGGCAAGAATTAATGTTTTATCATAGATTGCAGAGTCTGCCAGCAAAAAGGCATCAGGAATGTCATGTTTTGCGAAATCAGTTGGAAGAATGGAAAGAGCAATCAATCTTGAGATTCGGGTGGGATGCTGCGGAGGATTTCCCTGCGCCAATCGAGTTGGTGAACCGGCCAGCCCGCAACTTGCCAACCTTGATCATTTACTTTTTTCGGCCTACTGTTCTCGTGAACATAATTCAAAACCATGGCTTCGGTGGGAGAAAGAGTTTTAGCCGGATTGCAGCAGTTACTTTTGCGCTTAAATATATGGCCATTATCCACAATAGTAATGATGCATGGGTTATCGAGGTCGAGCATTCGCAATGCAATAATTTCGTAGGCGGCGGTTTTGAAAAGGCGTTTAAGTTCAATTAAGTCGTAATCCAACGATAAAGCAATGCTTTTTAGCCAATGCGTGGGCACAAGAATACGCTGTGCAATAAGGTTGATAAACGAAATACCAAAAGCAGTCTGGTTGCCGTTAAGCTTTTCCCAGCGAACCTTGGCTTCTTTTTGTAAAGAGCTAGCAAGAGTTTGGGCGGCAAGCCATTGTTTTTTTACATCCGAACTCCCGGCTTCTTTTGGATCGAAAACTTGTACAGCTTTTTTTGAAGGGATGGATGGAGCCTCCAGTTCAAGTAATTGCCAAGCTTTTGCGTTGAGAAGTGCGTCAGCGTCGATGGGAGGTTGATTCAAAGAAGCTTTTGCCATAAATTCTTGGACTAGGTTGTCCAGTAAAACATGGAGGTCGTAGAGTGGGTTGTCATTCAAGGTTGTACTCCTTCCTTTGGTATATATACATAAGTACAGTTGCTGGTGTTTAGAGGCAAGAGGAAATGTTTTATAATGAGGGTAGAAAACGCTTGACCTTTGATTTGAGTAGGTTAAGATGATTGTGAGACGCAATCTCAACAAGGTTTGGAACTGCTATAGTATGAATGATATTCCTCTAACTATGCTTGAATCTGGCGAATGGGCCGAAGTTACAGATGTTTCGGGTAACCCGAACATTGTATCGCGCCTTTCCGAGTTAGGTGTGATGAATGGCTGTAAACTTTGCATGTTGCAGCAAGGTCAAACTTGTTTGCTCAAAGTTGGTGAATCAAGGCTGAGTTTGGGTTGTCTGTATTCTGATTGCACGATCATGGTTCGCCCGGTTGTTTGATTTCTTCCCCTAAAAATTTATCTACCTTTTCTGCAGAGATCTTTTCATGCCTACGCTGGATCAAGTCCCGATAGGGTGCAAGGGTATTATTTCTTCCATTAAGGGGGAAGATGCTACTGCTCAGAGATTGATGGAGATGGGTGTAATCGAGGGTGAGCCTTTTGAATTAGTTGCTTCTGCACCCATGGGCGATCCCTTGGAAATTAAAGTGCAGGGGTATCGTTTAAGTATTCGCAAGTCTGAAGCGGCTCTAGTTTTTGTTCAAGTTTCCTAGATGGTTTTTCTACCCATGCACGAAATTACTGCACCGTTAAAATCTTTTAGAATCGCACTGTTGGGGAATCCCAACACAGGTAAAACCACTTTGTTTAATGTGCTTACCGGGCTCAATCATCGAGTTGGAAATTACCCGGGCGTTACGGTTGAAATAAAAAAAGGCAGCTTTGTTCATCAATCCAATGCAATTGAAATTCTGGACATACCCGGAACCTACAGCCTTGCGCCTCGCAGCCCTGATGAACTTCTTTCAGTCGAATTGGTTCTAGGATTAAATCCGCTGGAAAAGGTCCCAGATGCTTTACTGGTTATTGCTGATGCCTCAAATCTGGAAAGAAACTTGTACCTTGCAACCCAGGCCTTTGAGACCGGTTTGCCTGTGATATTAGCCTTAAGCATGGTGGATCTTGCCACTGCTTCTGGGGTGAAGATTGATTTCAAGGCGCTTTCAGAAAAATTAGGCATCCCTGTTATTGCAATCCATGCATCAAAGCGCAAAGGCTTGGATGAGCTGAAAAATGCCATTGTTTCATTACAAACTGAAAAGCGAATGCCTCCAGTGCCTGTGTTTTCGCAAGATGTGATCAGTAACAGAGCAAAAATCCTTGGCCTTCTGGGTGATAAAGGTTCCCTATTTCTTGCAGGGCGACTGCTCTTTGAAACCGATGGGTTTCTGGCCCAGCAACTTGAACGAAAATTGTCCCTAAGCCTTACTCCTGCAATTTTGGAAAGTAGGGAGGCCCTTAAATCGCTTGGAATTAATTTGGTTAGCATCGAAGCTAAAAGCCGTTATGCCTGGATTCGTGAAATGGTGCAGCCTTGCGTAAGCAAACCTGAAAGCAAGGTGACTGGGTTTACAGATCGGGTGGACAGGATTCTTACGCACAAAGTCTTTGGTATGTTCTTTTTCTTTCTGATCATGTTTTCAATGTTTACAGGTTTATTCGTTCTGGCAAAACCATTAATGGAATGGATAGGCGAAGCAAAAAACCTTGTAGGGCAGGGGTTGGAAAGTGTTCTTCCTGATGGGATGTTGCGAAGTTTGTTAGTCGATGGGTTGCTGGAGGGCGTTGGGGGCGTCGTGGTTTTTTTACCCCAAATTGTTATCCTATTTGGTTTTCTTTCCGTACTTGAAGATTGCGGTTATATGGCGCGTGCTGCATTTTTAATGGATCGAGTGATGGCGAAATGCGGGCTTAGCGGAAAATCCTTCATACCGCTTCTTTCTTCCGTGGCTTGTGCTGTTCCTGGCGTACTTGCAACCAGAGTCATTGAAGATAAAAGAGACAGGCTTGCAACTATTTTAGTTGCGCCCTTGATGAGTTGCTCTGCACGATTGCCCGTATATGTGCTTTTCATCGGCGCATTTTTAACCGAGGGTTACGGTTGGTGGTTTCCTGGACTTGTGCTTTTTTTGATGTACGGGATTGGCTTTGTTACCGCACCACTTGCTGCGATGCTATTTAAAAGCACGATACTAAAAGGGAAGGGGGCGCCATTTTTGATGGAGCTTCCTGTTTACAAAACACCTTCTTTTTCAGTTGTTTTTGCTCGAATATATGAAGCATCATTTTCGTTTTTGAAACGGGCAGGCACTTTAATCGCTGCAACCATGGTGCTCATCTGGGCTGTTTTATATTTCCCTTATGTTTCTTCTACAGGTGAAAATTATCCAGAACGAATTGCTGCGACCGAAAATAAGGAGCAGCAAGATGCTCTTTTATTGGAATGGAAAAAGAATAGTTATCTCGGCAGAGCTGGCCGATCCATCGAGCCCATGGTCAAACCCTTAGGCTGGGATTGGCGCATTGGTGTTGCCACGCTTGCCAGTTTCCCCGCAAGGGAAGTGGTGGTGGGTACTTTGAGCATTGTTTTTGGTCTTGGTAAAGATGCGCAAGACGAACAACAACTTTTGGAAATTCTCCAGAAGGCGCGCTGGAATGACGATCCAGATCAACCTTTGCTATTTAATGTACCTTCTGCGCTTTCCTTGATGGTCTTTTTTGCGCTTTGCTGCCAATGTGGTTCTACCCTGATGGTCATTAGGCAAGAAACAGGTACTTGGTTCTGGCCTGCTTTTACTTTTATCTACATGACGGGCTTGGCTTATATAGCCGCGTTGTTAACTTTTCAGGTTGGTATGCTATTCTTATAGAAGGCAATAAGGTCAGAGGTATTGCAATCATGGACTGGCAATCTGTCGCAGTAATGATCATCGTGGTTTTTTCTGCCTTCTATCTGGGTAGAAAGATGACGAGCAAATCCGGATGTACAGGCGGTTGCTGTGGCGCCAAGCCTGTGGAAAAACTTCGCTCGGAAGAATTCTGGGTGGGAGAGCTTAAACTTCGCTCAGGAATCAAAAGATAGAGAAGTTAGTTTAACTTGGGTTGTTCACACCTTTTAAGTTGTTAGCGTTGGATGAAATTTTAATTCAAAGTCTTCAAATCTCTGCATTGCGCCTTTGCTGAAATCTTGATAGCCTCCCGTGGGAAATTCTGGCACGATGCCAGAAAATAGGTCGAATAATTACTATGGGGAAGGACTCCCATGCGTTGCTTGGTCACTGGTGCTGCTGGTTTTATTGGATCTAATCTTTGCGATCAACTTTTAGACTTAGGTCATGAGGTTGTTGGCTTAGATGCTTTTATTCCTTACTACCCGCGCGAAATTAAACAAAATAACTTGATTGCCCTTAAAACAAGAAGCAACTTCACCTTCCATGAACTGGATTTGCGTGAAGACAATCTAGCTGATGCTACCAACAATGTTGCGGTTGTTTTTCATCTCGCAGCCATGGCCGGCCTTGTTCTTAGCTGGAAAAATTTCAACCTCTATTCTTCTTGCAACTTGCTTGCAACCCAAAGGCTTCTCGACTCCTTGAGAAACGCTGAGTCTTTGAAAAAATTTATTTATGTTTCAACTTCTTCCGTGTATGGCAAGTTTAGCTCGGGTGATGAATCCATGCCCACTAAACCTAGTTCGCCTTACGGTGTTACTAAGTTGGCATCGGAAAATCTTTGTCATGCTTTTAGAGAAGAGTTCAATCTGCCTTTGTCGGTGTTAAGGTATTTCTCTGTGTATGGGCCAAGGCAGAGGCCTGACATGGGCTATAACATTTTCATCAAGGCAATGCTTAATGGCGAAACCATAACAGTTTATGGTGATGGCCAGCAATCGCGTGGTAATACGTATGTTTCTGATTGCGTTAATGCAACGATAGCAGCAATCAATTCGCCTGATGGCGAGACCTACAACATAGGTGGTGGCGAAATAGCTTCAGTGTGGGAAATCATTGAAAGGCTCGAAAAAATCACAGGTTGTAAAGCCAAAGTTAAACTAGAGCAGGCTCGTGCTGGTGATCAGCGATCTACAGGCGCTGATATTTCCAAAGCGATCCGAGATTTTGGCTGGCAGCCTCAAGTGTCTTTGGAAGAAGGATTGACGAGGCAGGTAGCTTGGCAAAAGTCTTTGTTAATTCGAAAAGCTGCTTAAATTAAGATTCATATCCAATCCCTTTCAGTAGATCTTTTGTTAACACAAAAGGTTTGTTCGGGATTTTGTTCAAATCAAAAAGCGGCATTAAATCACGCAGGGTGACTGGCGTTGGTTTGTCCACCCAGCCACAAGAATATGCAATAAGCCCCAATAAACTTTCGGGTTTTACTCCTTGATGCCGAAGCGCAGAAAGCCTTGTATCGCCATGCCTTTTTGCAAGCCGCTTACCATCTTCCCCTACAACAAGAGGTAGATGGATGAATGCTGGCGGGGTAAGATTTAAGCTTTGATAAAGCAGGATTTGTTTCGGAGTTGAAGAGATTAAATCATCGCCACGAACTACTTGATTGACTTTTTGAAATGCATCATCAACTACGACTGCAAGTTGGTATGCGGGCCACGATTGAGATAATGAATGTTCTGCTGCCATTCGCCAAACGACAAAATCATTTGTGAACTGTTTCGAAGGGCCGATGATTGTTCCCTTAAATTGATCAATGAAATCTGGTTCTTTATCAGGGCAGCGAAAGCGCCAGCAATAGTTTTTATCTAAAAGGCCAGAAGCATCGCGAGCAAAACGGTATGCGCAAATTCTAGGGTAAAGAATATCTTGTCCGTCTTCATGTGGTGCGCTAGCTGCCCGTAAGACATCATTGCGAGTGCAGGTGCAGGGGTAAATTAATTCTTTGAGAGCTAGCTCATTGAGTGCAAGTTGGTAGGCATTCATTCTTGTGGATTGCACCAGAATTTCTTCATCCCAATCGAGTCCAAGCCAGCGTAAATCCGCAACGGCTTCGATATCAGCCCCTTTTTTAACCCGGGGCGAATCGATGTCTTCCATGCGTAATAATACTTTCCCATTTTTAGTTCGGGATGCCAACCAAGCTAAAATATAAGTTCGTGCGTTACCCACATGCTGTGCGCCTGTTGGGGATGGTGCAAGTCTTCCGACGGTAGTAAGGCTTAACGAATTCATGGCGAGGGGGTTTGTTTGAGGACTTGCTTTGTGAATTGTAAAATCAGGTTTGCAACTTGTTTCTCTGGCTTGCTTGCATCAAAAATCATTTTCATGTGATTACTTGGTGAGATTTCCTCAAACTTGACCGGATTACCATTTTCTTCGAGTGCCTTTTGGAATTTCTTGCAATCGGCAGAGGTGCACAAAGGTAATTCCTTGTCTGCGCACAAGATTAAGAATGGGGGTAAATCTTTTCGGACATGGGTTATAGGCGAGGCTTTCACTTTGTTTTCGGGATCATTCCCAAACACATTTCCAAGTATGATTTTTGGTATTTCATAAACACCGCTGATTGAAATAACCCCTTTTATCGAGCTTGGATTTATATTTTCAGTTTTGAAATAAGTGGGGTCACAGGAAACTAAGCTGACCAAATGGCCTCCCGCAGAATGGCCGCACAGTATGATCCTTTCGGGGTCGCCTCCATATTTCTTGATATTCTTGGTAGTCCAAGAAATGGCACGAGCCACATCTTCCGCATGGGATGGATGTTTAACCTTGGGCGTAAGCCTATAGCTGATCACGACTCCAATCATGCCATTTTGGGCAGCAAGCCTACCGATGGCGGAATAAATACCAAAGAAATTTTTATCTCCTTGCACCCAAGCACCCCCATGGACGAAGAAGAAGACTGGGGCATTCTCTGGGTTGGGTGGCAGAAAGAGATCTAACTTGTGTTTTGCTGGATCTTTACCCGTCCCTTCAAAGTACCCAATATCCGTCACTTCTCTGATGGCTTTTGGTGCAGGGCTTTTTTCGCTAGCCTGGGTAATCTGGCCCATGTTCATAATGCAGCTAAGTACAAATATGAATCTACAGGTTAGTTTTTTGATCATGACACCTTCTTCTTTTATTTGTTGATCTTGCCAGCTAGATTCATATTAATCAATTCAAACTCGACTTCCCATTTATCTTCTTTTTATCTATGTAGCCACCATCTGGAGGATTCTATGTTTAGGTGGCTGGTCTTAATAATAATTGTAGGCATGGTAGGTTGCAACCAGACCAATCAGGAATTGGTCAAGGACTACCACAATGATGGTGTGCAGCTTTTTAAGATGGGCCGTTACAGTGATGCGCAGGAAAGTTTTCAAGCCGCACAACAATTGCAACCCGCAGACCCAGGGATTTATTACAACCTTGGCCAGACTTACGATTACCTTAAGCGACCTTACGATGCTGAAAAATGTTACAAGGAATGCATTGTCCGTAGCCCAGATCATGCGGGAGCAAGGCATGCCTTAACTGTATTATTGATGAACCAAAATCGGCAGGATGAAGCGGTCAAAGGAATCGAAGATTGGTTGGCGAAAAACCCGAACTGCGCTGCAGCCTACGCGGAAGATGGTTGGATTTGGAAAACCGCGGGTGATATGCCCAGAGCCCAATCCCGCTATCAGCAGGCACTTTCTCTTGATCCTTCCGATACCAGAACTCTTGTAGAGCTTGCCTTTGTTTATGAAAAACTAAACAGGCCCGATCGCTCTTTGGTTTTATACCAACGGGCATTGGAAATTAATCCACATCAGTTGGCGGTGAAAAAGGACCTCGAACGATTACGTTCATCTGGTACCGCACTGCCTCATCCAGATTAAAGAAAGAGCATGCAATAATGCCCAACGCATTTTTACTGGTCGATCCCAGTACTTGGAAATCTTTTAATGCCGAGCTTTATTACCCACCTAATTACGATTCCGAAGGCTTTATTCATCTCTCTTACAAACATCAATTAGAATGGGCTGCAAATAAGTTCTATGCGAAAGCATCGGGCGTGTTGGCCCTGGAAATTAATCTAGATTCTCTTGGTTCTTTTGTGCAAGAAGAATCATCTGCCGGGTTGGGATTATTTCCCCACCTTCATTGCGGATTGCCTGTGAAAGCAGTTGTTGCAATTCATGAAGGGATAAGGAATGTTGAGGGCAAATGGGTTTTCGAATCAGTCTGATTCTTTTGGTTTCTGCCCGATGAAGATGTAGTAAGGCGCCTTAAGCCCAAGCATGTAAGGTACAAAACCCTTTTTCTCTATTAGGCTTAGAGTGTTGAATTTGCTTTGCAGGTAGGGCAGGTGGTCTTGAGATAAGAACACATTATCGTAAGCGAACCAGCTAGGCCAGAAAGCCCTGGTAAGGCCGGAGTGCTTCATGTTATTTTGAGCCGCCCATTTTCGCGCAACATAAAAATCTACAACCCCGATGATTCCGCCTGGCTTTAGAAGTTTATAGGCATGGTTGATTGCATCAAACCAGTTGGGGATCATGGTAAGCGAATAAGAAAAAGTGATTGCATCTGCCTGGCCAAAGTCCGGCTTATACTGGGTTGCATCTGCATGAGCAGTGAAAACATTCTTCCATTCTTTTTGCTCAATTCTTTTCTTTGCAACATTAAGAAGCGAGCCGCAAAGATCTACAATCGTGACGGAATTAATGGTCTTCAACCTCGGTGCAAGAGCTTCGATGTTGTTGCCCGTTCCGCCGCCC
>JAPLNF010000097.1:0-3837 GCA_026692965.1 Planctomycetota bacterium
TCACTTAGATTTTCGGATTCTATGCTCTGTGGTAAGCACCATGGCTAATGGGGTTTGGTTGAATTTGGGCAGTGCGGTGATCATGCCTGAAGTTCTTTTAAAGGCAGTCAGTGTTGTCAGGAATTTCAACTACGATTTGGATGGGCTTGTTTGTGTGAATATGGACAAGGAATCGCGTTACCGTAGTACGGTGAATGTACTCAACCGGCCTTCTTCCGAAGGTATTGAAATTACCGGGCACCATGAAATCATGTTGCCATTGTTGCATGCATCTGTGGCAGCGGCATGGGCTGCAAGGCCGAAGTTTAATGAATCCAAAGCGGCCTAATTATTAGGGGAAGTCATGTTGAACGAAATGAAGCCCAGGCTGGTTACGCCTGAAGTTTTAATGCAGCAGGGAACTGAACTCGTTGATCTCGTGCATAAGCTTGGGCAACCAAGGATTCTTGTGCTGGGTGATCTGATGTTGGATCGATATGTTTGGGGTGATGCAGAGCGTATCAGCCAGGAAGCGCCTGTGATTTTGCTTCGGGCAGAGCGTAGAGAAGAGCGCCTAGGCGGGGCTAGCAGTGTTGCGACTATGCTAAAAGCGATTGGTGCAAGGGTGCAGATTGCTGGTGTTGTTGGGAAAGATTCGAATGGTGAGCAATTACGCAGCATGTTGATCGAGCAGGGGATAGATCCTGAAACCGTGTTGGTGGATTCTGAACGGCCCACTACGGTTAAAGAGCGCTACATAGGCAAGGCCCAGCACAGGCATCCGCAGCAAATCATTCGAGTTGATTACGAGGTGCGTGATCATCTTTCCAAGCATTTAGAAACCCGGCTTGCGGAATTGATCAAACGCAACATCAATGATTTTGATCTCGTTCTGGTAAGTGATTACGACAAGGGTGTCTGTACCCCGGGCTTACTTGCAAGTGTGATTTCCGATTGCAAAGCCATAGGCAAGAAAGTAATCGTAGATCCTATTAGAGGAAGCGATTATCGCAAATATCATGGTGTTTCGACCATGACTCCCAATAGGCTTGAAGCTGGCCTCGCTACAGGCAGAGTGATTGAAACCAATGAAGATGGCTTGGCTGCCGCTGCTTTATTGCGCGAACGATTAGATATGGAGGCTGCCATTATTACCCTTGATAAAGAGGGGATGGCTCTTTCGCACCAAGATGGGCGCGCTGATATTTTTCCTACGAGAATTAGGCAGGTTTACGATATCACTGGCGCGGGCGACATGGTGCTTGCAGTGTTGGGCATGGCGCTTGCTGCGGGTGCTGATTACCCCGAAGCCATCAAGCTTGCAAATATTGCAGGTGGATTGGAAGTAGAAAAGATTGGCGTGGTTCCTGTTACTAAAGCTGAAATGATTGAAGATATCTGCAAATCTTCTCTTGCTACCAAGGGCGATAATCTTTCTGGTATCGAAAAAATGATGGGCCGTGATTCACTTCTTCGTGAACTTGAACAGCACCGGAAGCTAGGCAGAAAAATTGTATTCACCAATGGCTGCTTTGATGTGCTTCATGCGGGCCATGTTCAGTATTTGCGCGAAGCTAGGGCGCAGGGCGATATTCTTATCGTTGGTTTGAACAGCGATTCAAGCGTGCAAATGTTGAAAGGCCCAACCAGGCCCGTCAATAAGATTGATGCCCGCTCCGTGGTTATTGCTGGCCTCGAATGTGTAAGTTATCTCGCTATTTTTGAAGAAAAAACACCCATCGATTTAATTCGCTTCCTTAAACCAGATGTTTTGGTCAAGGGTGCTGATTACCAAAAGGATGAAGTGGTAGGCGGGCAATTTGTTGAAAGCTATGGAGGTAGGGTTCACCTTGCTTCGCTTCGTAAAGGTTTTTCTTCTACTGGTATTTTAGAGCGCCTTGGAGCAGCTTAATTTTTCTACAGGGACATCTGATTCTATGAATGTTGCGATTTTTCTTCCGGGATGGATTGGTGATGCGGTGATGGCTACTCCAGCCATCAGGGCGCTCAAACTCCGTTACCCCTCGGGAAAATTCGTCTGCGTTTCCAAGTCGTATGTTGCCCCGATTCTTGCAGGCAATCCTTGGTTTGATTCCATGATTCTTACAGGTGGAAAAAAAGATCTCTCCTTGTTAGAGGCTGCATCCCAACTCAAAAAAGAAAAAATTGATATCGCTGTTTTGTTTCCCAATTCATTCAGGGCAGGCCTGCTCGCTTGGATGGGAGGATGCAAACAATCTATTGGATTCAACCGCTATTTCAGAAAATGGCTACTCTCTGATTCGCTTGAATCTCCGCGAGATGCAAAAGGTGATTTCATTCCTTCGCCCGCCATTGATTCTTATAACCAGTTAGCCATGGTTGCAGGGGCCCCGAATCCTGGGTATGAAATGCAGCTTTTTACTTCTACTGTTGAAGAAGAAATGGCTGAACAAGTCTGGCGGTTTGCAGCATTTAAAGACAAGCCGGAAGTTATCTGTTTGAATCCAGGTGCTGCCTTTGGTGCTTCCAAGCTTTGGCCTGCAGAGCATTTTGCTTCTCTTGCTCGCGAACTTATCAGGCTTAGAGGGGCTGGCATTCTTGTCATGTGTGGACCCAAGGAAAGCGAGCTTGCACTTCGCATTACTTCGCTTATTGGCCATCCTTCAGCACGATGCCTTGCAGAACCTGGCATGCCCGATCTTTCGCTTGGCTTAAGCAAGGCTTGCATTAAGAAATGTCAATTGTTGGTAACTACAGATAGTGGCCCGAGGCATTTTGCGGCGGCGTTCAACAAGCCAGTGGTTTCATTATTCGGCCCCACGCACATAGAGTGGACTGATACTTATCATAAGAAGGAAATCAACCTCCAAAAGAAGTTGCCTTGCGGGCCTTGTCAGAAAAGGGTTTGCCCGCTGGAGCATCAGTGTATGAAGGAATTGATGCCTTTGGATGTGTTGAGTGCGGGTGTTAGTTTGTTGGATCAGCAGTTAGAAACTGCAAGGTTTTTAAGGTCGGTGGGATAATACTTGGAGTGAGTGTTTTGATTTCAAGGATGTTAAGAATAATGGGTGTGATTTTCTTGCCAGTGGCTGGCTTGCTGGGGAAGATCTCAAACATGTTTTCGTCTTCAAAGAATGGTTTTCTGGTGATTCGTCCCAGCAAAAGAGCCATGCTGTTTTCTCAGGGTATTGAAAAACCGGAAGATGTTTTCAATTTGGAAGGAATCAGGGTTACAGGGCATGGTTGGAAAACAGGCAGGCATGTATCAAGCGTAACTTTTGGGAATGGTAAAAACGAAGCTCGCGCCTTTTTGAAAAAAGAACACAATCGGGGCTGGGTAAAAACAATCTTGGCACATTCAGCCGGAGTATTACACGAAGCACGCATTCTTAAAGCACTCGAACATGAGGGGATTCCAGCTCCTTTATGGGTTGCAGTAGGCAAAACCTGCTTGGGCCATTCTTTCCTCTTAGTAGAAGAAATTCCTGACACCGTAAATCTTAAAACTTATTTTGCAGAGCAGCGAAGTCGAAACCAGCGTAAAGAAGTATTGCGCAGGCTTGCATGGATTCTGGCCCGGATGCACACCCTTGGTTTTTCACATGTTGATTTGTACTCGAAGCATGTTTTGGTTAACCCAGAAACCCGGATGGTTTATCTGCTCGATTGGCAAAGATCTTTCAGGATGCGGGATCTGCCTTGGAATATAAGGTCAGGTAATCTTGCAAGGCTTCACGCCACCTTGGACGAAAGTATTCTAAGGCCCAGAGAAAAACTTGCGTTCCTGACTTCTTACCTTGAAGCGACCGCTCATTTTTCGCAAGGGAATTCTAACCTCCCTCTATTTCATCTGCTTGCACTCGATATCGATCGCGA
>JAPLNF010000097.1:3844-5552 GCA_026692965.1 Planctomycetota bacterium
TCGCGAAAAGCGTAACACCCAAGTAGCATTACAGCCACAAAATTGGATTTTCCTCGAGAAGCAAAACCTCTTTGTCACCTCCATTTGCTCTGAAGATGAAAAAACACACCTAGACCAATTACTATTAGAAGCAAAAAAGCTTCATGTAAATGGAAAGGTTGTCCTTCGAAAAACAATGCCGTGCGGTGATTCTGAACTTCGTTTGCAGTATCGAAATATTTCGTGGTTTGAATCGTTCTTTTTCTCTTATTTTAAATCCAGCAAAGCCAAGGCCCCTGAGTATTCCCACGCTGCAATTCTTTACAAGATTCAACGCCATGGTGTGTGTACCGGAAAAATCCTTGCTCTTGGTATTCGCAAGAAGAATCGCTTCTCACAAGAATCGTTTCTACTTACGAGAGAGCCTGCAAAGACTTTGCCCCTTTATGAATGGTTTCAACAGGGAACAAGCGCCGAGATTCTGGGCAGGCAGCAGATGGTTTTTGAAGCAATGGGTAGGATGCTTGCCAAGGTTCATTCCTCTGGTTGTTATCTTAAGGGAAAGAAGACCTTGTTTTTAAGGGTTGCTGAATCTTCCAATCCGCAAGTTTATCTTGATGCTGCAAATTGCCTAGAGGAAGCCCCGGTCGCAAATCCGAAATGGGCCAGCATCGATATGGCGAAAATGAAACAAGTGCTTCGATCTTTGGGCGCACAACAGCAAGGCATCGTCTGCTTTCGCAAAGCCTATTCTGACGAGATCGGTCATGATCATCAGATGAAAAATTCTACATCCCAAATTGGAACTGGAGTTCTTGCAATGGATGTAAATTCGGGCGGAACAAAGCTTGCCACCATCCGAAAAACTGATTTGCAAATAAATGAAATGAACCTGAATGAAATGCAAAATGGCGTTTCAATTCAAGTTCAAAAAGATGGCAGCTATGTGAAGTTTTATTCAAGCCCTGAATGGATTGCCCATTATGGTGAAGATTGGACAACCCGTGTAATGGATATTGGGGTCACGGATAGGTTTCATTCGAAGCAGGGTCGTTCGGTGGGCAGGATTATTCTGCCTAGCAAGGATGGTAAACCCGAGCTTTGTTTCTATTTGAAAAGGCATTACAAGCTTTCGTTTTGGGAAGGATTGATGGGTTGGTTGTTTCCTAAAAAAGCATGGTCTCCTGCGCTGCAAGAATTTCATCATCTTGCAACAGCCAGACAATTGGGGCTACAGGTGCCTGAAACCGTTGCAGCAGTGGAATTCATAGGGCCGGGCGCTAGGCTTCGAAGTGCACTCGCAGTTCGTGAATTGGATAATATGCTTCCGCTTCATGAAGCGATTCCGTTAGCATCGGTTAGGCAGACTCCCCAAGCGTTTCGCAGGTGGAAAAAATCACTTGTTAGCGAAATGGCACGCATGTCAAGAATTCTGCATGCTCGCAATTGGTTTTGGATTTTTACCTTCGGCGGTTTGCGGAGAAACCGCCCTACCTTGAAGAGCTTTTCTGACCAATCGGTTCTGGGAGTCGTACTCATAAGATTCAAAAAGTCCACCGGGCAAGGATTTTTCGGCAAGGCGAGATTTAAAATCATACTTGTAAATGACTTCCTGTCCGTTGTCTTTGATCTTTTCCTGAATCCGTGAAGGTCTTTTCGACCATCACTTCTTCTTTAATTTTTACTTTTTAAATACATCCCGAAACAGCTTTTTTACCGTTTTGGTTAA
>JAPLNF010000098.1 GCA_026692965.1 Planctomycetota bacterium
CAATTTCTGCTGGGGAGTTTCAAATCGCTTGATGTGATAAAGCATCATGTCGCGAATCATGCCACGCATACGCCAGCCTGGCAAAACATTGTAGCTGACATAAGCAACGCCATCTGGCGTCAGGTTTTTCTTGCAGATCTCGAGAATCTTTTCCTGAACTTCTTTCGGAACCCAAGAGAAAATACCATGCACGATGATGTAATCAAACATGCCATCCTTGGGCCCAATGTCCATGATGTTGGCTTGGCGAAGTTCAATATTCTTAAGGCCTAGATCTGCGATAGTTTTCTTGCCCGCTGCAATCTGCGGTTCAGAATAATCAATACCCACGAACTTTGCGTTGGGCATGTTTTCTGCAATGGGAATCAAGTTGTTACCCGAAGCACAACCTAATTCTAGCACCCTTGCATTTTCAACTTTTGGGGGATTTAGGCCCAATAACTTAGCTACGGAAGCAAGCTTGTCAGGATGGGACTGCTGATAAGGAAAACTAACGTACTGGATTTCATCGTAAGCCGTTGCCATCATCTTCTCCATAATAGAATAATTCACAACTGTTAACCTGTTTTGAATCGTATCTTATTCAAAAAGATAAAGAAATAGGAGTTTTGTGAAGAGTTGGATAAATCTAGGAAAGGATTATCAAGGATCATTTCGAAGCTAAATAGCCCATGCTTTTAAGCCATTCCGCGCATCTTTGGGGCCAATCATTGATAGGGTGAATATCTTTTCTCATGCCAAAACCATGGCCGCCTTTCGCACAAATATGCAACTCTGCACTCAGGTTTTGCTTCTTATATTCCAGATAAAGCATCGCAGCTTCAACGGGGTTTAGCTTGTCATCATGAGCGACCAAAAAAAACGCAGGCGGAGCATCTGCAGGTACTTTAAACCCGTCACGGAACTTGCTTTTATCATCCTTGTGAAGAAACCCACCACCATAAATAAAGATTAGAAAATCCGGAACACCCGCATCATCTAATCCTTTCTTCTGCTCATAAGTTCGCTCTCCCCGATCCCACGAAACATGCCCTGCTAAATTCCCACCCGCAGAGAACCCCAAAATCCCAACCCTCTTTGGGTCTAAGTTCCATTCCTTTGCATTATTTCTCACCAAGCCCAATGCCCGCTGTGCATCTTCCACAGGCATGGTAAATACTTCTTTTTCATCACGGGTTGGCGTTCGATACTTCAACAAAATTCCTGTAACACCAAGAGTATTCAACCATTCGCAAACTTGCGTGCCCTCATGCGCCCACGAAAGAAACATGTAGCCACCACCTGGCGCAACAATCACCGAAGCGCCATTGGGCTTTGCAGGTTTGTAAATTGTAATGGTTGGTTCAAGCACATCAGAAATGCGATTGGGCCCTGGCTTGCCATAAGAATCAATCAGCTTCTTTGTAGCTTCCGACTTTGGATTCATCTTCGAAGGCGGGCCATCAGGCCATAGTTTCAATGTCAAAGGTTCTTCAGCACTTGCTAAATTAAAACCAAGTGCAAGATAAACACCAACGCATAGAAAATTTCTAATCAGAAACATGATTGAACCCTCTTAATCTAATTCTTTTTTGGGGAACGCAAATCCTTCTTGCAATTTGGATCTGCTGCAACTGCCTCTCCCACTTTTTCAACAGGATGTGTAAAGAGATATTTCCAAACTGATTCATGAATAAATTTACCCGAGGCATCCTTCACCGCAGCGCCACCCGGGGTCACCGAGCTATGCGCCCTTTTATCATCGTTCTTAACATCTGCATCGGTGATAAGCCTTCTACTATTACCAAAAGGCGCAGGCATTTTGTCTACATTAACGATCGGGCCAAAGGCATTAAGCCCAAGCAGCTCCCAAGATCTGCAGTAATGATCGCCTTTCCAACCACTATCCAACACATGGCTAAAACCGAAATATCTATTTTCAGGAGTTGCAGAGGGAAGCGCCTGCCAAGTTTCATATTGATCACGTGGGCCACAGAACATCACCACGCGATCAACCTTCTGATGTTTTGCAAACCGCGCTGCAGTGGTGGAACCATGCGAGCTACCCGAAATAATTACTTTGTCCCAACGCAGACCCTTACCATCTTCGGAAATAAAATAACCCCAGTTACCCTCGGGGTTTTTCCTTTCAAGATACTTCACAAACTGGTATGCACGCTCCATCATGCCATCAGGCTTCGGGATATTTA
>JAPLNF010000099.1 GCA_026692965.1 Planctomycetota bacterium
CGGCAAAGGATTTACCACCCCCATCGATGACTTCAACGAACAAAATGTTCCAACGAACCCTGAACTTCTTCAAGAACTTTCTTCCAGCTTCAAGAATTACAACTACGATTTAAAGAAACTTGTCCGCTGGATTTGTAACAGCAATGCTTACAACCTAACTTTCGTTGCTAACAAAACCAACGATAAGCCTGAAGTTGAAGGCTTGTTCAGCAGAATGCTTTTAAAATCAATGAGCCCTGAACAGCTTTTTGAATCGCTGATGGTTTCAACCAAGGCTGAAGCTGCTGAAAGCAAAGATGCTAAGAAAAACCTTCGTACTGCTTGGCTTAACAAGTTGGTTAGCAATTTCGGCGATGACGAAGGCAACGAAGTTAACTTCAATGGTACCGTTGTTCAAGCTTTGCTCATGATGAATGGCAAAGAAATCAACGAAGCCATCAGCAGAAAAGAAAAAGGAACGGTTTCGATGGCTATGGCTCGTAACAAATCGAATCCTAACAGCATCATCAACGAGCTGTATTTAGCAACGCTAAATCGGCCAGCAAGGCCTGCAGAGACCCTGAAAATTTCCAAGGGTCTTGCAATGAGGACCAAAGACAAAAGCCCAATGGATCCCTACCAAGATCTTTTCTGGGCACTCCTCAACAGCAACGAGTTTCTGCTAAACCATTAATCTCCTGCGCTTTTTAGCGCAGCGATTTCCAACTAAAAGGCTGGGGCTTAAAACCCCGGCCTTTTTTATTTATCCGGAATTCATCTGCACAAACCCGCTTCTTTCCGCTACGATGCTGCCAATGGAAACCTCACAATATTATCTTGGACTGGATGTAGGTGGCACCGCAATGAAGGCGGGGATTATTTCCGCTGAGGGAACCTTAGTTCATTCCCTCATGCAGCCCACCAATAAAAATGCTGGGCCCAAGGCAGGCCTCGCTTTGATGGAAAAAGCCATTCGCCTTTGTATTGAATCCGCTGGGCTTAAACTTGATTCAATTAAAGCTATTGGCGCAGCAGTGCCTGGGATTATCGATCTAAAAAATGGTGTGATCCTTGATGCAGTGAATCTCACCGACTGGAAAAATGTGCCTGTTCGCACTCACCTTGAAACCGTTTTCAGCAAGCCCATCGCATTCTTGAATGATGCCAATGCTGCGGCCTTGGGCGAAGCTTGGCTCGGTGCAGGCAAAGGCGCAGAAAGCATGGTATTCCTTACCCTCGGTACAGGCATTGGCGGGGGTTTGGTTCATCAGGGAAAAATCATCGAAGGCAGACACGGATTGGCTGGTGAAATTGGACATACACGAATTGAAATGTCGAGACCTAGGCCTTGCTCTTGTGGAAATTTTGGCTGCTTGGAAGCCTATGCCGGGGCTACCTCGGTTTTAAAGCGGGCCTACGAGGCACTTGCAGAGGATTTCAACAAAATCTCCGACCTCCATGAACCTGCTGAAAAAAAGACTTTATCCTGCAAGGATGTTTTTGATGCAGCCCGCAATGGCGATCCCCTCGCAGACCGACTCGTCGAAGAAACTTCCTCTGCGCTCGCATTGGGAATTATCAACATCCTGCATTTCTTTGATCCGGAGAAAGTGGTCTTAGGCGGCGGCATGATTGCAGCAGGCGATGATTTCTTAAACCGCATACGCTGGTTTGTAAAAGATCAGGCGTTTAAAGAGTGCGCCCAAGGCGAAGACATTTGTTTCGCAACCTTGGGGAATGATGCAGGCATCTTAGGGGCTGCAATCGCTGCAAGGCAGATGCTTCTAAAAAACTAGCGAGCACCAATTTTCATTTGTTTGAACGCACGAGTTTGATTTGCAATGGCTTCTTCGACAGGAAGCCTTTCCATCGAACTGGCACCATAAAAACCATCCACTATTTTCACCCGATCCAAAATGAATTGCGCATCTTCAGGCATGGCAATCGGGCCACCATGGCAAAGCACCAACACATCAGGCCTAATGGCCTTGCAAGCCTCGGCGATTGCTCGAACTTCGAGAGCACTGGTTTCCAAAGATTTGGCTGTTTTTGCTCCTATCGCGCCCTTGGTAGTTAGGCCCATATGCGCCACAACAATATCTGCGCCTGCATGAGTCATCTGCTTGGCTTCCTCAACATTAAATGCGTAAGGAGTGGTCAACAATTCCATGTTTCTGGCAGCAGCAACGCATTCAACTTCCAGGCTGTAACTCATTCCGGTTTCTTCAAGATTTTCGCGCATTAACCCATCGATCAATCCAACTGTGGGAAAATTTTGAATTCCAGCAAAGCCCATGTCCTTAAGTTCTTTAAGAAAATGATCCCGCAACATGAAGGGGTCGGTTGCACAAACTCCGGCAAGAACAGGCGTATGTTTTACCGCAGTCAAAACTTCGTAAGCCATCTCCTTCACGATTTGATTGGCATTCCCAAAGGGCAGCATGCCTGAAAGAGATCCTCGCCCTGCCATCCGGTAACGGCCTGAATTGTAAATGATTATTAAATCAATGCCCCCTGCTTCTTCGCACTTGGCACTTATGCCTGTTCCTGCACCACCTCCCACGATTGGTTTTCCTTGCGAGAGTTGATGACGAAATTTTTCTAATAGAGCAACACGTGTCAGTGGCATGCTTGATCCTTAATAAAAATTTATGCTGCTTTGGCAGGCGTTGAAACAACTTCGGGTTTGGTTCGCTGCTTAGAAACTGTCTCGGTGAAATTTAGAAGTGGTGGCAAAAAGAATAGTGTCATCAAAAGGCAGAAGGCCGCCCCTAAACCAAAAGCATGCAATGGCTGAAATTCAAACAGAAACCAAAGGCAAGCAAACCAAGCTATAAAATGAAGAATATGCAGGAACAAAACTAAAAATGTAGCACCTGGGCGATTAATCACTAGGGCGCCTAATCCCCCCTCGATCATCTGCCTGCCACGTTCATCTTTGTATACCAGCGATTGCCCTGTCCTTCGAAGATAATTACCTTTGGCATCTTTCTCCGGCTTGAACACGGAGATTTTTCCTTCATCATCCACCTCTATTTCAACCGGGGTGGAAGGCAATGGCAGATTGATTTTAGATTTGTACTCAAGGCGATTGCCTGGCTGCTTGAAGTACACTTCTTTTTTACCATCAGCACGGGTAACGGTCATGGACGGGTAAGGGGCGCCATCCTCGGGTTTCAAATTGGCTTTTTTGTTTTCAGGGGTGTAGGACTGTAATTCATGGATGGGCCTGTAAATCCCAGGCGAGCCATAATCCAACATCATCCACATTACAAGAGTCAGCGTAATTATTGCACCACTTGCTGGGGCACGCCAAATAAAGCCATCCGCTGGTTGACTATAAATTCTACCTTGGAGGAAATGCGAAAACGCACCGCTCACCACGGTAATCGAAAGAAACAAAAGAAAGACACCAAATAGTAATCCAAACAAAGTACGACTCCATGAATCAACGTTGGTTGCCCTTTTCCTAAGCAATGGCCCTAGCTTACTAGATTCATGCCAATAAAAAGCATTGAAATATTCGAAAGCAAACAATTTCCCAGAACTCCCACCTGTTCAAAAATACAGATTTAACCCAGAATAAAACACCCTATTTTAAACCAGCCATCAATCAGGGTGTTTGCACAATATACGGCACAACTCTATTCCCGGTGGAACTTTGGTCTGCGTAAAGCAATCTTGTGAGAATCAGCCACATTGTTATAATCCGCCGCGCTGGACTATTTAGGTTTTCATTTAAAATCCTGTTTGGGAGAGGTGCCACAGTGTATTCCATTTTAATACTTGCAGCAGGTTTAGGATTGGCACAAGCGGAAGAAAATAAAACTGCGAAATCCATGCAGGTTGCAAACAATATAAGTTTCCGGGTTCAAGCCTCGCAAGAGTTGCTGTACCGCGGTTTATTTACTGAAGAAGCCCGATCAAGCAGGGTTCAATTCCAACGCTCCTACCGAGTAGAATCACGCTGCCTAGTATTGGAAACCGAAAAAAACAGCTCCTACCTTGCATGCCTGACTATTCTAAAACAACGCAATAACGCTGCATCATTGCCTACCATCACTTCCGAACCTCCTGCAACTTCTGTCCGCTTGGAGACTTTCCGTTGCGATTCAAAGGGCATCATTCAACCCGGTCACAATCTCGGAAAGATATCTTTAGACGGCCCATCGACCATCGAATGCGGGTACCTAGTCGAATTACCAAAAACAAAACTTGTTGAAAATGACACATGGGAAACCAACGAAGATGGCAGGCCTGTTTGCATCTGGACTGTTTTAGGTACTGAAATGGTGCAAGGAGTTAAATGCATCAAGCTGATTGGTACCCAACAAACCGAGGATTGGGGAAAAACCCGCGCAGACCGACAAGCATGGAAAAGAACTGATGCTGTTTGGCTTCATCCACAATTGGGAGTTGCCCAGAAATTAGAACGCACCGTCGAAATCAAAGAACCCGCTCATAACGAGCCTTCCCAAAAAAGCACCTTGCGCGTTGAACTTGAAACCAGTCTGGTTTACCCCGGGCAGTTATTTCAAGATCGCAAAAAAGAAATTCAACTGGCGACGAACTATCGCGAATCTGCAAACGCGTACACCCAAGATATCGGAAAGTATACCGCCCAAACAAAGGCTTTAATAAGGCAGGTTAAAACCCAATCAGAAATCATGAGCCAGACCCCTTATCGTGATGCCATAATCCAGACAACCAAAAGGCTGGAAAACATCTTGAAGGGCGATAGTTCTGAATCCGTGATTGTACCGGTATCTGCAACAAGTTTGCAGACTGCTAGGTTAGGCTACAAAGCACCCGATTTTATCGCTCAAAACATGCTTAAACAAGAATCAGTCAGGCTCGCAAGATTGGAAGGTAAATCCATACTTCTGGTCTTCTACAACCCTAAATCTCCTCTCTCAACCGAAATACTTGACTTCGCAAGAACTATGCAAACAAATCATGGCGACTCCGTTACCGTGCTTGGCATGAGCGTGATCGATGATAACGAAATAGTCAAAAAACAAGCCGAAGCTTCTAAACTCAATTTCGCTGTACTTAATGGCAGTGGCTTGCGATCAAGTTATGGTCTTGAATCCACACCCAAGATCTTGCTATTGGATGCCAAGGGTATTGTACGGTTGAATTGCTTGGGCTGGGGCCAAGAAACACAATCGGAAATAAACTCCGAATTGAAACGAAACATTGATAAAAATTAATTGATCCCTTACATGTTCTCCAGTCCGCAACTTCGGTGCTCTTAATTATATTTGTTCAGACTCTTGCTAGATTCAGGCTTGAGTCTTTTACCTTGTTGCCGATACGATAAAGAGGTAGTGCAATCGATGGTGGAATACGAAGTACAACCGAATACGCGCAAGTGTGCGATCAGTGGCAGAGTGCTGCAATCGGGTGAAACCGTGTATACCGTTCTTGCGGATGAAGAGGGAAAGTTGGTTCGTAAGGATTA
>JAPLNF010000100.1 GCA_026692965.1 Planctomycetota bacterium
AGATATGAAAGCGGCGGTACAGCGTAAAAATGCAGTAGCGCCCGATGTTTTGCTTGAAGCCTCGGGCGGAATAACCATCGCAAATGTAAGGGAAGTGGCATTAACAGGAGTTGATCGGATAAGCATCGGCGCAATCACGCATTCTGCCCCTGCTTTAGATTTAGCGCTGGATTACAATTTTTCATAATGCCAACGAATCCAACAAGCATCTGGGAACTCGACCACAAGTTGATTGGAAAATTAACGTGGCACTTCAATGAACTTGATAGCACCTCGAATCATGCTGCAGCTCATTCTGCTGAAGTAGCAAATAATGGTTTGGCAATAATCGCAGACAGCCAAACTTATGGAAGAGGCCAGCATGGGCGGGTTTGGAATGCAAATAAAGGGCAATCGGTTTTACTTTCGATATTGTTATTCCCGCCAGATGGTTTGAGGCGCCCTGCAATATTAACTGCTTGGGCTGCAGTGGCTGTTTGCAACACGATTCAAGATTTTCTTGGCTTAAGAGCGAGTATAAAATGGCCCAATGATATCTTGATGGATGGCAGAAAAATCTGCGGTATTTTGATCGAGCAATCCGCAGGGACCATCGTTGGAATTGGCCTAAATGTTTTGCAAACTCCAAGCGAATTTGCGGGTTTAGGATTACCTTTTGCTACTTCGATGCAGCAATTCACTCCGCACCCACTAAACACCCATGAAATCGCCAAACGTCTTCTTTCAAACCTCGATGAAATCTATCATCAATTACTTGATGGGAACGTACAAACGCTTGAAAAAGAGTGGGTTTTAGGGATGGGATTATTAGGCAGAGAAGTGATTCTAGAAGAGCACGGAAAAAAGCATGAGGGAAAGCTTTTACAACAATCGTTTGCAAACTTGGAACTAGAATCATCCTTAGGAATCAGGAAACAGTTTGTTCCCGAGAACATTTTGCACTTAAGCGAATTTAACCCGTACGCAGAAAGCCAACCTTGATCAACCCGCTCAGCCTAAGAATAACTGCTGCAGAGGCATTTGAAATAAACAACAATGACATAAGTTGTTGTATTTTAGATATTAGAAGTAGGATTAGCAAACAGCAAAGCAATTGGAAAATTTCTAACTCTGTCAGTTTAGAAGCAAATGCTGAAGAGATTAATTCATGGGCTTTAGGCATTGATAAAAACAACTGGGTGTTTTTTTATTGTGCCTGACCGGATGACGCGAGCGCGGCCAGTTGGGCCAAGCATCTTAGAGGCATTGGGTTTTCGAAATCTTTTGCAATTCGTGGCGGGTTGGAGGCGTGGAAACACGCAGGCGGATTACTCGAACCTTTGAAAAAGAAAATGTTATTCCTCGATAAAACTTTTGCTGATCCCCACGAAAACCTTGCGTTCGATGAGGCGCTTTTGCTTCAGGCTGAACTTGGGCAGTTGGACGAATGTCTGCGCATCTGGGAAATTCAAGAAAACGCTGTAATTCTAGGCTCTGGTGGCATATTTCATGACGATGTAAAAGAAGTGGATTGCCTAAAAGCCAAGGTGCCGATTTTAAGGCGCTCTAGCGGAGGGGGCACGGTTTTACTCGGAAAAGGCTGCTTGCTTTTTTCCCTTATTCTTCGAACCGATACCCGTCCTGGTTTGGCTACCATCAAAAGTTCTTATGTCAGCATCATGGAACAAATCGCAAGCTCTTTAGGTATTTCTGGCATTACCCATGATGGCACTAGCGACCTAGCTTGGGATAATAAAAAGTTCTCAGGTAATGCTCAACAACGAAAAAGTGTTTTCATTTTGCATCACGGATCCATCCTATATGATTTCAATATCGGGATGATCCCAAACTATTTAAAGCATCCTACAAGGCAGCCTGAATACCGCCTCGACAGAGTGCATGAACAATTTTTAACCAACCTGCCCATAGCTAGAAGCGAGATCGTTTCACGATTGCAAGACTCGTGGAAGGCAACACAAAATCTGCAAGATCTTCCGCTTGAAACGATGAACAAACTGGTTCAAGAAAAGTATATATTAGATACCTGGACCCGAAGAAGGTGAGGGTTGTTGAGGCAATTTTTCAATTAAGTCGAGCAATTCTTGAAGCCTACTTACACAAGCCGCCAAAGAACTTGCAGCCATTTGAAAATTAGTATGATCCGAGAATGTTTTAAAGTTTTCCTGATAGTACATGTTAGCTTTTTTTAAACGACTAAACTTGCCATTTAACCTATGAAAAAAGTCGGCCCAATCCGCACGCTGATAAGCGGGTTCGGTGGCACGAATGTAATCAAAAAGGGTTCTGGGAACTTCAAGCATATTTTCATCGTCTTGAATTTCGTCCGCATGCTTTAAGAAGGTTCGAATCATCCAGAGGTGTGCAAGCACACCCTGGAATGAAGCTATCAATTCATCCTGATTCATAAGGTTCACCTTGCAGGGGCAGAGTTGGGCTTTGCAGCAGGAGGGCCAGCTTGGACTTCGGATTGCTCCTTGGAAAGGAGAACCAAAAATGCACCTGAAGCCACGGAAATAATGCCAATCCAAAGCAATGGCCCGGGAGTATGCTC